>NZ_CP041216.1:3636666-3945833 GCF_020511155.1 Shewanella glacialimarina | reverse complement strand
AAGAAGCGATTTTATTAGTCACTACCTCAGGGCAAGGCGGATTTTTAAATGGGTGGATTGATTGGGCCCAAGATGGAAAATTTGATCAAGAAGACCGCATCATTAGTGCCAAAGCTATGCCTGCAGGCGTGCAAACCTTATTAATCAATGTGCCTAACTGGGCAAAGCCGGGCGAAACCTGGTCAAGATTTAGATTAAGTTCTGTTGCAGATATTTTACCAACAGGCGGTGTCAGTGACGGTGAAGTAGAAGATTACCCTATCACTGTGACTGAAACCGGCATCACCATGACCTACTATCCATCATCATCAGGTTTTACCACATTGGCGTATGAAGATTTATATCCTGATCAAGGTGACTTTGATATGAATGATGTAGTGATGCAATTACGTATTACCCAGTTTGTAAAAAACAACCAAGTGCGTCGCGTGGGATTTAATGCCCAGTTGGTTGCCATGGGGGCCTGGTACCACAATGGTTTTGCGGTTCAACTTCCCGGCATTGCGCGCAGTAACGTGCAGGAGTCAGCCATTGATTGGACATTACAGGGGGTAAAACAACCCCAATCTCCACTTGAAACGGGGCAAACTAACGCTGTGCTCAAGTTTACTGATGACCTTTGGCAGCATGCTACCCGCGGTAACGGTTGTGAATATTTCAGAACCGAGCCTGGTTGCGGCACAAGTTATCGTGCGACCTGGCAAATGACCGTACCGTTTGTGAATGCGGTTGATGAAGACCAAATGCCAGAGTTTCCGTACGATCCGTTTATCTTCGCTACACCCAATACCGATCATGGATTAGCCGCTAAAAATATTAATGGGGGCAAAGAGCCTGGTCGGGCATTAGAAATTCATCTTAAAAACCATGCGCCAACAGCTTTATTCAATCAAGCCTTTTTAGGTCAACGTGATGACGCCTCAAATGTGGCGGCTGGACAGTATTTTCAGGATAAAAATGGTATGAGTTGGGCCATAGAAGTGCCAGACACCTGGCAGCATCCACTTGAAAAACAGCGTTTAGATGGAAGCTATCAAGAGTTTGTTGATTTTGCAGCAGATGCAAGTGGTACAACTAACCCCTATTGGTATCTGACCGCCATCGAAGCATTAATTTTTGAAGATTAATGCCCGTAATTATCAGCAATGATTGGCCTAATACACAATAAAGGTGAACGAGATGAAATATGCAAACATGACCAGATTAACCATAAGCTCAAAGGTAAGAGAATTATGTAACAGTAAGCGTGAAAGTAAGCCGTTATTTGGCCTATTAACGTTAACTCTGCTGTTACCGTTAACGGCCTGTGGGGGAGGCGGCGGTGGTGACAGTGCACCTGCAGTTCAAGTGACGCCTCCGGCAACCACACCGCCAACAACGACGCCACCTACCACCATAACACCGCCGATACCGCCAACTCCGCCGGTTGTCGAGCCTGTGCCGGATCCCACATCACTTGATGACTTGATTGTGGATCCAGATTTTGATTTGCAAGCCGCATTTACGTTATCGATAAACGTCGACATCGCCAGCGGAAAAAGAGGCTATTTTTCTTTGTGCGATAAGTTTGAGCAGCAAGGACAAACCATCAGCGTGAACTATGAATCGTGTTTATTAAGGGGCGCACTTGATAACGGCCAACTGAGCGAATCGCTATTGGTTGCTAACCACCAACGCGACTTAATGGCGGTTGTCTGGTTTTATGACGGTAATCAGCCACAATATTTACACTGGCAATATGCTGCCAATGAAGTAGAGCAGCAGCTTGTTATCTATTAAGGGTTGTTGAGTCTAGGCTAAATGGGATGAGTATTAGAGAGATAAAATTTTAATATTCAGTTGTTGCAAGGTGTGAAGTGTCGTAAACGCACTCAGTACCTTGCAGCAAACCGCATTTTTTTTTGAGTGCTAGAGCTATAACAACTATTTTAGTGGACGGGTAAGGTGCTCTATAAATACTTTTGCGGCATTAGATAAGTGGGCATCATGCGGGTAAATTAAATTTAGGTCAGTAAAGCCTGCGCTCAATTCAGGTAACACATTGACTAATTGTTGGTTGGCTATCGCTTCGTTAGCAATGGTTTGCGGTAACAGCGTAATCCCCGCACCGCCTAAACATAGGTTGTACAAAGAGTTGTAATCAGTGCAAATTACTTTGTGGTTAGCCGTAATTGAGGTTTGTTGAAACGTCCATTTATCTTCAACCAAGCCATTAGTGTTTCTAAAGCCAAGTAAGGATTGATACTGCAAATCATCAACGGTTTCTATCACAGATGATTTTTCAAGGTAACTCGGGCTTGCATAAATCTTGCGTTCAAAACTGAGTAATGACTGAGTCGTAAACTGGCTATCATGCTGTTGATTGATATCAATAACCATATCTAAATCTAATCTATGTATATCTTTATAACCGCCTGAAATCACCATGATATCTAATTGCACTTGTGGATAAGCATGCACAAAACTAGCGATTTTTTTATCTAACATCTTATCGACAAAAGGCAATAAGCCGATGCGAACACGCCCTTGTATTTCGTTGTAGCGATTTTTGAAAATAAACGAGGCATTTTTAAGTTGCTTAAGTAGCGGGGCGACTTGCTCTAAATATAACTCTCCGGAAGATGTGAGCGTCATAACCCGAGTTGTACGGGTGAATAAAGGTGCGCCAAGTTGTTTTTCTAATTCAGCAATGCGGCGACTGACTAATGCACGGCGGGTATTCAATGATTCTGCAGCTTTAGCAAAACTGCCTTGCTCAGCTACCAAAATAAATAGCTCTAAATCATTGATGTTCAAATTAATATAACCCGCTTAGATAAATGAACAATTATAGTAGTTTTAGTGTCTATTGTTGTCAATTTATGACTACTTAAGACTCAATAAGTGAGCATTAGTTAGCCATTTTTAATCCTTTATAGGAAGTGAAGATTATATTGGGACATAAATCCACGGGCTTTCATCGCATCTGGTATCCGTTTGGCGCTATAATGCGCGCAGATTTCTGGGAGGAAAAATGGACGTATCATCATTATTAGACGGCCTGAATGACAAGCAACGCGAAGCCGTCGGCGCACCTTTATCTAACATGCTGGTATTAGCCGGCGCGGGCAGCGGCAAAACTCGGGTGTTAACCCACCGTATTGCTTGGTTAATGCAGGTTGAACAGCAAAGTCCATATTCTATTCTGGCGGTCACTTTTACCAATAAAGCCGCAGCAGAAATGCGCGAGCGTGTTGAAAAAGTAGTTGGCAGCAATATGGGACGCATGTGGATAGGCACCTTCCATGGTTTAGCTCATCGAATTTTACGCACCCATTTTCAAGATGCTAATTTACCGCAAACCTTTCAGATTATTGATTCTGACGATCAGCTCAGATTATTAAAGCGCATTTTAAAAAGCCTCAATCTAGATGATAAACAATATCCTCCAAGACAAGCTCAGGCGTATATCAATGGCAAAAAAGATCAAGGGTTAAGACCTAAGCATATTGATGCTGGTGGCTTTCCGATTGAACAAAATCTGCTTAATATTTACAAAATATATCAAGAGTCCTGCGATCGCGCGGGTCTAGTCGATTTTGCGGAAATTCTATTGCGTGCCCATGAGTTATGGCTGAATAAACCACATATTTTGGCACATTATCAGGACAGGTTTCGCCATATCTTAGTCGATGAGTTTCAAGATACCAACGCGATTCAATATGCGTGGATCCGCGTACTGGCAGGTAATACCGCAAATGTAATGATTGTCGGTGATGATGACCAATCTATTTACGGCTGGCGCGGCGCTCAAATTGAAAACTTACACCGCTTCTTAAAAGATTTCCCCGGTGCAGAAACGGTTCGCCTAGAGCAAAACTACCGCTCGACCGGCAATATCCTCAAAGCGTCTAACGATTTGATTGCCAATAACCCCGATCGTTTAGGCAAAAAACTGTGGACCGAAGATAAAGATGGCGAGCCTATTTCAGTTTACTGTGCTTTCAATGAAATGGATGAAGCTAAGTTTATTGTTGGTCGCATTAATGACTGGCAAGAAAAGGGCGGCAGCTTAAGTGACTGCGCGATTTTATACCGCTCCAATGCCCAGTCTCGTGTGCTTGAAGAAGCCTTATTGCATCGTGGTGTCGCTTATCGCATTTATGGCGGCTTACGCTTCTTTGATCGTCAAGAAATTAAAGATGCTATGGGTTACATGCGCCTAATCAATAACAAAGATGATGATGCCGCCTTTGAACGTGTGGTGAATACGCCTACACGTGGCATTGGCGATCGCACTCTGGAAATTATGCGCTCTACCGCAAGGCAACAACAATTAACTTTGTGGCAAGCAAGTTTACGTCTATTGGAAGAAAAAGTGCTCGCCGGTCGTGCCGCTAATGCCGTGCGTGGCTTTATGGACTTAGTGATTAATATGCGCACAGATACCGCTGATATGTTGTTGTATCGCATGACGGATACTGTCATTAATCAATCCGGTTTACGGACCATGTACGAAGCTGAAAAGGGCGAAAAAGCCCAGGCGCGGATAGAAAACTTAAATGAGCTAGTTACCGCAGCTAAAAGCTTTGAAATGCCAGAAGAGCTGGAAGATATGGGCGAGTTAAACGCCTTTTTATCCCATGCGGCGTTAGAGGCTGGCGAAGGTCAGGCTGATGCCTTTACTGATGCGGTGCAATTAATGACTTTGCATTCCGCTAAAGGACTAGAGTTTCCAATGGTGTTTATGTCTGGGGTAGAAGAAGGGCTTTTCCCGAGTAAAATGGCATTAGATGAAGGCGATCGTTTAGATGAAGAACGTCGTCTTTGCTATGTGGGTATGACCCGTGCCATGAAGAAGCTGTATATCAGTTATGCAGAATCCAGACGAATTTATGGCCGCGAAGATTACGCCCGTCCATCCCGTTTTATTAATGAAATACCTGAGCAATACGTTGAGCAAATTCGACTACGCGCCCAGGTTTCGCCGTCAATCAGTCAGCGTTTTCCCGCCAGAGGCGTCAGTACTGGGTTTAGCCAATCACCCGCCAATACCACCGGATTCAGTGTTGGCCAAAAAGTGAAACATTTTAAGTTCTCTGAAGGCGTGGTGACAAGCTTTGAAGGCACAGGTGAAAAAGCGCGAGTACAGGTTAACTTTCGCGACTTTGGCAGTAAATGGTTACTGGTAAGCCTAGCGAAACTGGAAGCCTGTTAAGCAAGAAGGAACTTGATGTGAAACAAAAACTGCACGCCTATGCACGCTTAATGCGCATTGACCGACCCATAGGAACTTTACTGTTATTGTGGCCGTGTTTGATGGCGCTGTTACTGGCAGCCAAGGGAATGCCGGACATTAAAGTGTTGGTTATCTTTATTGTTGGGGTGATTATAATGCGTGCTTGTGGCTGCATTATTAATGATTTTGCCGATCGTAAATTAGATGCCCACGTTGAGCGAACCCAAAATAGGCCATTGGTTTCGGGTGAAATCAGCGTGAAAGAAGCGCTGAGCTTATTTGCTATTTTAGGCCTAGTGGCATTTTCATTGGTGCTGCTGTTAAATACCTTAGTGGTGCAGCTTTCGGTTGTCGGCATTATTTTAACTGTGATGTATCCGTTTATGAAACGGGTGACTAATATGCCACAGATGTTTTTGGGTGTGGTATGGAGCTGGTCAATTCCAATGGCCTATGCGGCCCAGTTAGGCACTGTGCCTGTTGAAGCATGGTGGCTATTTATGGCCAATTGGTGCTGGACAGTGGCTTACGACACCATGTATGCCATGGTCGACAGGGATGATGATGTAAAAGTTGGTATTAAATCTACCGCCATTTTATTTGGTCGTTTTGATAGGCATTGGATTGGCTTGTTTCAGTTAGCCGCGCTTGGGTGTTTTATTATGGCGGGCTTATTAGCCGAACGTGGGCTTATATATGCGCTAGGGATTATCGCTTTTATCGGCTTCAGTGGTTATCAACAATGGATGATTTATAGGCGTGAACGCACAGCTTGTTTCACCGCTTTTTTAAATAATAACTGGGCCGGTTTGGTATTATTTTTAACGTTAACTGCCGACTACCTCATCTAATCCTGTTAGCTGTTTTTAAATGCGAGTCTTTTAATTGTTAAAGATTAACCTTGATACACTCAAAACCGCTATTTAGCGGTTTTTTGTTGTTTATTACTCAGCAAACATAATTATTAACAAATTTAATTTGTTAATAATTTGTGGGTCTATATGCTGATCGTCTTTACCTAATTTACTAAGTGCTTAAATATAAAAGGATTGTTTGATGCGTTCACAGGTGAAGTTTCGTTTATTGTTTCTGCTATTAGCATTGGTGTGTTTCGTGGCGGGGGTGAATTTTACACCCGATTCCTTGAGTACAGACAATGAAAAATGGTTGCTTGGCACTATTTCTGCCGCCTATTTTATCCTTCTACCCATTGCGTATTGGTATTGCATCATCAAAGTGGGCCAGCAAAAACTGTGGAAAATCATCATGGTGTTGAGCTTAAGCAGCTTAGTAGCAAGATTGAGTTACCCAGCGGAGTTAAGCCATTATTTCGAGTTTGTGATGTGGGTGCGCTACCCTATCATTGCAGTGTTATTGGTTATTCAATTGTATTTGATGTTCAGTGTTATTCGCGGACTGTTTAAGGTCAGAAAACTGAAAGGTGACCCCAGAGTCGGCGCAGTTGAAACCTACCGAGAAGGTGATGATAAAAATTTAACCCTTGCGCTTATTCTTGCCAGCGAAGCGACCAACTGGCTTTATGCTATTCCCAGGTTTTCACGCAATCAACAACCCGCAATCGCTCATATCAAGCTTATTAGCGCTTCTAGGTGGCATGTCGCATTCATGGTGCTGGCTTGTCTTGCTGCATTGACGACCTGCTATGTGTTATTGCAGTCGTGGAGCCAATTAGTGGCCATTATAGTATCGTCTTTCATTGGTTATACCTTGATGTCGATAGTGGCCAACCATAGAGTGTCGCGTTACTACTCGATATATATTCTGCGTAATAAGCTTGTTATCAATAACTCCTTATGGGGTTTTATGGTGATAGATATGGCTGATATTTCCTGCATGCTCAATCAAGAAGCGAAGTCTGAAACTAAAGATGATACTGAGGTTCTCTCAATCGGGCGAGGGCAGACTAATTTAACCCTTAACTTAGTAAAGCCTGTTATTTACCACGGAGGCATGGGGCAATTGCCCGAGCCGATGAGTATGATTCATTTGAGTGTTGATAATCCACAAGATGTAATAGCGGCGATTGAAGCTAGCAGAGCAGGAATAGCTGCTTAACCAAACGTCTCTGTTTTCGATACCCTCAGTCGTATCTATACTGGGTCATTCATCTCTTCAATTTTACTTCATTTCAGTATTTCCAAACTCCGTTTGGATTAACATCGCAGGATTCCATCCTGCACCGGCCAAAAGGGTATCAACAGCAATACCCTCTTGGATCTCCCTGCCGCCCCAGACGAAAAATGCTGAAAAGCGCATAATTTTCGATGGGGATCGATCCAGCTTTAAACTTCATTTTAATCGGCTTCGGCCATTGTCACCTAATATAAAAAATATCCTAACGCTTCCGATGGGCCATCCCTGGCCCAACGAAAGCTAGCGTGGCATCCATGCCAAGCTCACGGGTTCTCGGGATAAAGAGTCTCGATGGCCTCAATTCAAACCTTACATCTCAGCTTTTTTATGGAATTGTTACAAATGAAGTTAAATCGAAGATGTGAAAAATTCGGGTGTAGATGAGCCTGCGAGTATCCAAAACATGGATGTTTTGGTTAAGCTCACATGGAGGTGCTTGCGGCGTCTCGCTGGATCATCTGCACATAGGCCTGCGGCAGGCAATGGATTAGATTGAAGTCACGGACTGACTTAACCTACCCAATATAACTTGTATTAAAACATTGAATTAAAGTTATAAAGTAGATTAAAGTATGAAAACTTAAGGACAGAGTTGGGTTATCTCGAACACAATCATCGAGTACGCCATTTAGGGAAGAAAAGCCATTCAATAACATGCGTCTATTAACTCCCCCTAAAATGTTTACCCTGATCCAACTAATCTTGTAAAAGGAGTTTGTTATGCAGTATAAAAACACTCAGCTTGGAATCGCGATGCTTTCAGTTATGGGAGTTGTAACATTAGTGCTTATCTTTGCTTCCGTAACTCAACCTACCGAACCGATTGGATTTGCTTATTTAATTGTAGGTTTGGTTTCAATTCTTTTTTCAGCATTAACAATCAAAGTTGAAGATGGAGAGATAAGATGGTTTTTTGGTCCAAAATTTTGGAATAAATCAATAAAGATATCTGAAATTGAGTCGGCACAAGAGATAAGAACAAAATGGTACTATGGGCTTGGAATTCGTTTGATCTCAACTGGATGGTTATATAATGTTTCTGGTCTCACTGCTGTTGAATTAAAACTTAAAGATGGCACAACGGTTTGTCTGGGTACAAACGATCCAAAAAACTTAATAAAGGCTATCCAGAAAAGTCGTTAACTTGTGCTTGTTCTTGCAAGTTTTGGCCAACTATTTTCCGCCTTTTACAGTGCTTGTTACTAATTCATTTCTGTCCAAAAACAAGCTTGGTAGGCCCTAATGTAGCGTCCAGTTTTTATTGACCACTACAATCCTGAACATCCCTGCGGCAGGCAATAAGTACCCATGAAGTATTGGACTCATTACACTAACCAGAGTGATTGCCGTTGAGACACTGAGTGCGGCAGGCATTTAGTATGCTCAGGATCATCGCGATTATCTTTGTAAATTAAACACAAAAAATGCGCTTACCGTTAATACGATAAGCGCATTTTATTTGGCTATTTTGCTATTCTCATGGCGAGTGTTTTAGCAGACAACCGCTTTAAGCTTTATGCCTTAACCCTTAACTAGCGACGTTAAATCTGCTGGGCGATAATAAACTGACTTTAATACCTTGCCTTGACGAACGGTTTTACCGGCCATTTCTACATCTTTAGCACATTTTGCGATTAAAAAATCACCTTTTTGACTGCCAACAATTTCTACGCCTTGTTTTGCATAATGGGCAATCGTTTCATCTAACTCTTGTTGATTGCGACACACTTTACTCATGTTACTTGAGTGCACTTCATCCCAGCATTGAATAAAATCTATTTCACGGTTTTTAGCCACATTTAATAACAGATCAATCAGATAACTAATTTCTAAACGATCACTTACCTGAGACGCACCTAAGTGGACTAAACGCCCCATTAACACATATACAGAGTCAACAATGGCATCAGCCTGTTCAACTTTACAATCTGCCTCAGCTAGCTCAGTTAACTCTTCAATAATAAGCGAGGTGTGAAGGGTATCTGCTTTACTGTCTAAACTTGATTCGTCGGCAACTGGAAGGTCAAATGTGCTGCGAAATTCAAAAATATCATGGTAAAGGTGATCAAAAATAGGCTGAGTTAACTGACTTAATTGCATGTGGAACCTTATAAATGGGTAATGAGTCGTTCATGTATTGGGTGATAAGGTAACTATGTTAGGTTTAATAACGTTACCCAAATGTATTACGTAAGCCTTTGGCCTTTTCAGCATGATGCTGAATGTTTATTGCCGCCGATCCTATCACATTTAAATTATCAACATTACTTTGGCTAAGCTGACTTATTTGATGAATATTATGGGTCATTTCAACGGTTACATTTTTTTGTTGCTCTGTTGCCACCGCACTTTGCTGGGTAAACTGATTTATTTCACTCATGCGTTGATACACTTGATCAAATTTTTCAGTCACTTGACCCATTTCATTTGCACAAACTTCGGCTTGTTGCTTACTGTTTTGCATTTGAACAGACCAGTCATGAAGCATGGTGTGCATTGACTGAATACTTTTAGAAATAGTATCGGTGGAGAGCTGCGTTCGGCTGGATAAGGCGCGAACCTCATCAGCAACGACGGCAAAACCTCGGCCTTGTTCACCAGCTCTGGCTGCTTCAATGGCGGCATTTAGCGCCAGTAAATTTGTTTGCTCAGCAATACCATTAATTTCAAGCATCGCATTAGACACATTTTCCGCTTCTTTGGTTAATAAATGCGAATTTTCAGCCGCTGTGGTCACTGAATGACTTAGCAGTTCAATTTGTTTCTTATTGTTTTGCATGGTTTGACGATTTTCAACACAGACCAGTTGGGCTTCTTCTGCATGGTGTGATGTCGATAAGGCGTGTTGTGCCATATCTGACACCGTGTTGTTCATTGTTTCTATCGCGGTAGCGATATGATTAATCTGATTCTGTTGTTGCTCAATACTGCGATTAGCTTGCTTAGATGAGGCAACAAGTTCATTGGCTATTTGATCAAGGTTATTACCTTGATCCTGCGCACGCCCAAGCACTCCCTGCATTTTTGCCTGATTAAGGATCAGCTGAAAATCTAATACAGTGCTGTTGCCGTTACCACAAAATACCAAACGACTTACTGAGTCATATTTTTGCTGTAATTGCTGTATTTTAGCGGGAATAGTGAACAGCTCTTCCTTGAAAATAACGGCCATTAAAATGGATAACGCCAGGGTGAAGAGTGCGGTGCCAGTATTGAACATTACTGCCATAGCGATAACAGCTGCCATGATTATTATAGCAGCGACCGTTTTTTTATGGCTGAAACTCATGGGTGAAGAAAGCTTTTTGCCCTGTTTGATTTTGGCGTATAAGCTAGTGGCCCTAGCAATATATTCAGGCTTTGCTTTTATCCGAACAGATTGATAACCGATTACTTTACCATTTTCAAATAGAGGGGATATAAAAGCATCAACCCAATAATAACTGCCATCCTTACAACGATTTTTAACGATACCACGCCAAGATTCACCCGCTTTTAATTTATCCCAAAGCTCTTTAAATGCTTCTGCTGGCATGTCGGGGTGACGTACTAGGTTATGGTTATGGCTAACAAGCTCATGCTCACTGTAACCCGATATTCGAATGAAAATGGGGTTTGCATAGGTAATAATACCGCGAGTATCGGTTATTGAAACCAACTCGTCGCCCGCTTTTAGTTCAACTTCCTTATTAATAATGGGCTTGTTTCGCATCAGATACTTCCATAATTTTTAACGTACGCACGGCGTAGGCTTTAATTGTTTGTTATTACCAATATTAGATGATGAAGGGATAACTTTCACGTTAGATCTTACTAAAGAGGTATTAAGTTAGTATTATCAATAAAAAAACCGACTCAGTGAATCGGTTTTAAAGAAGCTTTAAATATATCAATAACTACTTTATGAATGCAAAAGCATCACCATAAAGATGGGCTTCTTCGATACCTTGGGCTCTAAATACTTCACGCGCTGCGCCTACCATATCGAATCGTCCAGCAATATAGACGTCATATCCATTAAGGCTGATAAAATCCTGCTTAATTTGTTCCAGTAAATTGGCTTGTTTGCCTGTCCAATTTGCATCGGCCTGTTCAATAACAGGTATAAACTCTAGCCACTCATGGGCTTGGTGCCATTGACGTGCGATAGCTTGATAATACATAGCATCTTCGGTGCGACATCCCCAATAAAAATGGGTATGTACTTTTTCGCCGATAGCAATTTGGTGCTCAATGATACTTTTGATATATGAAAAACCTGTGCCGCCTGCAATCAAAATACGCGGACGGATACTGTCTTCGCGAAAATAGGCATCACCAGCGGGGGCTTCGATATCAATGTGAGTAGCGTTTTTTAAGCGCTCTACCACCTGCATTGGATAGCTTTCACTTACCGCAGCACCGATATGTAATTCAATTTCATCGGCATTGGGTGCTGATGCAATAGAAAAAGGACGTTTGTCTTTTTCACCCATAACAATACTTAGATACTGACCCGCTTTAAAATCAAAAGCAGTGTCAGGTTTAAGAACGACCTGGAATACAGCGTCATTAAACGGGGTGATTTTTTTAATCTGACAACGAATGGTTTTCATCTAACGTCCTTTAGGCCCTTTCTTTTGAAGGTGGTTTATCATTTGCTAAATTATAGCGTTTAGTTACTCTTAACTCACGTCTTACTGAGATGTTACTTTTTCATCATCAAAGTGTATTTCGACAGATTAACATACTCTATAGTGTAGCTTGACCATCAATACCCAGTTGTTCCCACATTTGATCAACTTTCTCTTTAACAGCCTTATCCATTACTATCGGCGTACCCCATTCGCGATTGGTTTCACCAGGCCATTTATTGGTAGCATCTAAGCCCATTTTTGAGCCTAAACCAGCGATTGGCGAGGCAAAGTCTAGATAATCAATTGGGGTATTGTCTATCAGTACGGTATCACGTGTAGGGTCCATACGGGTTGTGATTGCCCAGATGACATCTTGCCAGTCGCGACAGTTTACATCGTCATCGACTACCACAATAAACTTGGTGTACATGAACTGGCGTAGGAATGACCAAGCACCCATCATGACCCGCTTAGCGTGACCTGGGTATTGCTTACGGATAGAGATAATCGCCATGCGATATGAGCAGCCTTCTGGCGGCAAATAGAAGTCGATAATTTCTGGGTATTGTTTGCGTAATATGGGCACAAAGACTTCATTGAGTGCTACGCCTAACATGGCAGGCTCATCAGGTGGGCGGCCAGTATAGGTGCTGTGATAAATAGCATCTTTACGGTGAGTAATATGCGTTACCGTAAAGACTGGAAAGGCATCGGTTTCATTGTAGTAACCGGTATGGTCGCCATAAGGACCCTCTTCGGCAACTTCATCGGGGGCTATATAGCCTTCTAGGATGATTTCGCTGGTAGCGGGCACTTCTAAATCACAACTGATTGCTTTACATATTTCAGTACGTTCGCCACGTAAAAGCCCCGCAAAGGCATATTCGCTCATAGAATCTGGTACTGGTGTTACCGCACCTAAAATAGTGACTGGATCGCTTCCCAGTGCAACGACCACTGGATAGTTTTCTCCCGGGTGTTTTTGTTTAAAATCTTTAAAATCTAATGCACCACCGCGATGATCTAGCCAGCGCATAATGAGTTTGTTTTTACCCAAAAGCTGCTGACGATAAATACCTAAGTTTTGGCGTTTTTGACGTGGACCTTTGGTAATAGTTAATCCCCAGGTAACCAGAGGTGCAACGTCTCCCGGCCAGCAATGCTGAATTGGCAGCGAGGTTAAATCAACCTCGTCACCGGTTTTTATGACTTCTTGGCAAGGTGGATTACGCACTGTTTTGGGCGGCATGTTTAACGCTTGTTTAAACATTGGGATCTTTGAAATAGCGTCTTTAAAACCCGTTGGTGGTTCAGGCTCTTTTAAAAATGCCAATAATTCACCAACTTCCCGCAGCGCTAGCGGATCTTCTTTACCTAGTGCCATAGCAACACGTTTAGGTGTGCCAAATAAATTGACTAAAACAGGCATAGAATTATTAACTGGGTTTTCAAACAACAAGGCTGGGCCACCGGAGCGTAATACTCTATCGGCTATTTCAGTCATTTCAAGATGAGGGTCAACTGGATGACTAATGCGTTTGAGCTCACCATTGGCTTCAAGATGATTAATGAAGCTGCGTAAATCCTTGAAACTCATACCTACCGCCTATATATGCAATTCGATGTGGCGCGCACTATAGCATTTTTATAATTTGAGGTTAAGCCATTTGATCCCTATCGGTGTGCTATAGATACGTTATTTATGTGTAATTAATATGCTCAGGTGTAAACTGATGTTGAGTGGTTTGACATTGACAAAGCTATGTATGTATTAACCGGGATGTAACGTTAAATGATCATGAAAATCAATATTGTAAAAGTACTGCTGCTTGCGGTTGCTATTAGCAGCCATTTCGTTCTGGCAAAAGAGCCATTAAGATTCGATCTACTCAATCAAGATACTGAATCATCTATTGGTCAGCAACAAAGCATTAGCCAAGGTTATCAGCAGGGTCATCGGCAACATTATCAATCCAACCATCGACAACACTATCGACAAAGTAATCAATATGGCTACCAAGCCCCTTGGCGTTGGGGGACTGGTTGGAATAATCACTGGGGGCCAAATATTGGCATTGGCTGGAGTTCTGGTTATCGATGGGGAAATGATTGGGGATGGCGTGACCCTTGGTATAATAACAGACGTGCAAACTATGATTATGATCGAAATGACTATAATCGATACAGCGAATATCCTAGACGTGATGTTATTGTTGAACCGGTATTCGTGACTGAACCAACTAGAACAACCACATCAATACAGTATGATCGCACAATAAAAACCTTACCTGAAAATGCTAGAGTGATTCAGCTCGAGGGGAAAACGTTATATGAGTGGCAAGGGATAAGATATGTCTATGACTGGTCTACAGAGCGCTATGTAAAAGTAGAATAAAGGGATACAACACGATAAAAAAGTATGGCCAAAATAGGTCGGTAATTTTATCTGATTCACGGGTTTAATTGATATTTTGAAATAAGCAGTAGTGGTTGTCGACATCTTGTTTTGCCATATACATGGCTGTATCAGCGGCGGTAACTAGGCTACCGCTACTTTTACCATGTAATGGAAACTGACTTATACCAATGCTTGCCCCCACACTGAGTATTTCACCATTGGCTATTATAGGCTGCTCTATCAGCATGATTATCTGATTAACTTTGGCAATAATATCATGTACATCATCAATATAATCTAACCATACAACAAACTCATCGCCACCCAATCTGCCCACAAAGTCGCTGCTGCGAAGGTGAGAAGTGAGACGCTGAGCTATGGTAATTAATACTTCATCCCCCATTTGATGGCCTAAAGTATCATTAATAATTTTGAATCTATCTAGGTCAATAAACAACAACGCTGCCTTTTCATCCCTTCTTGTGCCTCTGGCAATGGCAATATCAATTTGCTTTATAAATGCTCTGCGGTTGTAAATCGAGGTGAGTTCATCGTGTTCAGCTAAATAAGTGAGTTTGACTTGTTGTGCGGTTAGCTTTGCGGTTTGCCTGGCGACCTCTCGTTTGAGCTGATCTTTTTTGACGGTGATGTTCTGTAATGAGGACTTCATATGGTTGAAGTTGTCACTCATTTCGAAAAATTCATCTTTCATTGTGTAGGCAATACGGCTTTCTAAGTCACCTGCAGCTAATTTTCGCATGCCGTCATTAAGCGCTTTCATGCCGCGTTTAAATCTAATCAGAGTGATAGATGACCAAAGGGTTGCTATGGCAGAGAGTAGTAATACGACCAGGGAAATTGATATGAGTAAAGATTGTTGGGTTTGTTTTGCTTGTGAAATGGTCAGTTGATGCAGACGATACATATCCTCAGTCATTCTTTCAATATTCATGCTGTATTTTACTTTAAGTAACCGCACTGAGGTGGAGGTTCTTTCTACAGGTGTTTCGCCATTTTTTGAGCTCTGCTGAGTATTAAATAGCACTCTAATATTGGTGTTAAGGCGATTTAGATTATCTAATACTTGCTGTTGCTTAGTATTCCACTGCATCTTTTTTGATAGCTCAAATGCTAAGCTAGCCTGTCTGGCATTTAACTCAGTTAAACTGAGTTTGTCAGCGTATTCTTCATAAAGCCATAATTGGCTTCGAAGGCTGTCAATGCTGAGTTGAATTTGCATTGAGTGGTTAAGTTGTTGATAGATTTTCTGCTGGTAGTCGTGTGCTCGAAATAAAGCTTCGCCGACGGCAAGCGTTAATAATGCACACAAAATCGCGGTTAATTTTAGTCGTGTCGCAAGTGTCATTAATGCTCGTCCTGATGCTGACTGATAGCGGATTCAAATAGCTGTTTATCAATAATCATTCTGACATCGATTCGATTATCTTTAAGGACTAATCTATTGTCAATTGCCCATTGGGCTTGTGACTGAATGTTTGAAACTAAAGCATTACTTAATGATACTCGAAAAGAGTAATCCTTCCATAAATAACGCAGTTGTTGTAAATCCATGTCTAACGTTTGACTGACAATGAGTTGCGATTCAGTAGGGTTCTCGCTAATAAAGTCAATTGCATCACTGAGCGCTTTAAGTAAACTTTGACGATCTTTCAGACTAACTTGATTTTGTTTTAACCCGAGCAGGTTAAATGACAGGTTATAAAGCCCTTTGGTACTCATAACCTGGTTAGCGTTTTTACTCCTTTGTAATATTTGATAACCTAATGGCTCCCAGGCTGAAATAGCATCTACCTCACCGTTTTCTAGCGCAGCTAACAGCTCATTAGGTTTCAGGTAGACTCTTTCTAAAGGCAAGTCTTGCTGATGATGAAGTATCAGTAGGCTATCAAAAAAGAATTCACTGGCACTGCTTTTGATGATACCTATTCTTGCATTTTTAATACTCGCTAGATTTTGATATTTTTCCGCGGATAAGCTGATTAATTTAATATCATTATCAGACTCAACAAAACTGGTTAAAATAGAAAAATCGCTACGATAGAAGCTATTAAACATGGCTACAGTTTCTGATGCGGTGGCAAAGTCCACTTGTTCAGTGATAAGAGCTTCAAAACATTTTACACCACCCTCGTGTCCTATTAATTCAACATTTAATCCGTGTTGCTTAAAAAAACCCTTTTCATGCGCAACAAATAAAGGCGTCGATAGTGGGGTATTAGAAACTGCAATTTTGATGACATTAGCCGTACTGTTTTGTGGGTTAACCGTTGAATCAGGCTGACATGCGGATAATAGTACAACAAGCAACATACATACAGGGAGTTGAAATTTCATACATAATTGATTTTAGTTAATAATGGTAAGTGTAGTGGCTAAAAGACATGTTCGCTAAATTGTTGAGTAAAAAACTGTTAATTATTATAGAAGTAAGTAAAAAGTTGTAGTTATAATCTGAATTTGACTAATCCTTATTATCTTAATGCTGGCGTTAACGGTAAAAATATTACTCACTATTAAGGGGCTAAATGAGGCTTAGCCTAATTATTGTCGTGTGGATTGTCTTTGGATTGTCGTGCGGATAAAGTGGCAAGGGTGTTAGTGCGTCACTATTAGGCTACTAGCGCCATATTATTATGTGTGGTTGTTGTTTGCATTGATATATCCCATTACTGGGGAATAATTGAATATATCCAAACACCCTTGCCGAAACTGGTTTAAGCAATCATTTGCAATTGTTTATTTAAGCTTTGGATTTGCCTTTGTAAAGAGGCTATTTGTTCTGTGATTAGATCTTTTTTAACCTCAACTGGTTCAGTCGTTGATTTTACCCATTGGTATACCACTCTAGATGAAACGCCATATTCCTTGGCTACTTCTGATAACAAGCGGTTATGGTCAGTGACTTGATTAACCACTTGATTGATTAGTGTGTCTGGATAACGATTGCTTAGGTATTTTTTCATAATCAAAGTCCACTTTTTTGAATGCAGATATTTATCGTTTTTCAACTTCCCATTGACTAAAACCAACATTGGCAAAAAATGTGTAGTGTTGCTGAATTTTTGTAAAAATTGGGCTAGCCAATTTAAGAGTATGTCCAAAAACAGTATTAATCGTATTTAAGGTTAACTGTGTATTTCGCATAGTGTTCTCTCCAATAAGTTTTGCTAGCTTTAAATCTAGTACCACTTTGTAGGTACTGGTTACTATATGAAAAGAACGTGCCAACTATTTTTTTATTAAATTTTTATTTATTTTCAATTTGTTAGAGTTTTATGGTTTCTGTGGTGGTCGTAGGAGATGCAATATAGTGGTGCAATTGCACTAATTCGGGGGAGAAATTTAAATTTTCCTAATTGCATTAATTTAACCTCAACTTAAATCTGGTTAAGGGATACATTCAATAAGTTAGATTCAACACGTTTAGCCATTTTAAAGCAAAGGTGGGTATACGATTAAAAACTAGATTTAACCGATGGAGAAATGATTAGGATCAACAACCTTCTTCGAACTTGTCATTAATTAAATTACAGATAGCATCAAGAGCGGATTGTGCATCTGGCCCTTCTGCTATGATATCTATGGTTTTACCTAAGCCACTTTCAAGCATTAATAAGCCCAATACACTGGCCGCGCTGGCCTTTTTTTCACCCTGGATCAGGGTAACATTGGCATTAAATTCATTAGCAAGAATAGCCAGTTTGGTAGCAGCTCGTGCGTGTAAACCAAGCTTGTTTGATATGATGACTTGGCGCTGTAAAAGACTCATTTAGTTAAGTTCCGACAAGTAACTGAATAGCGATTATTTATGCTTGTTTATAAGCTCTCGGTGCCTTGCTTGAACAACATGTTTTTTACCACTTGAAAAACGTTTAGCAAGCTGGTCGGCGATATAAACTGAACGATGCTGGCCACCAGTACAACCAATAGCTATGGTTAGGTAGCTGCGGTTA
The DNA here is from genome assembly GCF_020511155.1 of Shewanella glacialimarina. Classification (NCBI taxonomy): domain Bacteria; kingdom Pseudomonadati; phylum Pseudomonadota; class Gammaproteobacteria; order Alteromonadales; family Shewanellaceae; genus Shewanella; species Shewanella glacialimarina. The sequence goes on along the minus strand of NZ_CP041216.1, from coordinate 3,927,473 downwards.
TTGCGCTCTAAGTGGGGCATCCATGTTTCAAATAGGTTTTCTATTTGCCAAATGAATTTATTTACCAGCGGTTGCTGGCCAAGAAATTCCTGCACGGGTTCATCTAATCCAGTAAAGGGACGTAATTCTATTTCCCAATGTGGGTTAGGTAAAAAGCGTACATCAAACATAAAATCGGCTTCGGCGGGCATACCATATTTAAAACCAAATGACTCAAAATTGATCACTAACTCTTTATCAACACTGCCCATTAAAATTTCACGTACTTGATCACTAAGTTGATAAATATTTAACTTAGATGTGTCGATAAAATGGTCTACGTATTCAGAAATAGGCGCCAGTAGCTTACCTTCAAATTGAATCGCATCCTGTAGGGACATATTCTTTTTCGATAATGGATGTAGTCTGCGGGTTTCACTGTAACGTTTTAGTAGGGCTTCATCACTTGCCTGTAAAAAAAAGCTTATGACTTCAGTATCCTTAGATAACCACGCAAGCTGCTGCTGTAATACTTTACCTTGCTCTTCTATATTTCTAACATCAACACTTATGGCCACCAGTTCATTGGTGTTTCTAAGCTGCTCTAATAGTCGTCCAATTAAGGGCAGTGGTAAGTTATCAACGCAATAGTAACCCAGGTCTTCTAGTACCCTAAGTGCGACAGATTTACCTGAGCCCGAACGACCGGATACAATGACTAATTTCATGCTGTGATAACCTGATAGAGTTCAGTTGAGTTACTTGCTTTTCGTAACTGCTTAAGAATCTGTTTATCCGATAACTTTTCAGCCATTGAGGATAGGGTACTGAGATGTTGCTGGCACTGGTCTGCTGGCACCAGTAATGCAAATAAGAGATCCACTGGTTGTTTGTCGATAGCATCAAATGAAATCGCTTCTTCGCACTTTATAAAAACCGCGATAGGGCGAACGATGGACGTTAAACGACCATGCGGGATTGCAATGCCAGAGCCTATTCCTGTGCTACCCATTTTTTCTCTAGCCACTAGGCTTTCAAAAATCTCTTGTGAAGATAGGGATGGGTACTGGGCTGCAGCTAAATCGCTGATAAGCTCCAGTACCTTTTTCTTACTGCCCGGTGTGGCACAGGAGGTGCATTCCGGCTGCAGGATGGTACTAAGTTCCATCATTAATGCTTAGTTAATTTCTCTTTGTGTTTAATGACCTGACGATCGAGTTTATCAATCAGGGCGTCTATAGCGTGATACATGTCGGCATGTTCAGATGTCGCAAATACTTCAGCTCCATTTAAGCTGACTTTTGCTTCAGCTATCTGTTGTTGCTTTTCGACATTTAATACTACGTGGACATTATTGATCTGATCGAAATGTCGTTCAAGTTTTGTAAACTTACTTGTGACATATTCTCTTAGTGATTCAGTAATTTCAATATGATGACCCGTCAAGGTGATTTGCATATTTTTCCTCCAATTGCCTAGGTAGATTATAAACTCTTACGTTGGTTTGAGGGAGGGATCATCATCGCTTCGCGGTATTTCGCGATGGTGCGACGTGCAACATTGATCCCTTGTTCTGCCAGAAGGTCTGCCATTTTACTGTCGCTTAATGGCTTTCTCTGGTTTTCAGCTGCCACCAGCTTTTTAATAAAGGCTCTAATTGCTGTAGATGAACACTCTCCGCCATCATCAGTACTTACATGGCTAGAGAAAAAATACTTAAGTTCGAATAGTCCGCGCGGTGTATGCATATACTTTTGCGTGGTGACACGCGAAATAGTAGATTCATGCATTTCGACAGCTTCAGCTATGTCATTCAACACCATAGGCTTCATTGCTTCTGCACCATACTCAAAAAAACCTTGCTGAAATTGCACAATACAATTGGATACTTTAAGCAGGGTGTCGCTACGGCTTTCTAAGCTTTTTATAAACCATTTGGCTTCTTGTAAGTGACCTCGAATAAATTGAGTATCTGTTGAACTCTTACTACTTTTTGCCATGGCGGCATATTGTTGATTAATCCCTATTTTAGGCATGTTATCAGGGTTCAATTCAACTACCCAACGGCCATTCTTTTTCGTCACTGACACGTCTGGGATAACATATTCATCATCCGGTGGGGTGATCATCGTGCCAGGACGTGGATTTAAAGATTGAATTAATTCAATGGCTTCGCGCAGCTCATCTTCTTTTAGCTTAGTTTTACGCATTAAGGTGCGAAAATCACGTCCTGCTATCAAATCTAAATAATCTTTGATTAATATTCTGGCATTATCAATATGTGGCGTATCTGGTGCAAACTGAACAAGTTGAATCAACAAGCATTCACTTAAACTACGCGAAGCAACCCCGAGAGGATCGAAATGTTGTATGCGTTTTAGTACCGCTTCTACTTCGTCTAATTCGACAGAATCATCGCCCATAGCTTCTAAAATATCTTCAGTACTTTGGGTGAGATAACCTGTGTCATCAATGGCATCAATAATGGCTGTGGCAATAGCTAGGTCTGTTTCAGAAAAAGGGGTTAGATTTTTTTGCCATTCTAAATGCTCGTATAATCCTTCGGATGTTTCACCTTGGAAGGGCATGTCATCATTTGGCATGCTGCCTGAACCCGAACCAGGACTTGCCATTGGTGAGGCGCTGTACACTTCATCCCAGGTAGTATCCATTGGCAAGTCTTCAGACATTTGCTCTTTAGTCATTGACTCTGCGGTGTCGACATTTGAAGTGTCTTTTTCGACTACAGGTGCACTGATTTCATTGAAGTCAGTTTCTGATAGGTCTTTTGAGTTGTCATTTTTGTTGCTAAGTGCTGAAAATTCATCTTCCATTTCAAGCAAAGGATTGGAATCTAATACTTGTTGAATTTCTTGCTGTAACTCCAAAGATGATAACTGCAGCAAACGTATAGCTTGTTGCAGCTGTGGGGTCATAGTGAGGTGCTGACCCATTTTAAGTTGGAGTGAAGCTTTCATTACTGCTGATCCCTAGAAGAATTCGGCTTTCTACACTGATTAAAGTGAGTGATAGTCGCAATTTTTTAACAAATGGTTTTACTTTACCTACAAACGATCTATTAGCTTAGTTGCCAGAAACACTATGCCAAGCAAGTGCTTCAGATCCTATTTAGATTAACTATAGCTTGAATTGTTCGCCTAAGTATACTGCTCGAACTTGCTGATTGTTGAGTACTTCAGTTGGAGTGCCTTCGGCAATCAAATTTCCCTGACTAACGATATATGCCCGCTCACACACATCAAGTGTTTCACGGACGTTATGATCAGTAATTAATACGCCTAGGCCACGGTGTTTGAGTTGAAGAATGATTTTCTTAATATCAATCACTGAAATAGGGTCAACACCCGCAAAGGGCTCATCTAACAATATAAATTTAGGATTGGCTGCTAAAGCGCGTGCAATTTCTACCCGTCGTCTTTCGCCTCCAGATAGTGACATGCCTAGGCTATCGCGAATATGGGTAATATGGAATTCTTCTAAAAGATGTTCAAGTTCCTGAATTCGCTCATCCGAAGTCATCGATTTTCGGGTTTGCAACACGGCCATAATATTATCGTGCACACTGAGCTTTCTAAAAATACTGGCTTCTTGCGGTAAATAGCCAATACCTTTTCGCGCACGTAAATGCATTGGGTCAGCAGTTAAGTCATCGTCATCAATTAAAATGCGGCCATGATCACTTTTGACTAAGCCAACAACCATATAAAACGTGGTCGTCTTACCTGCGCCATTGGGACCAAGTAGTCCGACAATCTGGCCTGTTTTTACAGTTAGACTGACACTTTTAACCACTTGACGACTTTTATAGCTTTTAGCTAAATTCTCAGCTGTTAAGGTAATTTGGGTCATTGGTTACCTTGCTTTTTTAACGGAATTTCAGGTAATTTTTGTACTGGTGAATTATCATTTTGGAAGTTTTCCGGTTGAATAATGGTAATAACACGATCTTCACCTTTACCGGTACTTTCAGCGATAAGTTCCTGAGCATTAATATTGTAACGGATCACATTACCTGTCACTTTACTGCCAGCTTGATCTAGCTTAGCGTTACCGGTTAATAACAGTCCAGTTGTTGCTAAGTCATAACGAATTTCATTGGCACTGGCTGTACCTATGCGACCATCATCAAGTTCTTGTGAAAACGTAGCAGGGTTACCGGTCGCAATGAGCGTTTTAGTCTGGCCGTTTTCAGCTGAAAATGCCCGCAGTTCATCGGCTTCGATATTGATCGAGCCTTGGGTAATCTTTACTGGTCCGTTAAAAATAATTTGATTATTTTTAACATCAGCTCGTTGACTTACAGCAGCAATTTTAAGCTCTTGCTTCAAATCGCCTTCTTTGGCTACGGCGTTGCCTGCTAATATACTAATAGCTAAAGTGCAAATAACACTGCTTTTACCGAGCAATGTTGTTAAAAAATTAATGTGGTTCATATGTCCCTTCTACCTGACTGAGTAAGGTAATTTGTTCTGCATTGAGATCGGCAAATAGCCCTAAGCCTTGAATAATAAAACCATTACCTTTAATGGTAACTGACTCTTCAGAACGGCCTATCATAGTGTTTAAATTAAAGGTGACTTGCTGAGTCTCAAGTGATTGTAATGGCTCTTTAATATCAATAGCATCGATAACTACATCGTTATGTAAACTGACTTCATTTGAATGTTGATCTAAGGTCGCATTTTTAGCTGTTATTTGCCACTGCGCTTTACCATTTTCAGGGTAAATAAGTAATACAGGCTCTGTAAATAAAGTGGTATTTGAGCGGGTAAAATGTTCCATATGCTCGGCACTGACTTTGCTGTCAACAAACCCCAACTTATTAAATTCTGTCGTGCGAAGATTGTCGGCCACAAAATCAGGTCGCTCAATTCTAGGATCTTTGATTAACGCCATTTGATTACGTTTGACTTGTACTTGCCAATACAATACCAAGGCTAAGCCAAAAAATGCACAAATAGCCAATGTGGTTCGATTCATATGCTCATACCATGTGCACTTTCAAATTTATTTTGGCTTAGTAGTAACAAATCAGTGAGTTCTCTCAAAGCACCATTGCCACCTTTAATGGTAGTTATCATATGGCAATGTTGTTTCACGTAAGGATGTCCATCGGCAACGCTAACAGCAAGTCCTACTACTTTCATAACAGGTAAATCTACCATGTCATCGCCAATATAAGCTACCTGTTCAGCAGTGACGTTATATTTTCTGATTAATTCCTCGTAGGGAGTAAATTTATCATCTATACCTTGATAAATATCTTTGATACCTAAAGCCGTCATGCGATTTTCGACAATTTTAGATTTTCGTCCGGTAATAACCGCAACATTAATGCCACTGGTTAATATTGACCGAACGCCATATCCGTCTCGAGTATGGAAAGCTTTTGACTCTTCACCGCTATTATTAAGGTAAATACGGCCGTCAGAAAAAACACCGTCAACGTCGCAAATAAGCAGTTTAATTTTTTGAGCGCGCAGCCAAATATCATCACTAATAGGGCCATAAAAACCTTGGTGAGTTTGCGTATTTATTGTCATGTTTAAATTACTCCTGCTTTGACCATATCGAGCATATTCAACGCGCCAATAGGTTGATGTGCGTCATTGACCACAATTAAACCATTGATGCTTTTCTCATCCATTATTTGTAACGCTTGAGCGGCCAAGATGTTGGCTGGGCTGGTGACGCAGTTTTTAGTCATAACCTGTGAAATAGGTGTGGTGCGAAGATTCACTTCTGCATCGATGACACGTCGTAAGTCACCATCAGTAAAAATACCAACTAAGACATTATTATCATCAACAACCGCTGTCATGCCTAAGCCTTTATTTGATATTTCATATAGGGCTTCCGTGATGCAGATATCTTGCTTTACCAAGGGGAGATCTTTGCCTTGGTGCATCACATCATTGACCTTAAGTAATAATTTACGTCCTAAAGAGCCACCTGGATGTGATAGGGCAAAATCATCACGGGTAAACCCTTTTGCTTGTAATAGGGCTACGGCTAATGCATCACCCATTACCAATGTTGCTGTTGTGCTTGATGTCGGGGCTAGTCCTAGTGGGCAAGCTTCTTCTGGCACTTCAATACATAAGTGTACTTTTGCCAGCTTCGCCATATTAGAGTCTGGTTTACCGGTAACTGCAATCACAGGAACGCCCATACGTTGAATAACAGGCATTAATGTTAAAATTTCACTTGATTCACCTGAGTTCGAAATGGCTAAAATAATGTCGTTTTTAGCTAATGCGCCAAGGTCGCCATGGCTGGCCTCTCCTGGGTGAACAAAAAATGCAGGTGTGCCTGTGCTGGCAAATGTGGCTGAAATCTTATTACCTATGTGGCCAGATTTCCCCATGCCCATTACGATGACTTTACCTTTGCATTGCATAATTAATTCACATGCCTGCCCGAAGGCATCTGAATCTACAAATTGGTAGAGATGCTCAAGTGCCGCTTTTTCAATATCAATGACTTTACGGCCCCATTGACGAAATTGAGTTTGGTTTGCCATATGTGTCTCTCTTGGTAAAGTCCTTTGTGCTCCATCAAGAAGCGTTGAATATAACGTACTGGTACGCAACAAAGGTTAATAGTAATAAAACGCCATGCCAAGGCGTAAGCTGTCGCTTTGCACCGCTGGATAGCACTAATACTGCTAATGCGGCACTGGTGCCCAGTACCATGTAAAAATCTCTGTTTACTGCTGTCGCATCAACCTCACCTGGTGAGATTAGCGCTGGAATAGCTAAAACCGCAAGAATATTAAATAAGTTGGAGCCTACGATATTACCAATGGCTAAATCGTGTTCCTTTTTTAACACTCCAGCGATACATGCCGCCAATTCTGGCAAGCTAGTGCCAACAGCAATGATGGTCAGTCCAATGACTAAATCAGACAAGCCGTAAATTTTTGCAATACCTACAGCACCATCTACCATCCAACCCGCTGATAACGGTAAAAAAACAATGCCGATGATAATCCACATGATAGCATGAAATGTAGGGACATCTTTAGGGATCTCGTTGTCGAGTTCTTCATCAAGGGCGTCAGCTTCTTTATTGCTTAAAGCTTGATAAATAAATCCGCCCATAACAAGCAAAAAGGCAGCTATCAAGATCATTCCTTCAACCCGGGTGAGCATACCATCATGAATTAAATATCCCGCTAACACGGTTGCGGCAAGCATCAATGGAATTTCACGTTTTAAGGTTTTAGAGCTAACGCTTATTGCCCCAAGTAAGGCTGTAATCCCTAATATGAGAGTAATGTTAGCTACATTTGAGCCAAGCACATTACCTATAGCGGTATCGTTCATACCCTCCAGAGATGCCGTTGCAGCAACAAACATTTCTGGTGCAGAACTACCCATAGCCACAATGGTAAGCCCGATTAACATGGGAGGTAAGCCAAGATTACGGGCAAATGCAGACGCGCCATACACAAATTTATCAGCACTTATTACCAGTACTGCTAATCCAACGCAAAGCATCAAAATATTAACTAACATGTCATCCCTTTAATTTATTTGAACATGAGCATTTTCCCTGTAAATGACCCAAATTGAAAGCTGCAATAAGTATAAATAAGCCAATCAATCAGTCGATTAATCTTTGTTTAAGATTAATTTCATTTAAGGTTAGAGTATTTTTATCGTGATGAGGTTGTTAGGTGAACAACATTCACGTAAAATTTAACCTTCATTTACGCTCCAGGATGGCAGCTATCTCTTCAAATATTATGTCCGAGACATCAACCGTGTTGCAAAATCCGCTTGTAGAAATTAAACATCTTGGCTTTAGTCGAGGTGAGAAAGTCATTTATGATGATATTTCTTTAACGATCCCCAAAGGGAAAGTCACCGCTATTATGGGGCCTAGTGGTATTGGTAAAACTACCTTACTTAAATTAATTGGTGCTCAGTTAACGCCCGATTCAGGTGAAGTATTATTTGATGGCCTCAATATGCATCAATTATCTCGTACTGAGCTATATCAAGTGCGCAAACGTATGAGCATGTTATTCCAAAGTGGTGCTTTGTTTACTGACATGAATGTGTTTGATAACGTGGCTTTTGCTTTACGAGAGCATTCTGGGTTACCAGAAACGATTATTCGTTCGATTGTGTTAATGAAATTACAAGCCGTCGGACTGCGTGGTGCAGCTTATATGATGCCTAGTGAGTTGTCGGGCGGAATGCAGCGTCGTGCAGCGCTCGCCAGAGCTATTGCTTTAGAGCCTGAAATGGTGCTGTATGATGAGCCTTTTGCGGGGCAAGATCCTATTTCAATGGGCATGTTAGTTAAGTTAATTCGAGAGTTATCAGATTCATTAAAGCTAACCTCAGTTGTTGTGTCCCACGATGTCAAAGAAGTCTTAGGCATTGCCGATTATGTTTACGTGATAGCTGATAAAAAAGTGATTGCAGAGGGCACGCCTGAGCAATTGAGAAAATCAGATAACCCGCAGCTGATACAGTTTATTGATGGTGCGCCAGATGGCCCGGTACCGTTTCATTATCCAGCGGTTGATTATCAACAGGAGTTGTTGAGTGAATCCGATTAATTTGATTGCTGCAATTGGTCGTTATGCCATTGGGTTAGTTGTTGGCTATGGTAAGGCTGGCGTCATGTTATGGCGCGCCATAGTCCATGTCCCCAACCCTAAAAAAGGCCTACCCTTACTGATTAAACAAATCTACGTATTGGGTGTGCGGTCAATGATTATTATTATTGTATCAGGCTTGTTTATTGGCATGGTATTAGCGCTCCAAGCTTATAATATTTTAGTCGGTTTTGGTACCGAAGACAGCTTAGGCCCTATGGTAGCGTTAAGCTTACTGCGTGAACTTGGGCCTGTTGTTACCGCACTGTTATTTGCCGGGCGAGCAGGGTCTGCGCTTACTGCTGAAATTGGCTTGATGAAATCGACTGAGCAATTATCAAGTTTAGAAATGATGGCCATCGATCCGTTAAGACAAATTATAGCACCACGATTTTGGGCCGGCGTGATCAGTATGCCACTGTTAGCTATGATGTTCAGTTTAGTCGGTATTTTTGGTGGGCATTTAGTTGGTGTTGAATGGAAAGGCATTGATACCGGTGCTTTTTGGTCGATATTACAGGCTTCAGTTGAGTGGCGACAGGATATTGTTAACTGCCTTATTAAAAGTACAGTGTTTGGTATTGTGGTGACATGGATTGCATTATATCGAGGTTATGAAGTGAAGCCTAATCCAGAGGGCATTAGTCGTGCGACAACCTCTACGGTAGTGCAGGCCAGTTTAGCTGTTTTAGCTTTGGACTTTTTGCTAACAGCATTAATGTTCGGAAATTAAGATTAATTTATTAACTATTTAAGTGGTTTAAGCGTATGTTGACACGGAAGATTGAGTTACTTGTTGGTCTATTTTTATTGTCAGGAGTGTTAGCATTTTGCGTATTGGTTTTTAATGTAGCCAATGTCAAAGTCGATACTCAAAATAATAATTATTCCCTCATTGCTGAGTTTAATAATATTGGCGGATTAAAAGTTCGTGCGCCAGTAAAAGTCGGTGGTGTCGTTGTTGGCCGAGTGGCCGATATCACCTTAGATGATCGCAAACTGGTGCCTATCGTGACCTTAATAATGGATAAGCGTTATGACCATTTCCCTGAAACCAGTAGCCTATCCATTTTAACATCAGGCTTGTTAGGTGAGCAGTTTATTGGCTTAACCCCAGGTTTTATGGATGATGATATCGACATGCTTGGTGATGGTGATAAAGTCGATGACACCCGCGGCGCGTTGATTTTAGAAGACCTTATTGGTCAATTGTTATATAGCATGTCGTCAAAAGATAAATAGGAGCGGTTTTATGCAAGCATTTTTAGTGCGTATCGTTAGCGCTGTTATATTGTTGACCAGTCTTCAAGCCTGGGCGGCAGAAATAAATACTCAAGATCCATATAAGTTAATTGAACAAGTTTCAAACCAGACCTTTGATCGCTTTAAAAGAGATAAAGCGATAATTGATCAAGACTTAAGCCATTTAAAAGTGATTGTAGCTGATGAACTTATGCCTTATGTCGATTATAAATATGCCGCCTATAAAGTGATGGGCCAATATTTACGTGAAACCAGTGATGATCAAAGAACACGGTTTGTTGAAGCGTTTAAAGGTTATTTAATTGGCACTTATGCACAAGCGTTAACGGCTTATACCGATCAAACGGTCGCATTTGAACCGCCGTCAGATTTTAGTAAAGAGAAAATGGTTGATGTGAGCGTGCAAATTATTGAGCAAGGTCGTCCGCCGATTAAAATTCAATTCAAAGCGCGTCGTTTAAAAGATAACTCATGGAAAGCATTTGACTTAGTCGCAGAAGGCGTCAGCTTACTTGCATCAAAACAATCTGAAATATCAAATTTAATTCGCCAGCAAGGCATTGAATCGGTCATTACTATGTTGAATGATAAAACAAAGCAAAAAATTGATCGCAAACTTGATAAAGAGGATAAAGCGGCGTGATTCAGTTTGATCAGCAAGGTAATACTTGCTTAGTACAAGGGCGTTTAACGCAAGATGAGGTCATACTTTTGTGGCCGAATCGACATCAACTGTTTACTGCATCTACCCAAGTGGTAGACTTGTCCGCTTTGACTTATGTCGATAGCGCAGGCGTTGCTATGCTGCTTGCACTAAAAGGATTAGTAATGTCAGAGCAAGATATGTCTTCAGGGACTATTTCGCGTATATTGCAGCATCCTGCGGCTCAATTGCAAAAAATGATTGAGCTATACGATTTACACACTTTTTTTGCTGATAATTCTCGTTAATTTGATCGGCATTTAGTTCACCATTCACGATGTTAATTTTGTTAGATTAACATCGCAATAAAGGTATAAATTCATGGATTGCAAAGTTATTGAGCAAATTCTATCCGAAGCATTAGAACTGACAGAAGTTCATGCTACATCTGATGGTAGTCACTTCAAAGTTGTTGCTGTGGGTGAATGTTTTGATGGCATGAGCCGAGTAAAACAACAACAAGCAATATATGGACCGTTAGCAGATAATATTGCCAATGGCGAGCTACACGCGTTAACTATTAAGACATTTACGCCGACTCAGTGGAAGCGTGAAAAACTTTTCAATATGTAATTAGAGAGCCAAGTGGATAAATTAACCATTAAAGCTAGCCAGCCTTTATCTGGCAGTGTTGTTATTTCAGGTGCTAAAAATGCGGCATTGCCGATTTTAATGGCAGGTGTATTGGCTGAAACTGACTTTATTTTAACGAATGTCCCAAGCTTGCGAGACGTTAGCACCAGCTGTAAGTTATTACGCTGTTTAGGGGCTGACGTAGAAGAGTTAGGCCAAGGTAAAGTACGGATTTCTACCACTAACCTAAATGAGTTTTGTGCGCCATATGATTTAGTCAAAACCATGCGCGCATCGATTTTAATTTTAGGTCCACTGCTTGCCCGTTACGGCACTGCAGATGTGTCTTTACCTGGTGGCTGTGCTATTGGTGCAAGGCCTGTTGATTTACACCTTCATGGCCTTGAGCTAATGGGGGCTAAAATTGAAGTTAAAGAAGGTTACATAAAGGCACGTGTAGATGGTCGCCTTAAAGGTGCGCATATCTTTATGGATATGGTCAGTGTTGGCGCAACTGAAAATTTACTGATGGCTGCCGCGTTAGCTGACGGTACCACAGTGATTGAAAATGCTGCTCGTGAGCCTGAAGTGTCAGACTTAGCGCATTGCTTAATTGCAATGGGAGCAAAAATTACTGGTATTGGTTCAACTACGTTAACTATTGAAGGCGTTGAGCATCTACAAGGTTGTGAATATCGTGTAATGCCAGATCGTATTGAAACTGGCTCATTTTTAGTAGCAGCCGCTGTGACTCGTGGGCATATTCGCTGTGAAGCGGCAGATCCTAGCTCTCTTGAAGCGGTAATATCAAAACTTGAAGATGCTGGTGCTACGATTACGACAGGTGATGATTGGATTGAGCTTGATATGCAAGGCAAACGTCCAAAAGCGGTTAATATTAAAACCGCGCCTTATCCTGGGTTTCCGACAGATATGCAAGCCCAGTTTTGTGTACTGAATGCGCTAGCAGAAGGTACTGGACGTGTCACTGAAACGATTTTTGAAAATCGTTTTATGCACGTACCAGAGTTAAGCCGTATGGGCGCTAAGCTCGCACTTGAAGGTAATACTTGTATTATCGAAGGTATAGAGTCATTAAACGGTGCGCAAGTGATGGCAACAGATTTACGTGCATCAGCAAGCTTAGTCATAGCAGGTTTAATGGCAGAAGGGATCACTACGGTTGATCGCATATACCACTTAGATCGTGGTTATGAGCATATTGAAGCTAAGTTTAAAGGCTTAGGCGGTGAAGTTATTCGGGTATCTTAACTCACTCTTCTTTAGATTTATTCTGTATTAAATAGCACGGTTAACGACTTAACAAAAAGCCATCAATTTAATTTGATGGCTTTTTTGTTTGATTTTTCTGTGTTGATATCAGCTAAACTCAACACATTTAGCTGATTCGTCGTTATCTCGAGTATCAGACGTTATTGATCAAAAGAGTTCTTTTCTACAACAAACACCGGTATTTCAAGCTTTAATCCCTCTCGAATAATCGTCAACAGTACTTTATTACCAGGTGGTGTTTCTGCAATTTTATCCATTAACACCTCAACACCTGGAATATCGTCATCACCATAAGTAATAATGACATCCCGTGGCTGTAACTCTGCATTGGCAGCTGGCCCATTAGGATCAATACCAGTAACAAAAACCCCTTTTAAATCAGGTAAATTTAAAATTTGCGCCACGACAGGGGTTAATGCTTCTCCGGAAATACCAATTGCGCCGCGAATAACACGACCGTCTGCAATCAATTTATCCATAATACTGTGGGCTAACTTTATCGGGATGGCAAAACTAATACCATTGCCACCATTATCACCGCCGACTTTAAATGCTGCGGTGTTTATTCCAATTAATTCACCAGTGGTATCAATTAACGCACCACCAGAGTTACCAGCATTAATCGCAGCGTCTGTTTGTAAAAAGTCTAAATAACCTGAGCTTAATCCACTGCGACCAGTTGCACTAATAATACCCTGAGTAATTGTTTGTCCTAGGTTATAGGGATTGCCAATGGCTAACACTACATCGCCAACTAATGCTGGGTTAGTTAAGTTAATCGGCACTACAGGGAGGTTGTCACCTTCAATCTTTAACACGGCTAAATCTGTTTCAGGATCACTGCCGACCACTTCAGAGGTAAAGCGCCGTCCATCTTGCAGTGCAATAACTATTTCATCGGCACGTTTTATGACGTGATAGTTGGTAAGAATATAACCTTGATTACTCATAATAACGCCAGAGCCTAAGCCCTGCAGCGAACTTGAGTTAAGTGGTGCGCGTTGATCAATACTTAAGCTATAAATGTTAACTACGGCGGGTGCTGCGCGGCGAACCGCTTTAGCAAAAGATAACTCACTGCCCATATTGGCACGTTGTGTTAAACCGCTTTTGAACGGACTGCCTTCAAATGAGGTTGCGATAAGGAAAACGGCAGCCATGATCAGACCAAATAAAATGGATTTGCCTAGATAAATACTAATGTCTTTAAAGTTCATAGTCTGATCTATGTTAAGTAAATAGCACAAATACTAACATAACTGAAAAAATTAAGCATCGAGGTTGAATGCTCGATGCTTAATTAATGAATGCTAACATTAGCTTAAGTGATTACAGTCAATAATCACTCATTATGTTAAATCAATTATTCTTAGTATGGATTAATCATTATCGTAAAACTAAATAGCTCAAGTTGTTATCGCGTAGTATTTTAAGCGCGACTGAGCCCTGTTGTTTTTCTAGCAAGGCTTTAAAGGATTTTAAATCTTTAACCTGGGTGCGATTAATGCCGACGATGAAATCGCCTTTTTGCAGACCAGACATAGCAGCTGGAGAACCTTGGGCGACATCGGTTATTTCAACTCCTCTAGAGCCATTACTAAGCGTAGTACCCTGAAGCATAGGATGTAATGCGCCTGCGGCGGCTTCAATAGCATCAGCTTTACCTAAAGTCGCTTTAACGGTTTTATTATCGCCATCACGAATAAGGCCAAATTCAACTTTTACATCAGCTCCCATAGTGGCCACTTTAGCGCGCAGTTCCTGGAACGACTTAATCTTGCGGCCATTAACGCTGGTAATAATATCACCCGCTTTAATGCCAGCCTTAGCGGCTGCACTGTCTGGCACCACTTCGCTAACAAAAGCACCATGTTGGGTTTCTAGTCCGAATGCGGTAGCCAGTTCTTTATCTAAATCACGACCCGCTACCCCTAATATTCCTCGTCTTACCTCACCGTGTTCTATGATTTGTTGCACTAAGTTATTGACCATATTTGCAGGAATGGCAAAACCAATACCGACGTTACCGCCATTAGGTGCCACAATGGCGGTATTGATCCCCATTAATTCACCGTTTAAATTAACTAATGCGCCACCTGAGTTACCACTATTAATCGCAGCATCGGTTTGAATGAAGTTTTCGAGCATTTCAATGCCCAAACCACTTCGCCCTAAAGCACTCACAATACCGGATGTCACTGTTTGTCCCAAACCGAATGGATTACCTATGGCCACGGCAAAGTCACCTACACGAACTTCGTCTGAGTCAGTTTGTTTAATCGCGGTGAGGTTTTTAGCGGTAATTTGTAATAGTGCAATATCGGATTCTTTATCTGCACCTATTAGTTTAGCTTCTACTTCTCGCCCATCGCTTAAACCGATTTGAATATCATCAGCACCATTAATGACGTGATTGTTAGTTACGATATAGCCTTTTTCGGCATCAATAATAACTCCAGATCCTAGACCTCGAAATGGACGTTCTTGGACTTGTTCACGCGGAGCGTTTGGACCAAAAAAATAACGAAATACATCGGGAACTTGCTGCTTAGATACTTGAGTACCTGATACTGCCACAGATACCACAGCTGGAGTCGTACGCTCTAGCATGGGTGCTAAACTGGGTATTGATTGGCCATCAACAGATTGTGGAATAGCAGCAAAAGAAGTGGTTGGCATAATAGTTAATGATGCGGTTAACAGGGCCGCAGAAAGTAAGCTTAATTTGGTTTTCATTAATATGGCTCCTTGGACATTCAAGCTAGTGCTAAAAATATGGCGCTTGAGTGAGGTAAATTAAAGTTAAATATCGTTAATCAGGTAAATTATTAGGTCGTTAAAATTCAAATTTTTGATAAACAATTGTTTCTATAAATGTCGTTGTTTCAAAATGAGCGTCAATTAGATTTGCCTTGAAACGTAAAAATTATGGAAAGTGGATATGTTATTTATTGGGAGTCGGTTTCGATTTGATAGTTCATTAACGATTAACAAAGGTTAATTTGATCGTTTAACGCGGTTACTCGTATTGAAAGTTTAATGTTATTATTCGCAGCAATTATTTGATGTAAGAGAGTCATAATCGTGTCTCAGTTAACCCCTTGGCAGCATTATCAACAAGATCTCACCCGTGAGGACTTCTCCCACGATTCAGCTCAAGAGCAAGCTGTTAGATCATTACAGCGTGTGTTTGATGAAATAATTGCTACCAATCAACCTATATCTGGTTTATCGAAGATACTAACCGCATTTGGGAAAAAACCAACTACATCGGTTAAGGGATTATACCTATGGGGTGGCGTCGGGCGTGGCAAAACCTACTTAATGGATACCTTTTATGATGCGCTTCCAGGTGATAAAAAACTCAGGGCGCACTTCCACCGTTTTATGCATCAACTTCATCATGACTTGGGTGAGCTAAAAGGGGTGCAAGACCCGTTACTGACGATCGCAAAAAAAATGGCCAACCAATACCAAGTAATTTGCTTCGATGAGTTTTTTGTTTCTGACATCACAGATGCAATGCTATTGGGCACCTTGTTTCAAGCCCTATTTAAAGAAGGGGTTGCATTAGTGGCTACCTCGAATATTATTCCTGATGATTTGTACAAGAATGGCTTACAACGGGTCCGTTTTTTACCTGCTATCGCTCTGATCAATAAGCATTGTGAGATTTTAAATGTTGATTCAGGTATAGATTACCGTTTAAGAACTCTAGAGCAAGCTGAGATTTACCATTACCCGCTTGACGAATCTGCGGACTTGAATTTACATACTTATTTCAAACAGCTTGCACCAGAGTCTGAGGTGTTAACCGATGCTATTAATATTGATGGTCGCTTAATTAGTATCCGTCAGCAATCTCAAGGAGTGCTGCTCGCCAACTTCAGAGATATATGTGATGGGCCCCGTTCGCAGCGAGATTATATGGAGATAGCGCGAATTTATCATACCGTATTACTCAGCGGGCTCGAGCAAATGGGTGATCAGTTAACCGGTGATGATATTGCCAGGCGTTTTTTAGCTATGGTGGATGAGTTTTACGAGCGAAATGTAAAATTAATTATTTCTGCACAGGTGCCCTTAGAAGACATTTATACTAAAGGTATGCTCAATTTTGAGTTTCGTCGCTGCCGTTCAAGATTAATAGAAATGCAATCCCATGATTATTTAGCTTCAGAACATTTACCTTAATAAATAGTATCAATACGAAATCAGCTGTTATTTTAAGCAAAATAGAATAGTAAAAGTGCTGGTAAAACGATCAAACTATTTAATGGTTTTTATAAATATCAGGTGATTTCTATCTCATGTTTGCGTATAATCCGCACCTGCCCTCGTTACTCCGTCGAATTGGGCGGAAGTTTTAAGCCAATATTCATGCTCGAAGGGGCAAGAATCGGTCCATTTTGTGTTGATTGCGACTTGCAGTTGGCATGTGAGACAGAATTTTAAACATTGGGTTTTTGTAAAAAATGAAGACTACATTTAATGCTACATCAGAAACAGTCACACGTGATTGGTTCGTCGTTGATGCCGAAGGTAAAACTTTAGGTCGTATGGCTACTGAAATTGCTACTCGTTTACGCGGTAAGCACAAGCCTGAGTACACACCTCATGTTGATACTGGTGATTACATCATCGTTATTAATGCTGAGAAAGTTACTGTAACTGGTAACAAAGCTGCTGGTAAAATTTATTACTCGCACACTGGTTTCATCGGTGGGATTAAGCAAATTTCTTTTGAGAAATTGCAAGCTCATAAACCTGAGATGATTATCGAGAAAGCTGTTAAGGGTATGTTGCCAAAAGGTCCTTTGGGCCGTGCTATGTTCCGTAAACTTAAGGTTTACGCAGGCACTGAGCATAACCATGCCGCACAACAACCACAAGTTCTTGATATTTAAAACGGGAGTAAGCTAATGTCTGCAACTCAGTACTACGGCACTGGCCGTCGTAAAACATCAACTGCTCGCGTATTCGTTAAAGCAGGTAGTGGTACAATCGTTGTTAACCAACGTCCACTAGATATATATTTTGGCCGTGAAACTGCTCGTATGGTTGTTCGTCAACCACTAGAGCTAGTTGAAATGACTGATAAATTTGACATATATGTAACTGTTAAAGGCGGTGGAACCACTGGCCAAGCAGGTGCAATTCGTCACGGTATTACTCGTGCATTGTTACAATTAGACGAAACATTACGTCCTACTCTACGTGCCGCTGGTTTTGTTACCCGTGATGCTCGTAAAGTTGAGCGTAAGAAAGTTGGTCTACGTAAAGCACGTCGTAAGCCACAGTTCTCTAAGCGTTAATTCGTTTTTGGAATACAAAAAACCCAGCTTATGCTGGGTTTTTTATTGGCTGTAGTTTTATAATAATAAGATAAATGCACTCAAATTAACGGGGAGTTCAGATGACATTACAGCTTTTAATGACAGCAATTGCCTTAGTATTAATCGTTGA
Source organism: Shewanella glacialimarina (assembly GCF_020511155.1). Classification (NCBI taxonomy): domain Bacteria; kingdom Pseudomonadati; phylum Pseudomonadota; class Gammaproteobacteria; order Alteromonadales; family Shewanellaceae; genus Shewanella; species Shewanella glacialimarina. The sequence goes on along the minus strand of NZ_CP041216.1, from coordinate 3,909,561 downwards.
GGGGCTCGGTCCGTTATTGTTTCCACAAAAATGGAAAAAGTATTTATTTGAGCTTTCTGGGCAAAACCAAAATGTTCTCAGACGCTTAGGTGGATCTTTAGTCACAGCAGGGATCGTTTTATTGATTATTTTTTAATAAAATACTTGCCTATAACCCCCTAAAATCTGTTAAAATTCTATTTTATACCACAAGACGTTGCAGCTAATAATGGGCAAAAATGTAGTCGTACTCGGCACTCAATGGGGTGACGAAGGCAAAGGTAAGATTGTCGACCTTTTAACAGAACAGGCAAAATACGTAGTTCGTTACCAAGGCGGCCATAATGCCGGTCATACCTTGGTTATTGATGGTGAAAAAACGATACTTCATTTAATTCCGTCTGGGATTTTACGTAACAACGTAAAATGTCTGATCGGTAATGGTGTTGTTGTTGCTCCTGATGCGTTGATGAAAGAAATCAACATGCTGAAAGAGCGCGGCGTACCTGTTGAAGAGCGTTTACTTATATCTGAAGCGTGTCCGCTAATATTACCCTTCCATTGTGCACTTGATATTGCTCGCGAAAAAGCGCGTGGCAATAAAGCTATTGGCACAACGGGTCGCGGTATTGGGCCAGCTTATGAAGATAAGGTTTCACGTCGTGGTCTTCGCATTGGTGACTTATTCAATGCAGAACTTTTTGCAACTAAACTAAAAGAAGTGATGAAATATCACAACTTTATGTTAACTGAATACTACAAGGTAGAAGCTGTTGACTATCAAAAAACGCTAGATGATGCATTGGCTATTGCTGATTATCTAAAGAGTTTATGTGTTGACGTTACTGAGTTATTAGATACCGCCCGTAAGGCTGGTGAGCCAATTCTATTTGAAGGTGCTCAAGGTACATTATTGGATATCGACCATGGTACATATCCATTTGTAACTTCTTCTAATACTACCGCTGGTGGTGTTGCAACAGGCTCAGGTTTTGGTCCACGTCATATTGATTATGTACTTGGTATCATGAAAGCTTACACTACACGTGTAGGTGCAGGTCCTTTCCCAACGGAATTAGCCAATGAAATTGGTGATTACATTGGTGAGAAAGGGCAAGAGTTTGGTGCGACGACGGGTCGTAAACGTCGTCCAGGTTGGTTAGATGCAGTGGCAATGCGCCGTGCAGTTCAAATCAACAGCGTAAGTGGTTTCTGCTTAACCAAGCTAGATGTATTAGATGGCCTAGAAGAAGTTAAAATCTGTGTTGGTTATCAAAACCCAGATGGTACTGTTTCTAAAATTACGCCATTAGCTGCTGAAGGCTATGAGCTAGTTACACCAATCTATGAAACCATGCCAGGTTGGAAAGAAGTGACTTTTGGTGCGACTTCAATTGAGCAACTTCCTGTTGCTGCAATTAACTACATCAAACGCATTGAAGAGTTATTAGAAACGCCAATCGATATCATCTCAACCGGTCCTGACCGTAACGAGACCATGATTCTAGTTAATCCATTTAACTAAAATTAATATCGGAAAAAGGCCGCGTCAAGCGGCCTTTTTAATGAAAGCAGCTTGCAGTATTGGTTCAGTCCTTAAGAAAAATGTGTCGCGGCCGATTAATAAGATAATCAAACTGTCATAGAGAATTTTTATGTTACGGCTTTCATTGCTTCTCATATTCACGTTATTATTTAGTTATTCTATTCAAATTGCCAAGGCTGTCTCTGGCGCCTATGATATTTATAGCGATGAACAACTCATTAATCTGATCCGCAGTAATCAATATCTTCAACGTGTGAAGCTTGATGAGTGTCAGTTAGTGCAAGATATTGAAGCTAGAGCAGAAGTGCTACAGCAGCCCTTATATCAATTTTTATGGGGCGAAATGTTAAATCACGGCGTGTGTGTTAAAGCACATCCTGCTCGTGGAATAGCAATATTACAAACGGCCGCCGAGCAAGGTAGTGCCGAAGCTATGTTAAAATTAGCTGATTATTACTACCGAGGACAACTGGTGGTAAAAGATCGACATCGTTCAGTGCAATACACATTACCTGCAGCAGCGAATGGTGATGTAAATGCACGTATGATGTTAGTTAAACTGTTTGCTGAAGGTTATGGCAGCCCAAAAGATTACGAAATGGGCTATCATTGGCTTTATAACAGTATTTTTGATGATGAGAGTCAGCAAAAGAAAGCGACTTCATTGTTACAACAACTTGCTGTAAAAATGCCCACAAGTATTGTTGAAAGGGCCCAGCAGCAACAACTTTATATGCAATAAGGCATACAATATTATGCCGATGATTTGGAAATTGAATGATCACCGATCCTCATTTTGAGAGAGAACAAGACAAGTACGATAATCCTATTCCTAGCCGTGAGTACATTTTAGAGTACTTGCGCGCGCAAAAGTCACCCGTTACCCGTGACAAAATCGCAGAAGCGTTAAAAATAACTGAGGAAGAGCCATTAGAAGCCTTACGTCGTCGCTTACGCGCGATGGAGCGTGATGGCCAGTTAGTGTTTACCCGTGGTCAAAGCTACGGTTTACCTGAAAAAATGGATTTACTATCGGGCACTATTATTGGTCACCGAGACGGCTTCGGCTTTTTAAAGCTTGAAGAAGGCGGTGACGATTTATTTATCAATAACCGTGACATGCTGATGTATTTTCATGGCGATAAAGTGCTGGCGCAAAAAGCCGGTACAGATCGTCGTGGTCGCCGAGAAGCGCGTATTGTGCGTTTGGTTCAAGAGCGAAGCGCAGCATTAGTTGGCCGATACCATGTTGATGGCGGGATGGCATTTATCATTGCCGATGATCGCCGTATCAACCAAGAGATTTTAATTGCCAATGAAGATAACAACGGTGCTCGTGCCGGTGATGTTGTGGTGGTTGAGCTAACAAGACGACCAGGTCGCTTTGTTAAAGCAGCCGGTAAAGTCACTGAAGTCCTAGGTAAAACGATGGCACCGGGGATGGAAATTGAAATTGCACTGCGCAATTATGATTTACCCCATACCTGGTCAGATATTATTGAGAAAAAACTTAAACGTATACCTGATGAAGTGCCTGACTCAGACAAACAAGGCAGAGTTGATTTACGTCATTTACCACTGGTCACTATTGATGGTGAAGATGCGCGTGACTTTGATGATGCGGTTTATGCGGAGAAAAAACCAGGTGGAGGCTGGCGCTTATGGGTGGCTATTGCAGATGTAAGCCATTATGTGCGCACAGATTCAGCATTAGATGTGGAAGCTCGTGAGCGTGGTAATTCGGTATATTTTCCTTCGCAAGTTATTCCCATGTTGCCAGAGAAAATTTCTAACGGATTATGTTCGTTAAATCCCCATGTTGATCGTTTGTGCATGGTGGCCGAAATGACTATTGCGGCCAGCGGTAAATTGTCAGGTTATAAGTTTTACCCTGCAGTGATGCATTCCCATGCGCGTTTCACGTATACCCAAGTTGCCGACATGCTAGAAGGTGGCGTTATTGCCCCTGAACATCAAGCATTGTTCCCACATTTACAGTGTTTACAGTCTTTGTACTTAACCTTAGATGAACGACGAGCTGAGCGCGGCGCCATTGCATTTGAAACATTAGAGACGCAATTTATTTTTAATGAACAGCGCAAAATCGATAAGATTGTGCCTAGAGGCCGTAACCAAGCGCATAAAATCATTGAAGAATGTATGATTTTAGCCAATGTGGCATCAGCTAAGTTCGTTAAAAAGAACAAGGGTGAAGTGTTATACCGTGTGCATGAAGCGCCGTCTGAGCAAAAGTTAGCAAACTTTAAAGAGTTTCTCGCTGAGCGTGGTTTATCGATGGAAGGTGGCTTAGAACCTACACCAGCAGATTACCAAGGTATTATGCTGAAAATTGCAGATAGACCCGATGCAGAGCTTATTCAGGTTATGTTATTGCGCTCTATGCGCCAGGCTATTTATAGCCCAGATAATGACGGTCACTTTGGTTTAGCCCTAGAAGAGTATTCTCACTTTACATCACCTATTCGACGTTATCCCGATCTTGTCCTACATCGCGTGATTAAGTTCCTGCTGGCTAACAGTGAAGGCACGGTTAAAGACAAGTGGACTCAGGACGGTGGCTTTCAATATACCCTTGCTGAGTTAGATTCATTAGGTGAAGAGTGCTCAACCACTGAGCGCCGAGCAGATGAAGCGACTCGAGATGTGAGCGACTGGCTTAAATGTGAATACATGCAAGATCATGTTGGTGATGACTTTGACGCTGTAATTGCATCGGTGACTAACTTTGGCTTATTTGTGCGCTTAAATGATTTATTCATTGATGGTTTGGTTCATATATCGAGCTTAGCAAGTGATTACTATCAGTTTGATGCTATGCGCCAGCGCTTAGTGGGTGAGAATACCCGTCAAGTTTATCAAGTTGGTGATCCAGTAAGTGTGAAAGTGGCAGCAGTTAACCTAGATGATCGCCAAATCGATTTAATTATGATTGGTGACAACAGCAAAGGTCAGGGCAAACGTCGCAACAGCAACAAGCCACTTACTGCGCGTGATCGCGTTAAGTTAGAGGGAGCTAAGTCTGCTCGTGGCGCTAAAGAGGGTGATAAACCGTCTAAAGGTCGTGGCAAGAAAGTCGCTTCTGAAGGTACTGGCTCAGCAGTTAGCAAAGATTCAGCTAACAAGGGACCAGCTAAAAAATCGACTAGCAAAAAACTTCGGGTTAAAAAACCTAACGCAAAAAAGACTGACGCCAAAAAGACCGACGCTAAAAAAACGGCTGTTAAAAAGCCTTTAGCGAGTAAATCGAAAGCTAAGAAGACCGATGCTAATAAAGCCAACAATAGCGAATCAACCGCAAAAGCGGCTGAAGCCAAAAGCAGTAAGAGAAAGTAATTAAATGAAAAAACAAGATGTTATTTTTGGTATTCACGCCGTTGAAGCCCTATTAAAAAACAGCCCAGAGCGCGTTATTGAATTATGGCTAATGCAAGGTCGCGATGATGAACGTTTAGAACCTCTAGTAAATGCAGCCCAAGAAGCGGGTATTAAGTCACAGCGTTCAGCGAGAAAAGTGCTTGATGAAAAAGCAGAAAGTACTCAGCACCAAGGTGTGGTAGCGCGTGTAACCGCAGCCAAAGTGCTTGCTGAAAGTGAGTTAGACGCTTTACTGGATAAACTCAGTGCTGAGCAGAAAACGCCTTTCTTCTTGATACTCGATGGTGTGACAGATCCACATAATTTAGGCGCCTGTATTCGTAACGCTGATGCAGCTGGTGCGCACGGGGTTATCGTACCTAAAGATAATTCTGTTGGCCTAACATCCGTTGTGAGTAAAGTTGCGAGTGGTGCAGCAGAAGTTGTGCCGTTATTTCAAGTGACTAACTTGGCACGTACAATGCGACACATCCAAGACAAAGGTGTGTGGATTGTTGGCGCCGCAGGTGAGGCTGACAGTAATGTGTATCAAGCTGACTTTAAAGGCGCGCTAGCGATTGCTATGGGCGCGGAAGGTAAGGGCTTACGTCGTTTAACCCGTGAAAGCTGTGACTCGCTAATCTCTATTCCGATGTCAGGAACGGTTTCAAGCTTAAATGTATCTGTGGCTACTGGTATCTGTTTGTTTGAAGCGGTACGTCAACGTTTAGTGTAACGGCCACTAATTTGTGATGAAAAAAGCGAGCTGATGCTCGCTTTTTTGTGTTTGCAACTAAACCCAATGTCTGACTAAGTTTTGCGAGTTTCTACTTGGCTTGTAATATTATTTTGGTCTACGTGGTTAATTACATCATCATTTTTGTCATCAACTACTTGGGTGTAATCAGGCTCATCATCTAACACATCGTCTTCTGTGCCAACCATATCAAATGCATTATCATCAGGATTAATCATTTGATCCTGCACCGATTGCACATTTACCCTAGGGTCAAAAGAGGCTGCCAATGGTGATGACACTAAATCTCCACCTGCCATCACATAGTCATTACTTGAGCCCTGTTCAGCTTTTTGCTTGTTATTAATAAATAATAAGCGAATAACTAACGTGAAAGCACAAATACTCATAAAGCCATATAGCATATTGTTACCAAAGTGCTGCATCAGTGATGAAGCGATAAGTGGGCCAATACTGGCGCCAATACCAAATGTCACTAAAATTGTGGCCGATAATCCGACTCGCTCATGTTGCTCTATACGAGAATTGGCTAACGCCGTGGCTAATGGATAAAGTGTAAAAGCCAACACGCCAAATATTCCTGTTAAGACTAATGAGATTTGGGCATCAAAAGGCACCAAAGCAATAACCAGCACCAATATACCAAGCAGACCACAGTTAATGCGAATAAGGCGGCTTCTTGGCATTAAGTCAGACAGTTTACCCATAGGCCATTGGGCTAGCAGACCTGCGAAAATAGTACATGACATATATAAGGCGACAGATTGAGGTTCAATACCTTGCGCAGTAGCATAAGCTGGCGCTAAACCGTAAAAGCATCCTACTATCATACTACCCAAAGCTATAGTGGTCAGTGCTTGTGGTGCACGTTTCCAGTAGTGCTTCATGTTAAGTGGTGCAGGTGTTAATGGCTCTGGGTGAATACGGCGTGTAATTGAAATGGGTACAGTACACAAAGCAAAACAAATTGCGATAAGCAGTAAAGGTTCAATACCTAAGTCTGGGTATAAACTAATGGCGCCTTGGCCAGCCATTAATGCCAAGTAAGATACAATCATATAACTGGCAAAAACGGTGCCGCGTTGACTCGGTTCAGATTGTTCGTTAAGCCAGCTTTCAAGCACCATGTATTGACACATCATGCCCATGCCAACAAGGACACGTAGGATTAGCCAAATGGTTAGGTCGTCAATTAATGCATGACCTAACGCAGATGCAGTCACCACACCCGCGCATGCCACAAAGGCACGAATATGGCCAACTTGTGCAATGAGTTTATGACCCACTTTAGATCCACATACCAAACCAATATAGTAGGCAGACATCATGCCGCCGACCCATATTTGTGGCACTTCCATCATAGTGAGCTTTAGGCCTAAATATGTAGTCAGAAGACCAGCTGCCAGTACCATCATAAAGGTCGTACTGTATAATGAGGTAAAACTACGTAATGGACTGGTCATCACACTGCCTCTATAGGTTATTTATTACTCCGCTTAAATAAGCGTAATTACTGGAATGTGTACAGTAAGTTGAACGTCGTAATTGTATCCGTTTTCTGGCTGTCCTGTGGCACATCAGAGGTATACTTAACGTTAACGCCAATTTTAAATGCCCAATCTTGAATGAAGGTATTTCTATAGTTCATATCTAAGGTCAAGGTGTTGTTATCTTGGCCCGTTTCGGCCGTCACATCGGCATTAAGACTAGTGTATTCCTGTAGCTTTACAGAGTACTTAGCCGCTGAACGTAAAATAATATCTTTGTTGGGCGTAGGCTCAGGGTCAGCAACAGATGAAGAGGGTAAGTCATAACGATAACCAGGACCGAATTCTAAACTGAGTTTAGTTCTATAGTTTTTGATTAAATCAAAACCATAACCTGAGGAAATAGTATAAATTTTGGTGAACGAGCCGTATTGGTTCCAGGTAAATTCACCGCGGCCAAAAACGTATCCTCGTTCTAATTTATAGTTACTTTGTAGATAAACCTCATATTTCTCCGAGGTTGCTTCACTTCCGTCAGCAGAGTAGTAGGCTTTTAAGGTGCCTTCTTGCTTAGTATTAAGGGTGTCGTAAGTCGCATAAGTACGCCCGTTGAAGTTTTTGGTTTCATTATTGCCACTATTAAGTTGCAACCCTGCTTCAATTTCAGCATTAAAACCGTTTTCGGGTTCTTGATAGTCAGGTGGTACCAAAGCCCACGCGGAAGGAGACAATATCAGCAAACAGCAGATAGACAGCGCTTTTTTCATAGTGATCACTATTTCTTGTTATCCATTACAACTCATTCTTAACTGCCGACATGATACCTGTATTCAATAACACAGGAAAGAATACTTTATTACTTGAGTTTGTGAGGGAGTTTCGGTATCATCGCGCGCTCAAATCAGTCACTTTAATTCGTTCCTTGCCTCCACATTGGTCTGACTGAGCCAGAAAAGAGGCTACTTAACCGTAAGGAGCAATAAATGCGTCATTATGAAATCGTATTTATGGTTCACCCAGATCAAAGTGAACAAGTCCCAGGTATGATTGAGCGTTACACCGGTGTTATCACCGCTGCTAACGGTACAATTCACCGTTTAGAAGATTGGGGCCGTCGTCAATTGGCTTACCCAATCCAAGACCTACATAAAGCTCACTATGTTCTTTTGAACGTAGAAGCAACTGCAGAGTCTATTGAAGAGTTAGAGACAGCTTTCCGTTTCAACGACGCTGTTCTGCGTAACTTTGTAATGCGCACTAAAGCTGCTGTTACTGAAGCTTCACCTATGGCAAAAGCAAGAGACGAACGTGAAACACGTCGTTCATCTTCTGATGACCGTATGGACGAAGAAAGCGCTGAAGAAAACGCTGAATAATTTACTCTGTGAATAACCATTTAACTTTGTTTGGAACCATTACGCGTTCAAAACAAATGAGCAGTCCCAGCGGTATTAATCATACGATTATTACGCTAGAACATAAGTCACAGAAGTATGATGCAGAGTTATTACGAAACGTATACTGCCTTATACAAGTGGTGTTGAGTGGTCCACGCTTTAAAAGCGTAGCAGATAAATTAAAAGCAGGTGTGCAGGTTGAAGTTGAAGGGTTTCTTTCACTCCAACAAGGACGAAATGGTCAAAACCGTTTAGTTTTGCATGCTGAAAATGTCGAATTGAAAACTTAGGAGACTGTCAAAATGGCACGTTATTTCCGTCGTCGCAAGTTCTGTCGCTTCACAGCTGAAGGCGTTACAGAAATTGATTATAAAGATATCGTAACTTTAAAGAACTACGTAACAGAAAGTGGCAAGATTGTTCCTAGCCGTATTACTGGTACTAGTGCTAAATACCAACGCCAACTAGCTCGCGCTATCAAGCGTGCTCGTTATCTTTCTCTACTGCCATATACTGATTTACATCAGTAATATAGCAGTATTAAATTCCTAATCGAATAAAGAGGATTTGATAATGAACGTAATTCTACTAGACAAAATTGCAAACTTAGGCAGCTTAGGCGACCAAGTTTCTGTTAAAGCTGGTTATGCACGTAACTTCCTTTTACCATTTGGTAAAGCGGTTGTTGCGAATGCTGCAAACGTTGAAGTATTTGAAGCTCGTCGTGCTGATTTAGAAGCTAAAATAGCTGCTGATCTAGCTACAGCGACAGCTCGTGCTGAAAAATTAACTGCATTAGAAGGCGTTGTTATCGCTTCTAAAGCAGGTGATGAAGGTAAACTATTCGGTTCAGTTGGCAACCGTGACATCGCTGATGCAGTAACTGCAGCTGGCGTTGAACTTGCTAAATCTGAAGTCCGTTTACCTTTAGGTGCTTTACGCACTACTGGTAACTTCGAAGTTGAAGTGCAAGTACACACTGAAGTTAAAGCTATCGTTAAGATTTCTGTTGTTGCAGAAGCTTAATTATTGCTAACGCTTTAAAAGAACACCGCCAATAGGCGGTGTTTTTTTATGGGTGCTTTTCAACGTTATCTCCATAACCATCATTTGATGTCAGATTAAATTCATCGCAACTTCAAAAAATATCTTTTCTCGACCAACAATTCACTTAATTTAACTCGATTGCTACTTTGTTAACCGCCATCATAAGATGATTTACAGTATGATCCAATGCTGGAATATCATTGCCATCGCCGACGGATTAATTTAACGTAAAGCCCAGCTATTGTGTAAAAATCGTGGTTTTAAAAACCAGTGCATTAGACATTAATGTATTAATTACCCCGGCTTTATCCCGAAGTGAATTGAATCGCTTGTTTTGTTTTAATAAAGGACTCTCATGCCTAGTTTGATAAGAATCGTGCTCATTAACACTCACTTACCCGGTGTGGTGGAATTGGCATTAAATGGCCACACTAATATTTGTGGGACAAACGCATCAGGTAAAACCACCTTACAACGTCTGGTACCGGTGTTTTACGGTGAATATCCAAGTCGAGTTGTACCCTCAACGCGTGACAGTTTTGAGCGCTGGTATTTACCGCACGATTCAAGCTACATCATTTATGAATACCAAAAAGATGATGGGCTGCTTTATCAAGCTGTATTAGCATCCGCAGGTGACGGTAAAGGGGTTAACTATCGCTTTATTGCCCGTGGTTTTGAGCTTGAGGATTATGTTAAAAATCGTAATGGCGATACCATTATTTGCCATTCAATGGCGGAGCTTGGACGTGAAGTAAAACGTCAAGATGTTGCTCACACCAATTTATTAAATACCCGTGAATTTAGGGCGATTATCCAAAACGATCGCAGCTTGCTTAATACCGGAGCTAATCGTAATGAGCTGCGCACATACGCGCGTCAATTCTCCCTGTGCGACAGTGAACACTCTTTACGCCATATTGAAAAACTTGCCAAAGCGGTGCATTCCAAAGAAGGCAAAATGGAAACGGTCAAATCGATGATCGCCGCCATTTTAGAAGAAGATGGCGTTAATCCGCCAACCTCTCGATTAAACCCACAAAGGGTTGAATCTTGGATCCGCGAGAGTCAGTTGGTCCAAGGCTTTGAGCAAATCCGTCCTGAATTTGAAAAGCTCGAACAGGAGTTTAACCAGTTATTGAGCGCTGAAATGCGTCTTGCTAGCTTATCTCGTGGTTACCGACATGATGAAACCTTAGAAGCGGATCGCCAAGATGCTAACCAAACCTTGGCAAAAGAGCTAAACCTTAAGCTTAAAATGCTTGATGAAGAGTGGAAAGATATCCGTGATGAATTACAAAACGAAATATCTGCCGCCAAAGGTGACACCCAGAAGTGTGAGCATGAATTAGATGCGATTGAAGAACAGCATGGTGGTTTTTTAGATGCTGATATCGAACAAGCAAAAGCAGATTTAGACAGTTTACCCAGCTGGCGCCAAGATGTTGAAAACTTAAATGAGCGTCACAAATTACAAACTGAAAAACATCAAGACATTGAAGCTGCCTTTAATGGCAGACGTTCAAAAATTGCCGAACAATTACACAGTGAATTAGAGACATTACATAAAGAGCAAGATACTCAGCGTGAAACCCGTGACAAACAACGTGAGTTAGCAAATGACGATTTAACTCAACTTGAAGGGTTTTGGCGCGAACAAACCGATGCTGGCAAAGCTAAGTTTAGCGAGCAAGAATATCAACTGAAGTTAACCGCCGCAGAGCTTAAACATCAAGTAGATAGTGTGTCATACACTGAAGATGAAAAGCTGCGTTTGGCCATTTTTGATGAACGCATTAGCCTCGCTGACGAAGAGCAGGAAAGCTGTAATCAAAAGGTTGAACGCTTAACCACAGAAGAGCGCAAACAGCGCGCTAAGCGTGATCAAGCTAATGAGTCGCTGCGCATTGCCAGTATTCGTGTTAATGAGCGTGAGCAAGCCAAAGAAGACATTCATCATATGTTGTTCCCGCAATCGCATACTTTATTAGAATTCTTACGTAAAGAAGCGGTCGGTTGGGAACATTCTTTTGGCAAAGTCATTGCGCCAGAGTTACTGCATCGCACCGATTTACACCCCAGTGTAGCCAACCAGGACAGTGATGCGTTGTTTGGGGTCCATATTGACCTAAAAGCCATTGATGTGCCTGATTATGCACAATCTGAGCAGGATTTACGGATTCGTCTAGCTAAGGCCGAAGAAGCCCTTAAAAGTGCACAAGAGTTGCAGGCTGAACATGAAGATCAGCTCATTGCTATGAACGATGTGTTAGACAAACTTAACCGTGAACTGACCTTTGCCCGTACGGCCTATAAAAATAGCCGTGAAGATTTACGCCGTTTATTTGATGAAAAACGCAGTGAGCAACAACGTATTGATCAAGCGCTCACTGAAAGAAAAGCGGAATCGGGCAAGCGATTAATTCAGTTAGATAATGAATTGAAACAACTGAAAAACCAGCATGTTGAATGGTTGTCAGAGCAAAAATCCCAAGCGCTTGAAGCGCGTATGGAAAAAAATGCTTATTGGCAAGAAGTGGTCGGTGCTATCGATAACCAACTTGGGCAAATTAAGGCCAATATTGAACAGCGTCGAACCAATGCCAAAACCGAGCAAAAGGCCTGTGAAACCTGGTACAAAAACGAGCTTAAATCCCGCGGTGTTGATGAAAGTGCCATTTTGGCACTTAAACGTGAGATTCGTGAATTAGAAGCCAAAATTAGTCATGCAGAACAACGTCGTAGCGATGTACTGCGATATGACGACTGGTATCAACATACCTGGCTATCTAGAAAACCTAAACTGCAAACTCAGCTTGCCGATGTTAAACGAGCGGCTTTAGCGCTTGAGCAGCAGCTAACCAACAAAACCAATGATATTAAGAGCCGCCGTGCAGACTTAGAAACCCAGCGTAAAGCATCTGATGCCGCCCAGGTTGAAGCGTCTGAAAACCTGACTAAACTGCGTGCGGTTATGCGTAAATTGGCAGAGCTGAAACTGCCGGCTAATAAAGAAGAAGCCAGCGGCGGCATTGGTGAACGTTTACGCCAGGGTGAAGACTTATTACTTAAACGTGATTATTTGCAGGGCTCAGTGAAGCAATATATCGAGCACTTTGATAGCGTGATTGCCAGTAAATCAGGCTCTAGTTTGGCTGAATTTTGGGAACGTGCCCGTGAAGAATCGAGTTATGTGAATGACAAAGGTATTCGCTTATTAGATTATCGTAAGTTGGTGCCGCAGCTTGAGCAGCTATTAAACGTAATGGTGCCACAATCGTTAATGGCCATTCGTGAACAGGGGCGTATTTTCGGGGTCGATTTAAGCGCATATTATGATGTGTTAGCTGACATTGACCGTCGTATCGCCTCCCAAAGTGCCCGTATTACCCGTGAAGTGGGTGAAGAGTTATTCCTTGATGGGGTATCAGAATCTGCGGTACGCATTCGTTCACGTATTAGTGAGTTAGAGTTTTGGCCAGAGCTTGAAGTGTTTGTAAAAGCCTTTAAAGCCTGGAAAGCCGACAACTTCAGTAGCCTTCCTGACGAGCATTACACTAACAGTATGCGCCGCGCATTAGACATAATTGGTCGAGCGGCATTAACCGGCGGTATTACCAAATTATTGGAGATTGAACTGCGCTTGAAAGAGGGTAACAGCGATCTAATTATTCGCACCGATCGCCAGTTAAATGAATCTTCCAGTCATGGTATGGCTTACCTTATTTTATGTAAGTTTTTACTGGCCTTTACCCGATTATTGCGTGGCAAAGCCGATGTCACTATTCACTGGCCGATAGATGAGCTGGGCACCTTGCATCATACTAACGTCAAGAAGATATTTGATGCCTGTGAAAACAATAATATCAGTGTATTAGGCGCATTTCCTAACCCTGAGTCAGAAGTGTTAAATCTGTTTGCTAACCGTTATATCATCAACAAACAGACTAAAAAATTACAAGTGGTTAAGCCTAAAGCGAATCCATTAGCAGCACGTTTAAACCAGCACAACGCTAAAACAGAGGAGTTAGCATAATGACTAGCGAAGTTTATGATAACCATGACACTGTATTGGTAGGCGCAGGTGCCATCATAGAGCAATTATTACGCGGCGAGTTTATTTGCCGCGTTACCAATGAAGACGGTTGGCGAGCACTGAAAAATAACAGTACCCGTGAACGTGTAGAAAGCTATTTGAATCAAATTAATCGCACCATTGCCAGCGCAGGTGAAGGAGAAGTGTTTTTTTGTGGTTATTTGCAACTGGGCGAAAGTGAACGCAAAGTGGTCTCTAGCCAGTTTAAAGAAATCTGCGGTGCGCTAATTCCCCTAGTGGAATGGTTAGTATTAGTGCAAGAAGCCAGTGGTCAAGATGCTCCATTAAGTGAAGGTGCACCCATTCGATTAACTGAGCTGCAAGCGCGTATTGAAGATACCCCCGCTTTTAGTGAGCAACTGACCAAACTAAGCCATTATCGTTTATTTGGTTCAAGCAGTACTAATGTTGACGGCCAAATTAAGCTGGTATTTAAGCGCTTAGTTGAACTGGGTTATCTAACTAAACCGAACGTAGAAAAACAGATTTATATTGCCACCGGTAAATTAGATTACTTGTATGAAGTGATCCGCTTTATTGATGAAACCGAAGGGTTAAGCTTAGAAGCACAGGCTGAAACCGCGACCCAGCGGGAGTTAATATGAGTAACAACTTACATCAAGCAGGGGTAAAGCTGCTTAAACAGCTCGCTCGGCATGCCGATGTGATTATGGATGCCTATCTAGCGGGCTCAGTTAATGAATCAAGTCATGACCCGGCTGTGATTGAAAAACTGAAAAAAAGTGGCTTGTTATGGCGACCAGAGCCCGATCAAGAATTACGTTTGAAGCGGTCGGTACGGGCATTATTAGAAGAAGGCTTGAGCGATGAGCGCAATCGTCAAATTGACTCCAATGTTGGCTCTGCATTAGCGACCATAAAAACCTTAGCCGATCACTACAAAGAAGCCCGCCACAATGTTGATCATAGCGCCGCAGAGGCATACCTTGCCGATTTAAGTGAGCATGTTTACAGCTTTACCGACAGCTTACGTTATTCAATTCGAGTGCTATGGGGACGCATTAACAATGAGTTTGGTTATGTGGGCACCATTAACGCCAAAATTAGAGAAAACGAATTAGCCCAAAGCCAGGTCAGCGAGCTATTGAACGGCTTAGAAATGTTCCAGTTCAGTGAACTGGGCGAAATAGCTGGCGATATTCGTGAGCTGCGCCGTTTATTGATCACCAGTTTACAAGATACCTTAAGTTACTGTACCCAAGAGCTCAGCGTAGTACAGGGGCGGTTATTTGAATTACTGGGACGTTTTAGACAGATTAGAGGCCGTACCCGTTTATTAAAAGGTTGGCTGCTACACACCAGTTTACACCCTGATTACCACCCCGATAATCATGCTGGACACAATACCGTTCCCGCTTTGTTTAACTATGCTGAAGCCATATTAAAACCTGCACATGTGGATGTTAGTAATCCGCATCATGAGCTTGATCTGATGAACATGGTGGCACAAGTTAAAGCCATTAGCCGTGATGAACGTAGTGTGACTCAGCGAGACGCCAATTTTACTTTTGAAATGACAGAAGTGGAAGATTTCGATATTCCTGACAACCCACTTAAAGTGGCCGTTGATGAATATTTTTGCGCCATTATTGACTCAGGCTTGCGTCAATCTGCACTGGAATATTTAGATCAGCAGCAGCTCAACTGGGACAGCGAGAGTTGGTTGTATCAGGTGATTGGTGGCTACGAAGCCTTACCTATGGAGCATAAACAGTACTTTGAGTTAGAACCTATAGGCAAACCTGATCCGATTTATACTGGTAACTTCATTGTAACCGACGTTGAATTGTGGCTGGCGTAGCGTGTGGCTAAGTTAACCAAAACACAGTTTAATGCAATCCAAACCGTGGTGATCAATCGATCTCCACGCACTAAACTCACCAGTAATTGGCAAAAAATATTTGATCAATTTGCTATTGGTGAGCCTGATGGTGCGGATAAATATTTATATTTTAGTGGTAAAGATCGCGATTTACTGCGTGAAATGGCACAACTCGATACTGGCTTTGATGTGCAGGATGCGAACTTTAATCAGCCACGAAATACCTTAGCCGCCCAAGGTAAAAAAGAGAAGTATGCCAATATTCGCCCCGATGCCAATTATGTTTTGGTCAAACTTCCGCATCATTGTTATCCACCTTTTGCAGCACAATATAGTCTGAGAATGACGGTTGAGCAGGTGGTAGACGTTTGTCTTCAATTTAACTTGCAGCATCTTATTGTGGTTGAAAACTTAGACAGCTTTGATGAGTTCAAGCACTTTCAATTTGATCCGCCGCTAGCCAGTATTACATCGCAAGGTGTGATTATTTATCGAGGCAGTGGCGCGCATTCACCTGCAGGCTGTAAACGCTTATTGCACGTGATTGCACAAAATGAAGTATTACAGCCAATAATGCAGATCAGCGCCTTTACCGACTTAGATCCTGCAGGGTTGCAAATTGCGCAGTTGCTTCAAGGTTGTAGGTATCTTATTGCACCCACATTGGTCAATGAAGCCGTATTTTCGTTATCTCAGCCAGCTCAAATATTTCAACAATCTCCATTGTCGCCATTAAATGATCCTGATGACTTTGATAAACAATGGCGACAACAGAAGTACCTTAATAAGGTGGCATTACACAACTGGGGCAAATTAGTAGACTGGCTGCAACAACATCGTATCAGTATTAAACAGCAGCATATGTTAGCGCATCAGCTTGAGTTAACATTAATCCCTATTCAAGAATAGGTTGACCTCTTGTTTTCACTAATCAATATGCTTCTGTAATTGATTATGCTGTTTGCGAAAGGTTAATTGTTTTTTTATCCAATTTTATTGTTTCAGTTGTTATTTTATCACTTAAATCATGAGTTTATGTCTGGTGTATTTATTTTTCACCTGTTAATTAACTTTTTTATTCATCAACTAATTGAAATATGAATGTTGATGGCTCAGTATCTTGGCACTAAAACAACAAGCCTGAATTAATCTAGGCAATAATAAGGATGTATAAGTAAATGATGAAGTCATTATCAGCCCGTATTTTTACGGGTCTTTTTCTAGGGGTAATTTTAGGCAGTATTGTGCAATTTGCACTGGCTGATGTTGCATTTTTCTCCGGTACGTTAGTCAATATTACCGGCGGCATAGGCACCATGTTCGTTAATATGATCATGATGCTTGTGGTGCCATTGGTATTTGTCAGTATTATTTGTGGCGTGTGTGAACTGCAAGATTTAAAAAGCTTTGGCCGCTTGGGCGGTAAAACCTTTGGCTTTTATATCATAAATACCGTGGTAGCCATTCTGGCAGCATTTATCGTTGCTATGCTCATTGAGCCCGGTAAAGGCGTTGACATGAGCAGTAACGATACTGCAACCATCACCGCCACTGAGTTACCTAATCTGGTCAGCTTAATTGTTAGCATTGTACCCAATAATCCCTTTTCCGCTTTCACCTCAGGCAATATGTTACAGGTGATCTTTATGGCATTGCTGTTAGGCGGCGTGATGAAGTCAATGGGCAGTGCGGTTGATGGTGCTATAAAAGGTTTTCAAACCGCTAACAAGATTATGATGCGTTTGATTTCTGTGGTGATGAGCATTGCGCCTATCGGTGTGTTTGCCTTAATGTTCAAACTTGGAGCGACCTTAGAGCCTGAAGTCTTTGTCAGTGTTGTAGAATACTTAGTACTCATTTTAAGCTTGTTATTACTATGGATTTTTGTGGTTTATCCCTATGCAGTTAGCTTTTTTACGCCTATTTCGGCTAAAACATTTCGCGCTAAAACCCAAGAGCAAATCCTATTCTCACTCTCTACAGCATCATCAAATGCTACCATTCCAGTGACTATGCGTACCCTAACGGACAAGCTTGGTGTCAGTAAAGCTGTTGCAGGTTTTGGCGTGCCACTAGGGGCAACCATGAACATGGGCGGGGTGTCTATTTATATCACTATTGCTATTTTCTTTGTTGCCAATGCCTATGGCATGCCAATCAGTAATGAGCAAATTCCGGCATTACTGTTTAGTGTGTTCTTATTGTCTGTCGGTGCTGGTGGCGTACCCGGCGGTGGTATGGTGATGATTGGCGTATTAATCCATCAAATGGGTTTACCTGTGGAAGCTTTTGCTATTGTGGCTGCATTAGACCGTATTATTGATATGGTACTAACGTCATGCAATGTAGTGGGTGATACTGCGGTATTAACTATTGTCGATCAAACGGAAGCACCGCACCGTGTTGAAGAAAAAGTATAATAGCTATCTGTATGTATCATAAAAAAAACGGCCTTAATTTAAGGCCGTTTTTTTGTTTTGTAGAGCGTATAGATATCCAAGGTGATGTTAACTGCCTTAGCGTTTATCTTCGACTTTTGCCATTAAGGTTAATGTTGCCGCTTCCATTTCAGTTAACCCTAAGCCCGAGATTAGTTCAAATGATCGGGCAATATCGCGATACGCCTGGGGATAATTGTGTTCAACAATTTCAAGTTCAACAAGCAAATTAAGTGATTGTGATTGGCCGATAGGGTACCCCATCATTCGATGGTACTTAATCGCTTGTTTAAATTGCAGTCTTGCCTCTTCATTACGTCCAAGTCGCTGGTTAATGACACCAGCAAGTTGTGCAATATAGCCTAAGTATAGCCATTCATTCACCTTGGCTGCGTGAGTTTTGGCAACTGACAGTAACGCTAATGCGGGCTCAATTTCAGTCATTTCTAGAGCTGTCTGGGCTAGTAATAACCTTAATTTTGCTAGTTCACGTTCATTGTTAATCGCTGTAGCGTGTTCAATTGCTGAAGTTAACGTTGCTTTAGCTAAGGTATATTGGGTGTTTTGATATTGCAGTCCTGCTAATAATCGTCTGGCGAGTAGGTTTTCAGGTTCTGCAGCAATAGTCTGGGTTAATTGCTGTTGTGCAAAAGTCCAGTCGCCAGATTGCATAAAGCCAAGACCTTTAATGAGTTGTAAATTATCAAAGTTTGAATGATATGTTGAAGGTGGTGCAATATTGTTAGGGTTTATCTGTTGGTTAATATCAGCTGCGGTTAAAGTCATTAATGAATCTACTGTTGCTGCCTCAATTATCTGTTGTTGCTGATGTTGCTGATGATTTTCTTGATGCAAATTATAGGTTAACTGATAGCCGTTATTGGCTTTGGTGATATTAGCTTCAATAATATAAGTGGCACCTGAAATAGCCATTAGTCTTTTTATATCAAAATGATGCTCAGAGTTATCTAGAGTGCTATTAATCGTACTACCAGCATCAGCGAGTTGCATCATACTGATCACATCTTCAGTTTGCAGTATAGGGAACTTAGCCCCTAGCGTTAATTGGTGGTTGAGATTATCCATTGCAGCATACATATTCCACCAAGGTTCAGTGGCTTCTGCTGTCAATGTTATTGGTAAAACCAAAACAGAGCCTGATGAGGGGGCTTCGTTTGAGTTTGAATTGATATAGGTATAAGCCCCTATGCTGAAAAGCACAAATACAATAACTATCCCAAGATATGTATTTTTATGAGATTGGACACTGCGCGACATCGTTGTCGTCCTTAGGTAACTGTCAAGCGGGCTAACTTAGAGGTTAACCAAACCATTGTAAAGTAAAGGCGCTAGGTTCAAACAAAAGTTTGATGACACGATTATTTTACAAACAAAAAAACCGCCCAAAGGCGGTTTGTTGTTAATGGTTATAACTTAATCAATTACAGGTTCTTCTCTATAATCAATACCATGATAGCTTAAGCAGGTATCAACTTCGTTAGCGCTACCTAAAATCACTGCAACACGTTGATGAATTTCAGTTGGCATGATGTCTAGAATAGTTTCGTAACCGGTAGAGGCTTTACCACCGGCCTGTTCAACCAAAAATGCCATTGGGTTAGCTTCATACATTAAGCGTAGCTTGAATGGTTTAGCTGGATTTTTGTTGTCTGTTGGGTAAGTAAAAATACCGCCACGACAAAGAACGCGATGCACATCACCTACCATAGCGGCAATCCAACGCATGTTGAATGACCGTTCGCGTGGACCGATTTTACCTAATAGTAAATCGGCAATATAGGTTTGCATTGGCGCTTCCCAAAAACGTTGGTTTGACATATTAATCGCAAACTCAGCGGTATCAGGGGTAATTTGTACATTGTCATTGGTCAGTAAAAATTCACCGCTGCCAGGGTTTAGGGTATAAAACTGCGTCCCTTGGCCTGTGGTTAATGCCATCATGGTAGATGGACCATACAGCACATAACCGGCAGCCACTTGCTTGCGGCCAGCTTGTAAAAAACTTTGCTCGTTTAGCTCACCCGTAGGGGCAGGTAATATTGAGAAAATTGTGCCCACAAGTGAGTTAATATCAATGTTTGATGAACCGTCTAGCGGGTCAAAACACACTAGGTACTCGCCTTGTTTACTCACTTCAACCACATAATCTTCTTCTTCTGAAGCTAATCCGCGTACATTGCCTTCAGCTTTTAACGCATCTTTAAGCATGTCATTAGTGATCACATCTAATTTCTTTTGTGTTTCACCTTGAATATTTTCTTGCTCTGTTGCGCCTAATATCCCGGCTAACGCACCATGACGCACAGCGCCACTAATGGCTTTAGATGTGTCAGCTAACGATAATATAAGTTCAGTAAGAGAGGGTTTTACTGCTTGTGTTGTAAGGGTTTGTGCCAAAGTTTGCATGCTTATTCCTATGACAAGTTTAAGGTTAAGGTCGGTTATTCTTGAAGATGATTATAATTAATTATTTTTTGAATCTTATTGGCGGCGATCATACCTTAGAACGGCGTAAATTTCAGCGCTTGATGAGGCATTTTCGTTTTAAGATGAATTCAGGCAGAATGCCTGTGTAAAAATTTTTCAGGAAAAATAATAATGACCCTTACATGGAAGCAACAAGCCTTGGCTGCTTTTTCTGCAGTGCCTTTTCTATTTGCCAGTACATCATCTATGGCGACTCAAATGACATCAGTTAATCATGCTCAATACATAACAAGCATCAATATTATATTTAATACCACTTTACCGCTCACTGGTTTAAAGGGTGGCGATAACGCATTAACTATAGAGCGCATCCACGCTTCGCCAGCATTGGCGGGCTCAAGTCCTAGAGGATTAAGTTTATCGCCAGACGGTAAACGTGTGACATACCTTGCTGGTCGAGATGATAACCAGAGCTTTTATGATCTATGGCAAATGGAGATCAGCAGTGGTGTACGCAGTCGTTTGATTGATGCGGACAAATTAGCCGCGGATGAATTATCCGATGAAGAAAAAGCCCGTCGTGAGCGTCAACGTATTTATGGTCAAGGGATCATGGAGTACTTTTGGGCTGATGATAGTCAGTCAATTTTAATTCCTGCATCTGGTCAATTGTATCTTTTTGATGTTAAAAGCAACGCCGTCAATGTACTTGATACCGGGGAAGGTTTTGTTACCGATGCCCGTCTGTCGCCTAAAGCCAATTATGTGTCTTTTGTGCGCGATCAAAACCTATTTGTGCTTCATTTAACGAGTAAAAAAATTACCGTGTTGACCAAAGACGGTAAAGGGCCAATTAAAAATGCCATGGCAGAATTTGTTGCCCAAGAAGAAATGGACAGAATGACAGGTTACTGGTGGTCACCTGATGAATCACATATTGCCTTTACCCGTATTGATGAGTCAGGTGTTGAGCTTGTGACCCGCAATGAGATTTATGCCGACGGTATTAAGCTTACCGAGCAGCGTTACCCTTATGCAGGTAAGCCAAATGTGACCATTGAACTGGGTGTGGTATCCGTCACTGACATCAAAACCCAATGGATTGATTTAGGTAAAGAAACAGACATTTATTTACCGCGAGTAAAATGGTTGCCTGACAGCCAGCATTTATCATTTCAATGGCAAAGCCGTAATCAACAAGCGTTAGATTTACGCATTGTGGATATTAGCAAGCCAACTGAGACTAAAACCATTGTCAAAGAGCGCAGTAATGCCTGGGTTAATTTACATAATGATTTGCACTTTCTAAAACAGCAATCAGCTTTAGTTTGGGCGTCAGAGCGTGATGGTTTTAATCACCTTTATTTATTTGATTTAAACGGTCAACTGATACGCCAATTAACGCAAGGTGAGTGGGTGGTTGATAGCCTTGACTATGTTGATGAAAAACAAGGTTGGTTGTATTTTTCTGGTCGCAAAGACAGCGTGGTTGAGCGTCACTTATATCGAGTTAACTTAGCTAAAGGCAGCCAAAGCATAGAACGTATTAGTGAACGCTCTGGTATGCATCAAAGTGTCTTTGCTGAAAATAAGCCGGTATATCTAGATTACTTCAGCAGTTTACAGCAGCCACCGCAAATCAGTTTACATGATGAGTCCGGCAAGCAATTATCTTGGGTTGAACAAAATGAAGTGAATGCTTCACACCCACTTTATGCATTAGCAGGTCAATGGGCGATGCCGGAATTTGGTCATTTAAGTGCCGACGATGGTCAAACATTACAATACCGTTTATTTAAACCTATACCATTTGATGACAGCAAAAAATACCCTGTTGTGGTGCGAGTTTATGGCGGGCCTCATGCCCAATTAGTGGTTAATGCATGGAGTGAGGCGGATTACTTTACTCAGTATTTATTGCAACAAGGTTATGCGGTGTTCCAATTAGACAATCGCGGTTCAGCGCATCGCGGCACAAAATTCGAATATGTGATTTATCAAAACATGGGTGATGCTGAGGTACGCGATCAAAAAGTCGGTGTCGATTATTTACGTAGCCTGCCGTTTGTTGACGGCGATAATGTGGCTATTTATGGTCACAGTTATGGTGGTTACATGGCGTTGATGAGCCAGTTTAAAGCCCCTGACTACTTCAAGGCTGCCATTGCAGGCGCACCAGTCACTGACTGGCGTTTATACGACAGTCATTACACTGAGCGTTACATGGGCAGCCCTAAGGCTAACAAGCAGGGTTATGATGCCGGCAGTGTTTTACCTTACGTGAAAAACTACCAGTCAGGGCTGTTGATGTACCACGGTATGGCGGATGACAACGTGTTATTTGAAAACAGCACTCGGGTTTATAAAGCCTTGCAGGACGAAGGTAAGTTATTTCAAATGATGGATTACCCGGGTTCTAAGCATTCAATGCGTGGTGAGAAAGTGCGTAATCATTTGTATAAATCGTTAGCTGCCTTTTTGGATAGCCAATTGAAGTAAGGGATTTTGGATTTGATGTTGTATAAAAGCGAATGTGGTTTAGGCCCATTCGCTGTTTTTCGTTTTAAGACCTTGGCAGTATTTGTATTGGGTAGCTTGTTTCAGCGTTGAGCCTCAATTTAACTTATTCAGCCAATATCAATGCAGTAAGGATATTATCGTGCTTGTCTATTTGTTTAACTTTTTTAAACCTTGTGTCTTTCTATCATGAGCTGTAGGTGGAAAAA
Organism: Shewanella glacialimarina; assembly: GCF_020511155.1. Taxonomy (NCBI): domain Bacteria; kingdom Pseudomonadati; phylum Pseudomonadota; class Gammaproteobacteria; order Alteromonadales; family Shewanellaceae; genus Shewanella; species Shewanella glacialimarina. The sequence continues at coordinate 3,886,422 of NZ_CP041216.1, read as the reverse complement.
CCACATAAAAAGCACTTTACACAAAATAAAAATGGCTATCGATTTGATAGCCATTTCAGTTGTTATTGCTCAATTTGCAAATATCTCAGAGCAAACAACCTTAAGCTTCTAGCGAATAAGGTAACGGCATAATCGTTAAAGCAGATTCTTCATCACCAGCAATACGCAAAGTCGCATCTGCTTCAGTGTCATTGGCTAACACAGCCGTGAGTAATACTTGATCGCCTTGCTGAACAAACTCAATGATAGCGCCGCCACGACGATAGCCGCCTTCAAGGGCGATTTCTAATACCGTTTCTTCTGTTAACGTTTGGCTACTGGTGCCAGATAAGATATAAAGTGCGCGTTTGTTACCACCACGATACTTCATACGGGCGATGGTTTCTTGCCCCATATAACAGCCTTTAGTAAAGCTGATGCCATTAATTGACTGCACATTACACATTTGTGGCACGTATTGGTTGGCATGTATGCCTGGAATATTAGGGTAACCTGCTTTGATTTCTAATGCTTGCCATGCCGCGGCGCTATATATCGTTTGGTTTGCACAAATGGTTTGGGCTTTTTCTGGGCTTAACATGGCGATGAAACGCTGGCCATCTTTAAGCAGTAAACCACCGTCAACGATAGTGACTTCGTTGGCTGTTTCAGGGCTAACTTCGGCAAAATGTTGTTTTACAAAAGTGTTGGCATCGCTGCCTGCAATACCGATTAATTGCCAGTTAGCTGATGCATCAACTAACTCTGCTTTGCTAAATACTGAATATTTTTTTAACTGGGGTAAATCAATCGCTAATGCGCTGGTGGGCATCAGCATAAATAAGCTGTCTTGTAATACAAAAGCGCGGAAACTGGCTAACATTTTACCTTTGGCATCACAGTGTGCGCCCCAGCGCCATTGGTCTGCGGCAAGTGAGGTAATATCAGTGGTCACTTGGCCCTGAATAAAGCTGCGACCTTGCTCACCCGTTACTTCTATAAGGCCTAAATGATTCAGGTTAGCTAGCATTATTGCAGGTGTGTCTTGGGTGGGGGCCCAATCTGGTTGACTTATTGAAAGGCTCATAGGGTTTCCTGTAATACAGCAACATAATGCCAGCAGTGTAGCCCAATCGGTGGTGACTCTAAAGGGGCAAGGCAATAAAAAACGACTATCTAAATATGATAAATAGTCGTTTTATTGTTACTGTGATCTGATGCTACCGATATTAAAACAATACGCGGGTACGAATTGTGCCTTCAATCAGTTTCAGTTCACCTAAGGCTTCTTCAGCTTGGTCTGAATCGACTTCCATTACCACGTAACCAATTTCAGCGGTAGTTTGCAGATACTGAGCTGCAATGTTGATACCTTTAGCCGAAAATGCTTGGTTAATTTTGATCAACACACCAGGACGGTTATGGTGAATATGCAGTAGACGAGATGTGCCAGCATGCTGTGCTAGAGTCACTTCAGGGAAGTTAACTGCCGATACGGTTGAACCGTTATCAGAGTATTTAGCTAGCTTGCCTGCCACTTCAATACCGATGTTTTCTTGAGCTTCAGCGGTACTACCACCAATATGCGGTGTCAGTATCACATTGTCTAAGCCACGAAGTGGGCTAACAAATTCATCATCATTTGATTTAGGCTCAACGGGAAAAACGTCAATAGCTGCGCCTGCAATATGCTCAGACTTAACTGCCTGAGCAAGGGCGTCTATATCAACAACTGTGCCGCGAGAGGCATTGATGAAGAAACTGCCTTTGCGCATTTGGCTAAATTCTTTTTCACCAAACATATCTTTGGTTTGTGGCGTTTCAGGAACATGTAAGCTTACAACGTCAGCTGTGGCCAGTAATGTTTCTAGGCTGTGAATTTGTGAGGCATTGCCGAGCGGTAATTTATCTTCAATATCAAAGAAAATGACTCGCATGCCTAAGGTTTCAGCCAAAATGCCTAACTGAGTACCAATATGGCCGTAACCAATGACACCCAGGGTTTTTCCTCTCACTTCAACGCTGCCGTTGGCACTTTTTAGCCAGCCGCCGCGGTGACATTGAGCGTTACGTTGTGGAATGCCGCGCATTAGCATGATGATTTCACCAATGACTAATTCAGCCACACTGCGGGTATTAGAGAATGGCGCGTTGAAAACAGGCACACCGAGTTTTTCTGCCGCGGCAAGATCAACTTGGTTGGTTCCAATACAAAAACAGCCGATCGCAACCAGCTTCTCTGCATGGCTAAGTACTTCAGCAGTTAATTGAGTGCGCGAGCGTAAACCAACGAAATGAGCATCCTTTATGGACTCCAATAACTCACTTTCGCCTAGCGAGGCTTTGTGATATTCAATGTTGGTATAGCCTGCTCTTTCTAGTACATCTACCGCACTTTGGTGGACGCCCTCCAACAGCAGGATTTTGATCTTATCCTTGTCAAGCGAATGTTTCGCCATGATATGGGTACCCTCTAATGTATAATTGCTGATTTAGTACCTAGTTAAATTAGTACTTATGCTTATAATATCAATTAGTTTATGCTTGATATCTGTTCCCAAGCGACGTCAAGTTACCAACCTTAGAAACGGCCAATAAGGTCAATTCTACTTTAGGAATAATTTGCGACTTCCAGCGCCTAGCCAAAGTAGCACTTTTTTGGCCAGTTGTGGAGGGCTAGATGGCTAAAGTTAATATTCTAATTTTAGAACAATATAGAACAAGAGGAATTTACATTGCTGAATAAAGTTATATGGATGCTAATTTATGTCGCGGTGCTACTTTGGTCCGTGAGTGATCCCAAAGATATGTTCACTTGGTGGTTAGAAGCTATTCCCGCTTTAATAGCTTTGCCTATTTTATTTTTTACTCGAAACCGTTTTAAATTAACCCCTTTGGCTTACTGGTTGATCTTAATCCATTGCATCGTGTTAATGGTTGGAGCCAGATATACCTATGCCGAAGTACCCTTGTTTGATTGGTTAGCAGAAGTGATGGGTAGCGAGCGCAATAATTACGACAAAGTAGGCCATTTTGCCCAAGGTTTTGTGCCTGTTATTATCGCCAGAGAAATCATGTTGCGTAATGGGGTGTTACAGTTGGGAGCCTGGTGCCAGTTTTTGTCAGTCTGTTTTGTATTAGCATTCTCTGCATTCTATGAACTGATAGAATGGTGGGTTGCCGCCGCAACGGGTGAAAATGCAGAAGCCTTTTTAGGCACCCAAGGTTATGTATGGGATACCCAGTCTGACATGTTTCTTGCATTAATAGGGGGTTGTTTTGGACTATTATTGTGCACTCGTTTGCATAATCGACAAATTCAAAATCTGAATGTCGCCATTAAGCCCTAGTTAAAAACATTATGATTTATCAGTCAAAACTATTATTAATACTTTTGACTGACAAACTTTCTCTTTGTTCTAGTTAATTTCTACTACCCTTATTACTCTGTTTATTCATTTACCTTAATTCTAGGCGTTTATGAGCAATTGTATCTGGCTTCAAGGTAAGATTTAGGTATAAAATCAAACACAGGATGATGTTCAAGTATTAAGCACTTTCGCTTATTGATGATGTGGTTAAACCTAATACTTAGGAGCACTTGAACAAATTAAACTTTTCAGGGAGAAGAGTGATGAGTTCCAATACATATGAATTGGTTTTTTTACACCAATTATCGGCACCTTGCCATTTAGCTATTCTTGCTGAATCGATAGGCTTAAAGACACGCATTGTTAAGAATGCTGCTGAATTAGAGTTCGAAAAAAAGTCTAATAGTTTTTATCTTGTGGCTCAAAAAGGCGCGGCCCTTGATAGCAAAGGTATTCCTCTATTGGTATCGCGTATTGTTAATCATGTCCCCGTAGCCTTATATCAAGTAGAACGCGGCTCATTAGATCAAGAGACTGCATTATTGCTGGGCGTGCGTGGACTGCTATATTCAGATCAACGAATGGACTTGATGTTAACAGGTTTACGTAAGATGGTATCTGATGAGCTTTGGTACGACAGACCATTGATCAGTAAAATTTTTAGACGTTTAGTTCAAAAGCTTGATAATAATAACGAAATTCCTGCAGATACGGTTGCCATGTTACAAATGCTGACTAATCGAGAAAGGACCATTATTCAGCTAGTGTCTAGTGGTGCTAGAAATAAAGAAATTGCCCATCGCTTATGCATTAGTGAGCATACTGTAAAAGCCCATATCTCTTCTGTTTTTCGTAAAACACAATCCCGAAACAGAGTTGAACTATTACGCTGGGCGCAAACTTATCAAACCCATTTTGAGTTAGTAAGCTAGGGACATTAAGCCTGTCTTTTTGCGTTTATGTAGCTGATTGAGTTTGCTGGGTGACTGAGTTTGCTTAGTTAATTTAGTCGGTTAGGTGTCAGTAGGATTAATTGAGATATTGGAGTGAACTCAATGAGTAATGGTAAATAAAAGGGAGCAATATAATTGCTCCCTTTTTGCATTTTAGTGTGATTTATTACACGTTATATCTATAGTTTAGTTTTGAATGACTAACGCGCTGTTGAAATCACCTGTTTGTGAGACATTAATCGTGTTATCAAAACCAGTTTGCGAGCCTGTCACTAGGTTATCATTACCCGTTTGTGTCACCATGAAGCTGTTGTTATCACCCTCTACAGTGAAAGCTCCACTCGATTCACCACCCACCCAGTTACCATTACCTGATTGCATGATATCAACTAAGTTTTCATTGCCCATAACCAGTAAATCAACCAGGTTGAGATCACCCACTTGAGTGACATCCACTTGAGTATTAAGATCGCCTAGAACAGAGACTATGGCTTCATTATCAGTGCCATCTTGTTCAACATCCACTTTGTTATCATTGCCGAGAATATCAACATGGCCAAAGTTAATATCACCCTCTTGATCGATATCAATTAAATTATCATTACCATCTGCTAATGCTTCTATGGTGTTTTGATTTCCATCCGATGAAAGATTGAAATGGTTATCATCGCCGTAAGCACCGAATGCAGCATAGTTATTATCACCTTCCTGCTCTAGATCAGCATCATTTTGATCGCCAATAACTTCAAATTCAGTTAGGTTATTGTCACCATGTTGCTCAATATCGATAATGTTGTCAGAACCATTTACAGCCGCTACAAATGTTTCTCCAACAGTGTTGTTTTGGCCTTTTTGATCAATCTCCATATCATTATCGTTACCAGTAGTGAACTCTAGTACGGCATTATTATTGTCACCTTCTTGTTCAATATTAATATCGTTATCTGAACCTGAAAGTGAGTAAACAAAACCGGTATTTAGATTGCCAACCTGTTCAATATCAACAGTGTTGTTATTACCTAAAATGCCACGAACGGCAGCTAAGTTGCTGTCGCCTTCTTGATAAGTGGTCACATCGTTGTTATTGCCTACATTAGGAGTTAAATCTAATGCAATTAAACCTGCTTGGTTGCCGTTGCCAATTTGGGTTGTATCACCATCGTTATCATTGCCTTGAACGCGAAAGACGCCATAGTTGTTATCACCTTGCTGGCTAATTTTGCTGCTATTGTTATCGCCAAGTAATTCAACAATACTTTCATTCAATCCACCTACTTGTTCAACATCGACATTGTTGACATTACCTGTAATTTGCACATCACTTTGGTTGAAAAAACCATCTTGAGTGACTTTAGTGAAGTTCTCATCGCCTTCTAAGGCAACATTAGAAATATGCCAGTCAGCAGTTTGATTAACTTCAACTTCATTTTCATCTCCAACTGACGTCACGTAAGACTCTAACCACACACCATCTTGAGCAATGATCGCGCTTTGATCGTTACCAGTTTGACTAACATCAGATACATTTAGAGAACCTGTTTGCTCAGATTTTACATCCTGGCCAGCACCGTTCTGCATAATGTTAATAATGCTTTCATCACTGGCAAAAGCTTGTGAAGACAGACCTGCTGCAATGGCTAAAGCTAGTAAGGTTTTAGTTGTTTGCGATTTCATATGACGCTCCCTGTTTAATATTGCGTAATTGTGATTGCAGCACCATCTGCAATCTGTTCAATTGAGAAATTTGCACTTCCTAGTTGGTTTAACTGCACTCGATTATCGTTTCCTGTTTGGGTAACCGAAGCATTATTGTTTTCACCTGCTTGCAACAGCTCGACTTCATTATTCACACCATATTGGGCAATATAAGCCTGATTCCCTTCTCCTAGCTGCAAAATAGAAGCCTGGTTAAGTTCTCCTGCCTGTATAACACTTGCTTGGTTTAGCATGCCCTGTTGGATGATATTAATCATGTCGCCACGATCATTATTTTCTAACAGCGCTTGCAATGTGATAGGTAAATTTAGATCAAGTTGATCTGATTTAATCTCTTGAGCATAAGCGGTTAATACAAAGCTTGGCAGCAGGAGGGCGATGCACAATGTTTTTGCCATTGAAATCTGCATGATCACACTCCTTTGCATTACGTGAAACATTTCGGCAATGACTCATTAGATAGAGCCAAATTAACTCGACCAACTTACGGGGTTAACAATTGCCTCACAATTGGACTAAAGAGTATTAATTTGCGGATGTAAAATGCAGTTTATTATAAAATTAAATTTTTATTTTTATTTATTTACAGCGGGTTAGGTTGCGTTTTTCGTAAAACCCATTCTAACGGGTTAGGTTAAGTGACTTAGTAGTAAAGTGGTAATTATCTAAGTCATTCTTCCCAAAGCTATTACATTGTGGCAACAATCTGTAGGTAATAAAATTGCCGGATGAATATGTCCTTGATAAGTCAAAAGACACTCTTTTGATATATTCAGCAGTACCGGTTCTGGAATCAAAAAGGATGATAGGAAACCAGTATATGTCGATTAAAATAACACCTGTTGCATTAGCCATAGCGTCTGCAATGGCAATGACTTCCGCAGTGCCAGTGATGGCTAAGCAAGCAGTGACTTACCAGCAAGATACCATCTTGGTGGTGTATAAAGACAATGTAACTAAATTTGAACGTTCGTCAGCGCAAAAGCTTGTTGGCGCAACCATTAAAGACATCAATGCAGACGGGGTGGATGATAAATTCAGTCACCTTTTGAATGGAAAGTTGGCTCGTTTAAGTCTAAGAAATGGTGCTAATGTTGAGCAAGCGATCAAAATGATCAGCAAACATCCGGCGGTTAAATATGCCGAGCCAAACTACATTGTCCGCGCAATAGGTGTTCCCGATGACCCAAGTTTTGTTGACCTTTGGGGCTTACATAACACCGGCCAATCCGGTGGATTAGCCGGTGCAGATATTGATGCCGTGTTAGCCTGGAATACGTCAACGGGTGACCGTAATGTGGTTGTTGGCGTAATTGATACTGGGGTGGATTATAATCATCCTGATTTGCAAGCGAATATGTGGGTAAATCCTGGTGAAATCGCGGGTAATGGTATCGATGATGATGGTAATGGTGTTATTGATGATATTCACGGCTATAACGCAAATGCCAATACTGGTGATCCAATGGATGGCAATGGCCACGGTACACATGTTTCGGGCACTATTGGCGCTAAAGGTAACAATGGTGTAGGTGTCGTTGGCGTTAACTGGGATGTTAGTATTATTGGTTGTCAGTTCTTAGATGCAAGTGGTTCAGGTACAACTGCAGCCGCAATTGCCTGTATTGATTACATGACAAATCTCAAGCTAAACCATGGTGTCGATGTTAAAGCGACAAACAATTCATGGGGCGGTGGTGGCTTTAGCCAAGCGCTTAAAGATTCTATAGATTCAGCAGGTGATGCAGGAATTTTGTTCTTAGCAGCAGCGGGTAATGACGCATACGATAATGATGTTACACCTAGTTATCCAGCAAGTTACGATTCAGATGCCATAATGGCCATCGCCAGTACTGATCGCAATGACAATATGTCAGGCTTTTCTCAATGGGGTTTAACCAGCGTTGATATGGGCGCTCCTGGTTCGGCTATCTTGTCCACAGTACCTGGTGGCAGTTATGATACTTATTCTGGTACATCAATGGCAACGCCCCATGTTACAGGTGCGGCGGCTTTGGTGTGGTCACTTAATCCAGATCTTAGCGCGGAAGAAATGAAAGAGTTACTGATGGCATCGGGTGATTCTAATGCGTCATTAACAGGACTAACAGTAGCTGGTACGCGTTTAAATGTGGCATCAGCCCTTGACCAAGCAAACCCAGCACCAGGTTATCGCTTTACTGCCTCACCCGCATTACAAGAAGTGGAGGCGGGCAGTGCAGTAAGTTATGATTTTAGTCTAGGCAGCGTAGCTGGTTGGAATGGCAATGTCGCATTGACGGTTGATGTATCACCTAGCTTAAATGGCGTGAGCTTATCAAGCGCATCAGTTGGTGCTGGTGATGACTTTACTGTTGATGTAGTAACTGAAGCAAATGCAGCCTGGGGTGATTACGTTATTACGGTAACAGGAGATGATGGTGCAACTGTTAAAACCAAATCAGTAGCACTAGCCGTTTATCCACAAGGGCTGAGTGATTTCCCTTATAGCAATAATTCTCCAGTGGATATTCCTGATAACAATGCCGTAGGTATTAGTAGCACAATTAATGTTGCTGATGATATTGCAGTTTTTGGATTAGCGGCAAATGTTGATATCTCTCATACTTGGATAGGCGATTTAATTGTTACTTTAACATCGCCCAACGGGACTGAAGCTGTTCTGCATAATCGTGATGGCGGCAGTGCTGATAATATTGTTAAATCATGGGATTTAAGTGCATTTAACGGTGAAATGGCCATGGGCGATTGGACATTATCTGTGTCTGATAATGTTGGCGCAGATACGGGGACACTGAATAGTTGGGGGCTCACCATTTCGGGTTTAGGTGACTCAGCTCCAGCTGCCCCTGTTGCAGGATTTGAATATGTGATTGATGGATTAAATGTCAGCTTTACTGACACGAGTTCAGATGCCAATAATGACATAACTACCTATTCCTGGGACTTTGGTGACGGTTCAATCTCAGCTGATGCAAATCCTGTGTACAGCTATGCCGCAGCAGGTGTTTACACAGTGAGCTTGACGGTAACTGATGCTGAAGGAAATACTAACGCCACCATGATGGATGTCGAAGTGTTTGCACACAGTATTGAAGCCTATGTTTCTCGGGTATTAGTCTCACGCCGTGGTAGTGCACTTGTTGACCTGAGTTGGGACGGGGCTGTTGGTGGAACTGTCGATGTGTATCGTGATGATGAGATGATTACTACCACAGATAACGATGGGCGTTACCGTGACCGTTTCAGTACAACGGCAAGCTCGGTAACATACAAAATCTGTCAAGCATCGAGCACCTTGTGTTCAGATTCTTTTGTAGCACAGTTTTAAGTGATAAAAAATTGAGTTAACTTACTTAATGTAAAAGATAATTAGGGAGCATTTCTGCTCCCTTTTTTATTGCGAGTAATACAGTATATGAATTATAAAGCGCAATTTACCAGTTAATTATTTCTTCTGATACCATCTCACAGTACACTGGAAAAACAATTGTTAACTGGATGTATTCAATGAGTATTTGGTTTAGAGAAGTAACACTTGCAGATTGCGAGCGCTTAGATGCAGGGATGAATGGCAAAGGCACACTGATGCAAACCCTAGGGATTAAAATTACCGAAATTGGTGATGACTATCTTAAGGCCACTATGCCCGCCGACCCTAGTGTACACAACCCACTTGGTATAGTGCATGGTGGTGCAAACATCGCGCTTGCTGAAACCGTTGCCAGTTATGCAGCAAACTTTGTTGTTGATTTCACCAAGTTCTATTGTGTTGGCCAGGAAATTAACGCAAACCATTTAAAAGCCTCTCGCAATGGCACATTAACTGCCACAGCAAAGCCAGTTCATATAGGCAAACGTAGTTCAGTGTGGGAAATTTTAATCCATAACAGTGCTAATGATTTATGTTGTATCTCACGGATGACAGCTGCGGTTGTTGAACGTTAGACCTCATCATATTGAGCTAAAATCTATAGGTATGTTGAGATGAATTTTAGCATGGAAGATCCACAGACCCAGACTATACTCAATAAAACAGCGTGATAGGGGAATAAATATGGATACAGCAACAGTTTGGGAATGGGTGGGGTATCTTGCTTCGGTAGTGGTGGCGATATCCTTAATGATGGCGAATATAAAAAAACTTCGCTGGTGGAACTTAGTCGGCGCAGCGTTATTTGTTGCCTATGGTTTAGCGATTGATGCTATTCCAGTCGCGTTAGTGAATTTTTTCATTGTGTTAATTGATGCTTATTATTTAGTAAAATTGTATCGCGAGCCTGCAGCGGAACCATCTTCAGAATAACCTTGTTATTTTGCGACAACGCCGAAGCATGCTTCGGCTTTTTATTGCATTTTTAATCGGTTCTTACTTTCTTATATACTCTCCTGATTATCATAATCGATTGTTACTATCTATTTTAATCGTTTTTATTGTTTACTATTATTCTATATTATCGCTTTATACGATAACGACAGCCGAGGGAAACACAATGGCAACCGTTTACGACTTAATCGAACAGTGGTTACTTGAAAGTAATTAGGGGAATATAAATGAGCAATGTAAATTATTTAACCAGTCAAAATGGTGCACCAATAGCGGATGATCAAAACTCTCTTTCAGCAGGTGAAAGGGGGCCTCTTTTACTGCAAGATTGGCATTTGATTGAAAAGCTGGCGCACTTTAATCGCGAGCGTATTCCTGAGCGTATCGTACATGCTAAAGGTACAGGTGTTTATGGCGTTTTTACGCTGACTAAAGATTTAAGTGACTACACCATAGCAGATCATTTTAACGGTGTGGGTAAGCAAACAGAAACTTTTGTGCGCTTCTCTACCGTAGGTGGCGAAATGGGATCAGCAGATGCAGAACGTGATCCTCGCGGTTTTGGATTACGTTTTTATACCGCTCGCGGTAATCATGACATTGTGGGTAATAATACCCCGACATTCTTTTTACGTGATGGTATTAAGTTTCCAGATTTTATCCATACTCAAAAACGTCACCCACAAACTAACCTAAAAGATCCACAAGCCATGTGGGATTTTTGGGCGCACAACCCAGAAGCTATGCATCAAGTCACCATATTAATGTCTGATCGAGGCATTCCTGCAAATTATCGTCAAATGCACGGCTATGGATCACACACATTTTCACTTTGGAATGCCAAAGGTGAGCGCTTTTGGGTTAAGTTTCACTTCAAGTCTCAACAAGGAGTAGTTAATTTAACCAATGAGCAAGCAGATAAGCTAAAGGGAATTGATCCTGACTCTTCACAACGTGACATGGTTGCCGCACTCGCTGACAAAAACTTCCCCAAATGGACGGTTAATGTGCAAATTATGCCAGAGGCTGAAGCCAATACTTATGCTATTAATCCGTTCGATTTAACCAAAGTATGGCCGCACTCTGATTATCCATTGATTGAAATAGGTGAACTTGAGCTGAACCGCATGCCAGAAAACTACTTTGCCGAAGTGGAACAAGTGGCGCTATCGCCAAGTAACTTAGTGCCTGGAGTCGGCGCATCGCCAGATAAGATGTTGCAAGCGCGCTTGTTTGCCTATGCCGATGCCCAACGTTATCGCATAGGGGCAAACTATAATCAGTTACCGGTTAACTGTCCGCATGCAGCTAAAGCCAACCATCATCAACGTGGTGGGGCAATGGCGGGAACTCAATGTCCATTTAATGGTAGTCAAACCGGTGGTGATGCGAGCGCTAACTATGGTCCGAACACCTCGACAACACCATTGCAGGAAGTGACTAATTTTGCTGAGCCACCACTGCGTTTAGACGGAGAAGCAGCACGTTATAGTCGTTACAATCAAGATGACTTTAGCCAGGCGGGTAACTTGTATCGCATGTTCTCAGCGGATGAAAAGCAGCGCTTAATTAACACCATTAGCGGATCGCTTATTCAAGCAAGCCTAGATGTGCAGCAAAAAATGGTCGCACATTTTAGCCAAGCAGATGATAATTATGGCCAGCGCATTGCAAAGGCATTAGGCTTATAGCAAACCCGTTAAGTTAGTGCTGATCGCATTTATATTGGTACATAAAAAGGACTGAAATTATTCAGTCCTTTTTAGCGTGTGCGGTTTGTTATTCGTGCAACTAGGTTGTGCAAAGCTTGCACCCTTAGAAAATAAATTCATTATTGCTATTAAAGTTAAGGATAACCCATGAATCTTCGCGCAGTCGCTACAATTCTGTTCAGTGTTTTGTTATTACTAAGTGGTTACAGCTATAGCAATACCTCCTTGTTACAAGGCGATAATCTTTCTAAAGATGCAAGCATTAAAACAGTACCAAAACCACAAGATATCAATATCTTAATCCAAGCCGCTATAAATGATTCATTGCAGCCATTTAGTGGCAGCGTCATGTTAATCGAAAATGGCATACCACTTCTCGAACTGCAAAAAGGCGAGGGCATTCATCAAGCGTCAAGCTTCGTCATGGCATCACTCTCTAAACAAATCACCGCAACTTTGGTATTACAAGCTGTTGATGCTGGCAAGCTCGGCTTAAATCACTCACTTAATCGTTATCTTTTTGACCATGTAACACTGGATAAAAGAAAGCTTCAACATGGCATTGAGACGAATTCCGATAAAAGTGCATCTTCATTTCTTCCCAACCAATATGATGAAAGAATTACCATACACCATCTGCTTAGCCACACATCGGGAGTGGATGAACTCGGCAAGCCCAATCGATTTGAGCCAGGGAGCCAATTTGAATATTCCAACTTTGGTTATGCGCTTTTAGGTCAACTGCTCGAAAAGGTAAATCAACAATCATTTGCTATGCAGATTGCTCAATTTTCACAGGTTAACAAGCTCAACGGACTTTATGCGCAAGTAGGCAGTATTGAAACCATTCGACAAAACCTGGCTTCGCTGGCTATAGGCTTGAATGAATCGGATGTTATTGCGCCTGCAAATCTGGTTATTGACGCATCATTACTTCCCGCTGGAGGATTGATTGCATCTGCAGCTGCGTTTGCCGAATTTCAGCATCAATTACACTCAGGAAAGCTTATCAGCCCTAAAAGCTATGATCTTATGACACGCTCTCATACCCGTATTAAATTTTTATGGCCGAATATGAGTTATGGCTATGGGCTTAGAATCAATACAGAAGATGGCATCACAGAATACAGCCATACAGGCTACTTACCTGGATATATGTCTATGTCACTTCATTACCCTGAATTCAATTTTGATCTGGTTATGTTAGAAAACCTATCCTTAAATCTAAATGATCTTAGCCGCGTTTTTGAACTTCACACCCAGATACGCCAAGCCATTCGGAGCAATTTATTGCTCACCAAAAAGTCACATCTAATGTGAACTGAGTCAGTTTAGCGATTTAACATGTTCTGCGGCAGCATCGATATGCCGTCCTTGGTCACTTTGGTTGCATTCCAACAAGCCTCTTAACGGAGTTTTAGTGTTAAACATTGCTACCCCTAAACCGATTGTTTTGGTATTAAATTGATTTAAATTTATGTGCTTAGATTCTTCAGGCGGTGTTGCTTTGAAGATGGCCGATACTATAGATGATTAATATTACCAATTGGTAGTGCCAAATTTTCCATTTTATGGTGAGTGTGATTGGCATTTAGCGAGCAGAACGAGGAAGAAAGCAGTACTGGATATACCACCAACTTTGTAGGATAAATATTAAATACTCAACTATGCTTTAGTGACTATTGCTAATAATGGTAATTGATTTCAGGCGCTATACTTTAAGCAGAATAAGGATATTTAGCGTTTTACCCGCACCGAGGTGATATGCAGCTTTTATTATTTTTTCATTTGGTCAAAGGATTGCTAGCACGATTATTGTTGGTATTGTCAGTCGTTTGTTTATTAAGCTTATTTTCGACCCCAACAGTATTGGCTAAGCAAACAAAATCACAATCATCTACGGTATTAAAATTTTGTATAGAAGATACTGAATTTCCACCTTTTAATTATTTTATTCGAGAAAATGGTAAACCTACTGCTGTAAGTGATGGTTATGACATTGAATTATTGGCTTTAGTTTTTTCCTCAACAGCTTTTGAATATGAAATTCAGGTACGTCCTTGGGTGCGATGCTTGCATTCTTTGCGTAATGGTTCGATTGATGCAGCCATGAGTGCATCGCTCAATGCCAAACGAGAAATCGATTTTCGTGCCTCCGAAGCCTATTATTATCTCACGCCAAGCTACTTTTACCTTAAAAGTAGCTTTATCTCAGAACCTATCATTGAAAAATTGGAAGACCTGTCGAAGTACGGTCAGGTATGTGGAATAAAGGGCTTTAATTATGTACAGTTTGGCTGGCCGCCACACTTAGGCCTAATAGAGACTCCCTACATGAGCCATTTGTCAGACATGCTCAAGAAAAATCGCTGTAAATTCTTTCTTGACCGTAAGGAGTCATTTTATGGCACCTTAGCCCTGAAACAACATGACCTTATGCCGCCAGACTTGGTGTCTAGGCCAACACCCAACAATGTAAAAGAAAGTTTTCATATGCTGGTATCAAGAAAGTCATTACATCAAGACATGATCCTTAGCCTTTTTAATGCCTCAGTGCGTAAAATGGAAAGCAGTGGCGAATTGGCTAAATTACTCAACAAGCATCAACAAAAGATCGGTGCTAATCGGTATGCCGAGGAATAATCTCAATCATGGTTTTTTTACATTAATGGTCGGGTGATTTTAATTAGTTGGGCTGTTAATCAAGAAAAAACTCTCTAATAGCGGCTTCTTCTTCCATAGCATCCTGATAGCCTTTGCTAATCAGTTCGCTACAAAATCCGGGTTCAAACAGCAAGTAACTGGCAAAACTAGCGCCGCCTCCCTTACCCGTCGCGCCTGTGGTTTTCATCAAGGATCGCATGGCAAATGGCATGGTATGCACGTGCTTAGCGGCGACTTTATCGAATTCCACCCTAGGATTTAGCGCTAATAAATTAACTGCTCTGACTTCACCTTGTTCAGTATAGGCTACTTGATTTTTAGTGATCCGAATCAGATCGTTCATCCTTAGCATGATATCTACATCATGCTCTAAGCTATCGACAAACGCGCTATTAAATAAGTGCCCTACCATTTGTGCAAGGGAAGGCGAATGGGTAGTGGTTTCACGTTTGGGAATGACTCCCGCGTTACCACTGACCCCTATGACCAAGATTTTATCTGCGCCAAATTTAAGTGCAGGGCTCAGTGGTGCTAGCTGTCTTAAGGCACCATCGCCAAAATATTCTCGGCTAACCTTCTCTGCGGGAAATATTGTAGGAATGGCAGATGAAGCCATAAGATGTTGTACTGCTAATCGTGTAGGCACTCCCACTCTGCGGCCTTTGCGCCAGCCTTTGATGTCTGATTTACCTTGGAAAAAACTGACTGACTCTCCTGATGTGTATCCTGTGGCGTTAATGGCCACAGCATCCAAATAGCCGGCATCAATGCGTTTTTGTATATTTTTAAATTGTATGGTGTGCGCGAGTAGGGCTCTTAAGGGATCATTATTTAAAAAAGCCAACGGACGATTCATGCCAATGCCTTGATTTAGCATGGACGATAATAGGGTGCCGCCACTTTTGAGCAGATCCAATGCTCCCGCTTTATAAACACGATCGACTGTGATGTGTTGCCAAAAATATTCAACCTTTTTAACCGCAAGACGGAAATTGTTAGCAGAAGCCGCCAGACCTACGGCATTAATTGCACCCGATGACGTCCCGCTAATAATTGAGAAAGGGTTGTGCGCATTTTTGTTGTGTAAATCAGCTATCGCCTTAAGTACGCCGACCTGATAAGCACCTCTAGCACCGCCACCAGATAACACTAAGGCTCGTTTGGTCATAGTAAGATCTCTTGTGAGTTATTATCTTCATGAAATGGTTATTACATGCGCTTATTAAAAGTCATGTCACTATATGACCCAGAGCCACCTAGTTATACGACCTAGTACCTTGTAAGCATAGAACAAGTCTCAGGTTATATAAGATTGTTTGCACAATTTTAACAATAAAATATGCTGATTAAATCGGCGCCTCAACATGTATTTTGTCTTATTGATTGAAAGCACGTTGCCGGCAATGAAAGTGCTGGTTTTTTAGCTGGCAGCTTGATGTTGATGAATTGCGTGGTTAATCGTGTTTTGGACTTGGTTCTGGGGAAATGATTTAACTTGCACAGACAAATGTCATCAAGAGGAGAGTTGTATTCGTTAGATGGTGTAGAATAGAGCACTGAATAGGCTGTGAGTGATTATTTATCACCATTTGCGCGCAGCGCAGCTTTAAATTATTTACTGTAAACGAGATTTCAATGTCGAACGTCAATACCCTCGAACTTAATGGCTTTGTGCAACAATGTACCAGTGCTTTAGCTGATAATACGCTGCAACGTTTAGTGTTTTCAAAATACTGTGGCGACAATAAAGAACTTAAGCGTATTGCTATGCGTCCTGTGGAGCTAAAAGGCCAACGGTTGCTGTCTTGTTTATATGAATACCGTACCAATCACATTACTAAAAATGTTGAGCTTGCTGAGGTTGAAACCTTGAGCCAACAATGGCTCGAAAGCGAGTTCCAAAATGCACATTTGATCACCCAAGAGTGGGAGGTTCAACTGAGTATCAGCAAGAAAGGCAAGGTATTGATCAATAAATACCGCAATAAAAATGCGCCTAAAGCCAGTGAGGTCAATACCGCAATTAATAGTGAAGCCGCGCCGCATAATCGTGCTAAAAAACGTTTTGTTGAACAAGACCGTCCTTATTTGCGCGAGTTAGGTATTACTGATGCCAGCGGCGAAATTATTCCTGCGATGTCGCGTAAGTGGAAGCAAATCAATAAATTTATTGAAGTGTTGTCACGGGCAATTGATAACACCGGTCTAGCCAACAATAGTGAAGTACATATTGCCGACTTTGGTTCAGGTAAGGCGTATTTAACCTTTGCTGTGCACGACTATTTTATCGATAAACTGCAGGTGAGCACTCAAGTTACCGGTGTAGAACTTCGCCAAGGGCTGGTCGATTTATGTAATCAAACCGCAAACAAGTTAGCCTTAACCGGGATTAAGTTTGAGCAGGGCGATGTGCAACACTTTAAAGCCCAGGGGATTAACATCATGATAGCCTTACATGCCTGTGATGTTGCCACTGACTATGCTTTGCATATGGGGATTCAAACTGGCGCGGAAATTATCATGTGCTCGCCGTGTTGTCACAAACAAATCCGCCCACAAATGAAAAGTCCGACTTTGCTAGCACCGTTATTACAGCATGGTATTCACTTAGGCCAAGAAGCTGAAATGGTCACCGATGGCCTGCGCGCATTACTGCTTGAAGCCCACGGTTATGATACGCAAGTATTTGAGTTTATTTCACTTGAACACACCAGCAAAAATAAAATGATTTTAGCTCAAAAGCGTACCCAAGCCCGCGACAACAGCGCTATATTGCAGCAAATAGCCGACATTAAAGCTTTCTATGGCATTGAAGAGCAATGCTTAGAAACCTTGCTCGGTTAGATTAAAGCAGCACTGTTTAAGCTGTTTGGATTTAAGCTGTTTGGATTTAAGCTGTTTGGATTTAAGTATTTGACCTAGTCTAGCTTTCGAAAGTTAAGCTTTAGCATGTGAGGTACAGCATCAAGGTGAGTTGCAGTTTACCGTAGCTTTTAAGTTGCCAAAGATTTTCTATACAGGCTAAAGATGAGTGAGCTAGATTTGGTAATTGTGGCGTGCAGTTTGGTATTGCTGTTAAATCGATAATTAGGCGGTTAATAAGTGCCGTTAACGGTTGAGTATCTTGCTTTAATTGCTCACTGCACACTTTATGTTGCAGCATAGCGTGGCTGATCAGCATTATGCAGCGTAATAGTTGCTCAAAGGTACTCAGGTAGAGAGCGGTTCTCGCCAAGGTGTCGGTTAATTGCTGATTGTGTAGTTCATCTAGCGGATGACTTTCGCTATCGATCAGGTTAGCCATGTACTCCAAAGCGCTTTCTAGTTGCAGCCAATGCTCGAGTCCCATTTTGAGTAATGGTTTAAGTGCTTCTGGGGTTATATAAGCTGAACTTTTCAGGTTATCTAATTCAGTAGGCCAGTTAGTATTGAGCTGGTAAGGAGCTCTTCCTGATAATAAATAGCCTGTTAATGCCTTACTTTGCTGACCTAATCTGAGTGGAATATACTCAACTATAATTAAGCCTAATAAGATTAAATCTGCACTGTTACCCTTTATTAACTCAAATTCCAGTTCACTTATTACCCCATTATTTTTAGGGGTAATCACTTCTCCGCTATCTAGCGCGACCTCAATCTTGCTTTGATTGAGGTTTACTATCCAAGTTTGCCGTGTAAAATTTGTGTCAAAAATAGTCATTAGCGCAGAGTTTAGAGCAGCGATTGCGGCGCCTTCTGGCCAAATATGTTCGGGAAATAAAAAAAGATTGGGTGTTTTTTCAGCGGTCGACACATTATATTCAGGGCGACTATGAAGGCCGTTAATAACACTCCCTGCCGTTTTAAGAGTTTGCTCTTGATGGTTTTTTGAGCCGCGGACACGCAAGCCCATATCCCATTGTGCTAATTGTAATGTGCTAGTATCGAAATAATGATTAAATAAAAAGTCACTTTTACAGTAAGATGCATCAGGCAGTTTATTAAGGTTTTTTATTAATGAATCATGGTCTTGGGGAGACACCAACAGTTTCAACTCAATTTCAGCATTCATTGACTTATTACTCACCTTGTAATCAAATATTCATTAATGCGTCATATTTAGTTCACAATGTCACATTTCTGTAATAAAAATCCCTTAGGATTGCACCGCTCAGATAAATTATACTCTGTGCTGCAAGTGTAAATCACAGTAGTGCGAAATTGAAACTACACTGTTTCTTTATGTGGACGCTTGAGTTAGTATGCGCCCGCTTTTCCAAGTTGGAATTAATTAAATAGGTAAACGGCAATGCCAGTAAACTCTATTTTAGGTGTATTTGCAAAATCACCTTTAAAGCCTTTAGAACAGCATATCGATAAAGTTCATGAATGTGCTGCCCTTCTTGTTCCTTTCTTTGACGCCACAATGGCAGGAGATTGGGATGAAGCGGTTAAAATTCGCAAACAAATTAGCTTGCTTGAAAAAGAGGCTGATTCGTTGAAGCGAGAAATCCGCTTAACTCTGCCTGGTGGCTTATTTATGCCGGTTGAGCGCACTGACTTACTTGAGTTGTTAACTCAGCAAGACAAAATCGCCAACACAGCAAAAGACATTTCCGGCCGTGTCATCGGACGTCAATTAGTCCTCCCTAAACCAGTACAAGAGTCGTTCAATGCTTACCTTAAGCGTTGCCTTGATGCTGTTGCGTTAGCAAAACAAGCAATTAATGAACTTGATGACTTACTCGAAACAGGTTTTCGTGGTCGTGAAGTGAAGTTGGTTGCCAATATGATCAACGAATTGGATAAAATTGAAGAAGATTCAGATGATCTTCAAATCCAGGTTCGTCGTCAACTGTATGCTGTTGAGTCAGAATTGAATCCAGTTGATGTAATGTTCTTATACAAAATTATCGAGTGGGTGGGTGGTTTAGCTGACATTGCTGAACGTGTAGGCTCCCGTCTAGAGGTTATGTTAGCTCGTAACTAATCACAAGGTTATCAAGGAAAAGACATGGTTGATGTATTAATCACCAACGGCCCGACGCTAATCGCGCTTGCGGCCACATTTGGTTTTCTGATGGCGTGGGGTATTGGTGCAAATGATGTTGCCAATGCAATGGGAACTTCTGTAGGTTCTAATGCCATTACGATTAAACAAGCGATTATTATCGCAATGATTTTTGAATTTGCTGGTGCTTTTTTGGCAGGTGGAGAAGTCACAAGTACAATTCGAAACGGTATTATTGATGCTGCTTACTTTACCGAACAGCCTGAATATTTAGTTTACGGTATGATTGGTTCACTACTTGCGGCGGGTATTTGGTTAGTTGTTGCATCAGCTTTAGGCTGGCCTGTATCGACCACTCACTCAATTATCGGCGCTATCATTGGTTTTGCTGCGGTAGGTGTTAATGTTGATGCAGTTGCTTGGGGTAAGGTAGTTGGAATCGTAGGCTCTTGGGTAGTTACTCCTGCTATTTCAGGTTTCATTGCTTATACCATCTTCCAAAGTGTGCAAAAACTGATTTTTGATACAGAAGATCCATTGGGTAATGCCAAACGTTATGTGCCGTTTTATATGGCATTGGCTGGCTTTGTGATGTCACTTGTGACTATCACTAAAGGCTTAAAACATGTTGGTTTACATTTCTCTACTTTAGAAGCTTACTTACTCGCTGCTGCTATAGCAGTTGTTGTGGGTCTTTTAGGTAAAGTTGCCATTTCTCGTTTAAAAATGAGCGAGAAAGCGGACCGCCAAACACAATTTGGTAACGTTGAAAAAGTGTTCGCAATTTTGATGGTTGTTACAGCATGTTGCATGGCATTTGCCCATGGTTCAAACGATGTAGCTAATGCTATTGGCCCATTAGCGGCTGTGGTGTCAGTTGTTGAAAGTGGCGGTGTTATTGGTTCTCAAGCTGTTTTAGCATGGTGGATCCTTCCGCTAGGTGCTGTCGGTATTGTGTTAGGTTTAGCGATATTTGGCCAACGCGTAATGCAAACTATCGGTAAAAACATTACTCATTTAACACCGAGTCGTGGTTTTGCTGCTGAGTTAGCTGCAGCTTCAACGGTTGTACTTGCTTCAGGAACAGGTTTACCTATTTCTACAACACAAACCTTAGTGGGTGCTGTGTTAGGTGTGGGAATGGCGCGTGGTATTGCTGCAATCAATATCGGTGTGGTTCGTAACATCGTAATATCTTGGGTAGTGACTTTACCAGCCGGTGCAGGCCTATCTATCGTGTTCTTCTACATAATTAAAAGTATCTTTAGTTAATAATAGAAGTTAATCTCGACTTAAGAAGGAAGTCATATGACTTCCTTCTTGCATTAATGGGATTAAGTAAATAGCATTAATGGGATTAAATAAATAACATGATTGCTATTTGATAGCGTTAGGGAAAAGGCTGTGTTGAAAGTCATTAATTTTTTTGCTTTGTTATTGTTGTCGTTGAGCGTTAATGCTCAAACGTCTTCACATTATATTTCAGATGATGTGTTTACCTATATTCACGGTGGACCCGGCACTGATTTTCGTATTATTGGTAGTGTAGAAGCGGGTCAGCCTATTCAGTTTTTAGGTAAGACAGAGGGTGAGTATTCTCAAATTATCGATAATAAAGGCCGTGAGGGCTGGGTTCGTAGTGCGTTTGTTACCGAACAACCTAGTTTAAGAGAGCGTTTCCCTCAAGTTGAGCAAGAGCTTATTAAGGTTAATGAGCAACTTAATCAAATCTCATTGGGAACCGATAATGTTAGTCAAGACTTCGAGTTAGCCAAGCAAAAAGTGACAGAGCTACAATCTGCCTTAGAAAAAGCCTTAGCTGAACGTGATACCGCCCAAGCTAAAGTGGATACGACTAAACAAGATCAACAATATCAGATGTGGCAACAAGGTGGCATTATTGCTGGTATTGGTGCGCTAATTGGGATCATTTTAGTGTATTTACCCCGTCCTCAGCTGCGTAAAAAGAGTCGATGGATGTAACTAACCGACAATATATCAAATTTTCAAACAGAAAGGCTAACATATCATGTGTTCGCCTTTTTTGTTTTTTAGCATTGTAAGGTGCTGATAATTATGAGTAAATTTTGTTCCTGACATTATCATTAAGTTAGCTAATATTAAACAGGTAAACCTTCTGCTACATTTTATGTGCACCGAAGCGAGTTTATGGGCTAATAGAGAGTGTTCTTGATCACATTTTGATTGTATACTCGCCCGAATCGTACATTGTATACAAAATAAAATGCTGTAATGTACGTCACACCCATTGGTTTTTACCCTCCTTCAACTGACCATGATGGAAGCGATTATGATGTTCAAAGCGAGTGAAGTACTGGGCGGTCGCTATGACAACGCCACTCTCGAAGAATTGTTTAAAGCAGTTACTGACAATTACATTGTTGATGAAGAACAGTATCTAGCAGAGTTAATTACGCTGGTGCCTTCATCCGATGAAGAAATTCAGCAGGTGACTCGTCGAGCACATGAATTGGTGACTAAAGTTCGCCAATTTGAAAAGAAAGGCTTGATGGTTGGTGTTGATGCATTCTTACAACAATATAGCTTAGAAACCCAAGAAGGCATTATTTTAATGTGTCTTGCCGAAGCCTTATTGCGCATCCCAGATGCTGACACAGCCGATGCATTGATTGATGATAAGTTATCTGGCGCTAAGTGGGATGCACATATCAGTAAAAGTAGCTCTGTACTGGTTAATGCCTCTACTTGGGGATTAATGCTGACGGGTAAAATCGTTAAGTTAGATCGAAAAATAGATGGTACTCCAAGCCATTTGATTAATCGTCTAGTTAACCGTTTAGGTGAGCCTGTGATCCGCCAAGCTATGCTTGCTGCGATGAAGATTATGGGTAAACAGTTTGTACTTGGTCGCAATGTTAAAGAAGCATTAAAGAATAGCGAAGACAAACGTGAAATGGGCTATACCCACAGTTATGACATGTTGGGTGAAGCTGCGTTAACCGCTAAAGATGCACAAAAATATTTTACCGATTACAGTCATGCTATTCGCGATCTCGGTGCGCAGGCATACGATGAAACTGACGCGCCAAGACCGACTATTTCAATTAAACTTTCAGCGTTGCACCCACGTTATGAAGTGGCCAATATTGACCGCGTATTGACTGAATTATATGACACCGTTATTAAGCTAATAGTGCAAGCTCGTGAGCTGAATATTGGCATTTCAATTGATGCTGAAGAAGTTGATCGTTTAGAGTTATCTTTAGCTTTATTCAAAAAGCTGTATCAATCAGAAGAAGCAAAGGGCTGGGGCTTACTCGGTATTGTTGTTCAGGCTTATTCTAAGCGTTGTTTACCGGTATTATGTTGGATTAACCGCCTTGCTAAAGATCAAGGTGATGAAATTCCGTTGCGCTTGGTTAAAGGTGCCTATTGGGACAGCGAGCTTAAATGGGCTCAACAAGCGGGTGAGGCAGGTTATCCGCTTTATACGCGTAAAGCGGGTACCGATGTATCGTATTTAGCCTGTGCACGTTTTTTATTATCCGAATCAACTCGCGGTAACATTTACCCACAGTTTGCCACCCATAATGCACAAACCGTCGCTAGCATAGACGCTATGGCGGGAGATCGCATATACGAGTTCCAACGTCTACACGGTATGGGACAAGAGCTTTATGACACTATGCTTGCAGAAAGTGGTGCTAAAACGGTGCGTATTTATGCGCCAATTGGTGCCCACAGGGATTTACTCCCATACCTAGTGCGCCGTTTATTAGAAAACGGTGCTAATACATCATTTGTGCATAAGTTGGTCGACCCGAAAACCCCTATCGAGTCTTTAGTGGTACACCCTTTGGTGACTCTAAAAGGCTATAAGAGCTTTACCAATCATAAGATTGTTAAACCGGCGGATATATTCGGTGCTGAACGTAAAAATTCTAAAGGATTAAATATGAACATTATTTCAGAGTCTGAGCCATTTTTTGCTGCAATCGAGAAATACGCTCAAACACAATGGCAAGCAGGCCCATTGGTTAATGGCAAAACCTTAACCGGTGAAATGCGAGACGTAGTTAGCCCATTTGATACCACTAAAATGGTCGGTAAAGTGGCTTTTGCTGATAGCCAAGCGATTGAAACTGCTATTGCATCAGCTGAGAGTGCTTTTGCTCGCTGGTCACGTACTCCAGTTGAAATCCGTGCCACTGCATTGCAAAAACTGGCTGACTTATTAGAAGAAAATCGTGAAGAGTTAATTGCACTTTGTACCCGTGAAGCGGGTAAGAGTATCCAAGACGGCATTGATGAAGTCCGTGAAGCAGTTGACTTTTGTCGCTATTACGCGGTGCAAGCGAAGAAAATGATGGCTAAGCCAGAATTGCTTCCTGGCCCAACAGGTGAGTTGAATGAGTTGTTTTTACAAGGCCGCGGTATATTTGTGTGTATCAGCCCTTGGAACTTCCCATTAGCGATATTCTTAGGTCAAGCCAGTGCGGCATTAGCTGCGGGTAATACCGTTATTGCTAAACCTGCTGAGCAAACTTGCCTAGTGGGTTATCGCGCGGTTCAGTTAGCGCATGAAGCGGGTATTCCTACCGACGTGTTGCAATTCCTACCAGGTACTGGCGCGACAGTAGGGGCTGTATTAACCGCTGACGAGCGTATTGGTGGTGTATGTTTTACTGGTTCTACCGGTACGGCTAAGCTAATTAACCGTACTTTAGCAAACCGTGATGGTGCAATTATTCCGTTAATTGCCGAAACCGGTGGCCAAAATGCGATGGTGGTGGATTCAACTTCACAACCTGAGCAAGTGGTTAATGATATTGTGTCTGCCTCTTTCACCAGTGCCGGTCAGCGTTGTTCAGCATTACGAGTACTATATGTACAACATGATGTTGCCGATCGCGTAATTGAAGTGATGAAAGGCGCAATGGAGCAATTAACCATTGGCAACCCAAGTTCTGTGAAAACAGATGTGGGCCCGGTAATTGATGCGGCGGCTAAAGCTAACTTAAATGCCCATATCGATCATATCAAGCAAGTGGGTAAATTAATTAACCAACTTGCGTTACCTGCAGGGACTGAAAATGGTCACTTTGTCGCCCCGACAGCGGTAGAGATTGATTCGATTAAAGTGTTAGACAAAGAACATTTTGGCCCAATCCTTCATGTTATCCGTTTCAAAGCGGCTGATTTAGCTAAGGTTATCGATGAAATTAATAGCACGGGTTATGGATTAACCTTAGGTATTCATAGCCGTAACGAGGGTCATGCTTTAAATCTTGCTGATAAAGTAAATGTGGGTAATGTGTACATTAACCGCAACCAAATTGGCGCGGTAGTAGGCGTACAACCATTTGGTGGTCAAGGTTTATCTGGTACTGGTCCTAAAGCGGGTGGTCCACACTATTTAACCCGTTTTGTTACCGAGAAAACCCGCACCAATAACATTACCGCTATTGGTGGTAATGCGACCTTGTTATCGTTAGGTGACTCTGACGAATAAGTGTTAACCGCTTAATGTTAGTCACAATAATGCCCGCAATAGCGGGCATTATTGTTTATTTTATTCTACAACTCAGTTTAGCCATACTTTATGGCAGGGTAAGTGTGAGAGTGGAATGGTATTTTTGTTACATGATTGGCTATATTAGTGGTGTTTTGTTTAATTATTGAGCTATCTTTGTAAAAAGTTGGTCGGAAGGAAAGAAGTCTAGACGTCTGTGTTGCAATTTAAAATAACTTCTCTTATTCTTGGCTCAGATGAATAGGATGTGTAGGATGTAAACACAGTATTTACTCAGATGAATATTGCTTGTCCGTCATAAGCCTAAAGAATATAGAAAAAGAGAGATGACTTTGACTAAACCCACCACAAGTAAAGGCTCGCCAACCGTATCCTTTATTGCTTTGTTTCCTTTATTTGTTTTTCTCGGACTATTTATTGGCGCTGGAGTGTACTTTCAAAGCCAAGGTGTCGATTATGCTTTTTATCAGCTGCCGAGTGTGATTGCTATTTTACCTGCGATCATTTTGGCAATGCTGCTCTCTAAACAAAAAATTAACAACGCCATTGAAACCTTCATTGGGGGGATTGGCCATAGCAATATTATCGCCATGTGTTTAATTTATTTACTGGCGGGTGCATTTGCCTCTGTTGCTAAAGCGACTGGTGGCGTTGATGCTACAGTTGCTCTAGGTTTATCGCTTATTCCCGCGGACTTATTATTACCCGGTTTCTTTATGATAGCGGCATTTATTGCCACTGCTATGGGGACATCAATGGGCACTATAGCAGCAGTTGCTCCTGTGGCTTTAGGTGTGGCAGACCAGGCACAAATTGAATACGCTCTAATGGCCGGTGCGGTAATGTCTGGGGCATTATTTGGTGATAATTTATCCATTATTTCGGATACGACTATCGCTGCGACTCGCACCCAGGGGTGTGATATGAAAGATAAGTTTCGTGAAAACCTAGTCTTTGCTATTCCGGCATCAATTTTAACGCTTGTTGCTTTTTCATTTGCAGGCCAAGGGCAGGCTATTATTGCCCCGCAACAAATTGAATTTATAAAAGTATTACCTTATTTAACTATACTGATTTTGGCCGTTGCAGGGTTGAATGTATTTGTGGTGTTAACCTTGGGTATTTTACTGGCTGGCCTGACAGGGATATTAGCTGCAGATTACAATGTCATCCAATTTGGTAATGATATTTATACTGGCTTTACCAATATGCAAGAAATCTTCATTCTCTCTATGTTGGTGGGAGGTTTAGCTGCACTAATGCAACAGCAGGGTGGCTTGGCATTTGTGAATGATAAGGTCGAAGGGCTAATTAGCCGTTTTTCTAAGTCTGCGGGCGATACGTCACCGCGCGCAGCTGAATTAGGCATTGCAAGTATTGTGGCCGCGACAAATACCTGCGTGGCAAATAATACGGTTTCCATTGTGGTGACTGGTGATATCGCTAAAGACCTAGCAGAAAAACACGGTGTCAGCCCTAAGCGAGCTGCCAGTGTGATGGATATTTTTGCCTGTATTATTCAGGGATTAATCCCACATGGTGCCCAAGCATTATTAATTGCATCAGTGTTTACTATCAGCCCGTTAACGGCGGTATCGAATGCCTGGTATTGTATGATTTTAGCGGTTGTTGCGGTCATTATTGTGATATTTCGAAAGCGTGCATAATCTATCAATATTGATTTAAATATACCATCTGCTGACTGTATTAGCATTAGTACCAGCAAGCCCTAAACCGTGTTTAGGGCTTTTACTTTTTTAAAGATACAGGTAAGCTCGATTGTCTTATTTCTAATAATAGATCCCCTTGAATAAACAGCATACAAATTACGACTTACATCTAGTGATTGTCTTTATGTCATTAGCTGCGGCAATTATTGCCAGTGTTGGCGTCTCGTCTGCATTATTTTCACAAGTACAACAAATGCAAACCAGCATCTTTACTATTCGTCCTGATATTTTAGGGGATTATATGAATTCTCCTTTAGCTGTGGTGTTTAACCTGTCTTTGCTTGCAGCTGGTGTATGTTTCTTGTTAGGCACTTTGGCTATTTATTTTACTTTTTCGGATGTCTTAAGCCGAGGAATTGCCGTTGTAGGGGGTATTGTTGGCTTGAGTATTGCGCTGATGGGGATGTTTCCAATTAACTTCTTAGAGTTGCATCGCAAGGTTTCAACCTTGTACTTAGTTGGTTCGCTAGTCTTACATTGCTTATGTTTCGCTGATTACTTTAAACCCAAAAGCACCATGACTCGAGTGGTGTTTGGATTATCGATAGTGGCAATAGTCACGTCCGTTAACTTAATTCGTTTATTAGATTGGCATTTACTTGATTTCCCTTCCTGCGATGACAATGGTAGTCATTTCTGTTGGGTATCGTCTAGTATGTGGGTGTTAACTCAAGCGAATATTTTATGGTGTGTATGCCTTGGATTAAGCATACGCCAACACATAGTTGTACAACAGTCATTATCACGTCACGTTGTGCCAGCATAAACCAGTATGGCTCAATATCGTTTAGCCCATTACCTTGCCCTTTGCGGCATCGCCTCAAGGCGTCAATGTTCAAGAATTATTGAGGCTAGTCGAGTCACTATTAATGGCTGTTTAGCTTTACATTCAACGGTTATTGATACTGATTTTATTGATGATATTCGTGTCGACGATGTAAAAGTTCTTAAGCCTGAAGATAAAGTCTATTGGTTATATCATAAGCCTGTAGGAGTCGATTGTCGTTTAATTGAAAGCGACCCTAGTAGTTTACTGCATCACTTACCTAAAGGGCCAAGATTGTATCCTGCAGGGCGATTAGACAAAGATTCCCGAGGACTATTATTACTCACCAATGACGGTCAATTAACCCAGCGATTAATGCATCCTGATTTTCATCATTCAAAAACCTATCATGTCAGTGTTGATAAACCTTTTGATGAGCTGTTTTTGACGAAAATGGCAGCGGGCGTGACCTATCATCAAGCCAGTCAAAACGTCACGACTCGAGCGTGCCTGGTAAAGTCTTTGGCTTCGGTACAATTCGAAATAGTATTGACCCAGGGATTAAACCGACAGATCCGTAAAATGTGTCAAACACTAGGCTATCGGGTGATTGATTTAAAGCGAGTCGCGATTGGGGAGGTAGAATTAGGTGATTTGCCAGAAACAAAACGGCGACCGTTAACGGCCGCCGAATTAAGCATGTTAATGCAACCAATAGGCGTTACTTAACGATTTCCATTTCTGCTAATAGATTATCGGCGTGATCAACATGCTCCATAATCCATAACATGTAGCGGCTATCAACCTGGATTGAACGGTTTTTATTGGCATCGTAGCCCCAATCACCAATAATACTTTCATACACACCATCAAATAGTAAACCGACTAATTCAGCGCGGCCATTTAGTGTTGGTGAGCCAGAGTTACCGCCAGTCGTATCTAAGGTTGATAAAAAGTTAACTGGAACAGAATCAATGGCTTTGACATAGTAGTCACCATATTGTTTTTGTTTGATTAACTCGAGCTGCTTAGCGGGCGCATCAAATGGGTCCATGCCTGTATCTTTAGCTAAGATGCCTTCTAAGCGTGTAAAGGGCACTGCCACCAAACCATCTTGTGGTGAATAGCCTTTCACATTACCTACGGAAACTCGTAAGCTTGAGTTGGCGTCAGCATAAACGGGTTTACCAAGCTCACGATTATAAGCAATGATAGCGTCCATAAACTGTGGACGTACTTTCATTAGGTCACCCGATAATTGCTTCTGTGCCTGCTCTAGCTTCATGCTTTCATCATAGGTACTGACGGCAAACTGAATGAAGGGGTCGTTAGACTTTTTAAAATCTGCAACCGACTTATCCATCCATGCTAAACGGGTAGCTTGATCAGCTAATTTTGTTTTAGCAAACATCTTATCTACGGTTTTATTCAGCTTCTTAGCGTCGAACTTGTTGCCAATATTGAAGGCTTTATCAAATGCTGGTAAGCGCTGTTCTACTGGTAGGTTGGCGTAACGCGTTAACATTTCTATTAACAATGCCTTGTCGACACTAGCTGCATAGCGACGATCAATACGTTCCATACTTGAGGTGAAATTGGCTATATCACGCTCTTGATAACCTGGTTCACGCTCCATGTCAGGTAGTGTTTTTTCGTTAGCTAAACGATATAAATCACGCGCTGTTGTCAGCATGGTTGTGTAGGTAATGTAGCCTAATAAGGTATCACGCTGCTGGTTTTGTTGGCTTTTAGTGACTAATTTATCTAATTCAACTAAGGTTTTACCATATTTTTCCTGGCGCGCCGAGTCAGCATTAATCCATGATGCTAGGTCGCTTTCTACCTTTTTGCGATCATCTAACATAGGCATTTTGCCGTAGAACTCAATCATAGAGGCAAAGTTTTTAGCGTAGTTTGCTAGTCCAGCAATTAAGCTTTCATACTTAATGCGATCATCTGTGCCTTCTGCTGCAGTGTCTTTGATGATTTCAATCATGCGTTCACGCAGAATCTTACCTTCTGGATAAGCCCATTCGAATTGATTTTCAACCTCGTTTGCAGTGCGGTAACGATTAGTGCTACCCGGA
This sequence comes from Shewanella glacialimarina, assembly GCF_020511155.1. Lineage (NCBI taxonomy): Bacteria > Pseudomonadati > Pseudomonadota > Gammaproteobacteria > Alteromonadales > Shewanellaceae > Shewanella > Shewanella glacialimarina. The sequence goes on along the minus strand of NZ_CP041216.1, from coordinate 3,856,612 downwards.
TAGCCTGCGACCATCACAAAGTCGCCATCACTAACTCCTTTAGCTGACACTTTTAAGAAACTTTTTGGCTCATACGGGACGTTGTCTGCATGGAAGTCCGCTGGCTTGCCATCTTTGCCTACATAAGCGCGATAAAATGAGAAGTCACCAGTATGACGAGGCCACATCCAGTTATCGATATCGCCACCATATTTACCGACACTACCAGCTGGGTTATAGGTTAAACGAACATCACGAATTTCGAGCTGCTTAACGAGATAATATTCTAAGCCGCCATGGAAGCTGTAAACCTGACAATGGTAACCGTCTTCTTTCTCACATTCAGCAACTAAGGCTTTTTCCTGCTGTTCGATACCGGTGTAAAAGTCGTTGCCTACTTTATCCATTTGGCCTTTTTTGACTTTATCGGTCACATCGGTTACCGCTTCGGTAACATAAACGCGCGACCCCGGTGTTGCCGGTAATTCCTCTTTGTATGTTTTGGCTAAGAAGCCATCTTTTAATAGATTTTTTTCTGGGGTTGAGTTGTACTGAATTGCACCATAAGCACAGTGATGGTTAGTAACAACTAAGCCTTTTGGTGACACAAAAGAGGCAGTACAACCTCCTAAACTAATGACCGCATTCATAGGGAATTCAGTGAGTTTAGAAATTGATTTCGCATCTATTTCTAAGCCTTTTTCTTTGAGCATGTCAGCCATGGCGGGTAACTGGTGTGGCTGCCACATGCCTTCATCGGCTTGGGCAGTAAAACTGGCAGCAATCGCCGCCGTAAGTAACCATGTTTTCATTGTTATAAGTCCATTTTGATAAAGTAATCACATGCTCAAGGGGTTTGGCAGTATGTGAAATAAACCGAATATACATTAGTGTATTTATTATTTTAGATATTTAGCGTGATGTTTAAACGACTATATTGACCCACAAAAAAGTCAGGCCTAGGCCTGACTTTAACAAAACTTGTAACAGGTTAACAGCGTCAGAAAAAACCAGTTACAAACTAAATTTAATTCTGTTAGCTATCCATTAACCCAATGCGACCATTAACTGTGCAATCACAATTAAGACCCCGATAATACCTGCTATTATCAGTGCCGGCATGCCACCCATCACTTGATAACCACCTAAGTTCTGAGGCCGCTGCTTTAGTGCCATCACGATCGGTAAAAATATGATCATCACAACTAAAGGAATAGCCGCAAAACCTAATACTTGAAAGAAGCCATCTGGATAGAATAAAGCACATAATAATGGCGGAATAAAGGTAATTAACCAGGTTTGAATACGGCCAGCGACATCACTTCGAGCACGAGTCAGTTCAGCCACATAATCAAACAGACTCATGGTGACGCCTAAAAATGAAGTGATGAGTGCGAGGTTGGCAAAAATATCAATAAATTGGCTGACAATTTGTGACTCAACTAACCCTTGTAGTGCCATTACCAGTTTAGGCAATGAGCCTCCAAGTTGATGAACTGTTGAGCCACCTAGCGTACCTAGTGTGACCAATAACCATAAAATGTAGCAAACTAATGGAATTGTAGAGCCAATTAACAGTACTTTACGCAGTGATATCGCATCACCATCAAGATAGCGCACAATCGTGGCAATACACACATGGAAACCAAATGAGGTAAACACCACAGGAATAGCAGCTAGCCATAAGTGAGTTAACTCATTGCCTTGAGCGACTTCACTCATTGTGTTAGTCAATGCGGTGCTTAAATTAACATCGGGCAGTAAAAAGGCGACTACCAATACGAGTAACACCACCATAGCGGTAAACAGCACTCGAGAGACTTTATCTATCCAGCTAACACCTACGGCAATAATGCCACCAAAAACGAGGGTGAATAATAGCACTGCTGCTTGATTACTTAAGTTAAGACCTAATGGGGCTAAGCGGGTTTCCAGTAGGGAGGAGCCACCCATTAAATACACCATGGTTAAGGCGAATAATAAACTTAAAAACGATCCACCTTGAATTAATTGCCCTACCTTACCTAATGTTTTACCGGTAATGGCATGGACATTATCGCCTATACCGGTACGTAAATTGATTTCTAACATGAGTAAAGAGGTGTATGCAGAGATGCCCCAAATGACAATGAGCAGCAAGATAGCTGGGACGATCCCCAGTGCCGCAGTGGCTAAAGGTAATGCAAGCATGCCACCACCAATAGCAGTACCAGCGACTATCGAAATAGATCCAAGTGTTTTAAAATTCACGAACGCGTCCATATAGTTATTGTTTTATTGCAAGCGACATTAGCAGAAGGCAAACAGCTCAAGCAAGAAACTTAGTCGTTTAAAGAATTTTTGCACTGTGTAGAAACAATTACATAACATTTAGCCCGCCAACATCAAAGCCAATATTTGTATTGTGCATTCATTAGCTGGCTTGGGAATTAGGAAATGAGAAGAAGGGCATTATGATGTTGTATGCCTTTTAAGTTTGGGTTATATTGCAGCCCTCGTTTTAGGGGAGTAGCTAGCTTTAAGTTGTTGCCATCAATAACTTTTGGCGTTTATATCAACATAATTGGCCATATTGCCATGGTATAAACAACAAAGAAGCCCTTTGTTAAGCAAGACCTAGTACGGTAACAGTAGCTTAGAGGGCTTGCTGTTGCTTGTGCTTGGTTTATATGCCCTCTAATAACGCTAGGATTTTCCCTTGGAAGCACTTCTTACTTCAACCTTTACCGTGGCTATTGCTGAAATTGGCGATAAAACTCAACTGTTAGCATTATTGTTAGCGGCGCGTTTTCGCAATAAATCAGCCATTGTTCTAGGTATTTTGTTGGCAACACTACTCAATCATTTTGTCGCGGCTTGGGTCGGACAGTTTGCTATTAGCTGGCTTGATCCTCAATGGGCTAGCTATGCCGTTGCATTGTCATTTTTTGCTATTGCCCTATGGGTTCTGATACCCGATAAAATGGATGAGGATGATAATAGCTTTTATAAACTAGGCGCGTTTATGGCTACCTTCATTTTGTTCTTTATTGCCGAGATGGGTGATAAAACTCAAATTGCCACAGTCGTATTAGCGGCTAAATATGATGCACTTGCCATGGTGGTAATAGGCACTACATTAGGGATGTTAATAGCCAATGTGCCAGTGGTATTACTGGGTCATTTTAGTGCTGATAAATTACCGATGAAAATGATCCACAGAACTTGTGCAGCTTTATTTGTGGTGCTCGGCGTAGTCACTCTATTGTATGGCGTGTGATCGCTACAAAAGCCGATTCTATTAAGTGTGCGCTAATCGGCGTTATCTATTGCTTAAAAGTGCTTAAATTATAGTCAGTTGATAATCGGGTTGGGGTTAGCTTAACTTAGCTTTACTTCAACCTAGATTAACCATTGAAAATAAATGTAGAGGTTGAGCTATGCAAAGACATGGGATCACAATAGGAATTGAGCGTCATCAACAACACTTTTTTATCATTATGAAGGTGGTGGGTAAGCTCACCCATGAAGACTATCAAATTATTACTCCGATACTGGATGATGCATTAGCGCAAGTTGCTAAGCCTAAGATGAACATGTTTGTGGATATAAGCGAACTTGAGGGCTGGGAGTTACAGGCCGCTTGGGATGACTTAAAGCTTGGAGTTAAACACCGTACCAGTTTTAATAAAGTGGCTATTTTTGGTGACCAAAATTGGCAAGATTTAGCTGTAAAAGTGGGGGGATGGTTTATTAACGGCGAGATGATGTCTTTCAACGACAAACCTCAAGCTTTTGAGTGGTTGCAAGATTAACCACCCTTATTTGATTACTTTAGACTGCCATGTTATCTATTTACTCGACTATTAACTTACAACTTATTGGCAGCTGATTAACTTGTTCAATCGTCGCCTGTTGTTGATGAGTCCATAGGCTAGTATTCTGCGCCTGGTATTTAGCGCCAGAAGCCGTACGGGTTAATAGTCCTAATTGGGATAAATTTGCTGGAGGCACGCTAGATGTTTTTTTCGCCTGACTGTAGCTGAATACTGCGGCTGGGATGACGGTATTATTATAAAAATAGGCTGTTAATTTGTTCTGTGGATCATGGCCACATTGATAATAAGTTGCACTTGGCACCTCTACAGCGCCTGCTAGAATTTGTAGCTCAGTTATACGAGATTGGTAATTAAGCTTAGTACATTCTTTAGGGTTATTGGCTTTCCAGCAATCATTACGGCCTTTAATCCAGCCTCTTTGCTCAGCTTTAATCTGGTTAACTTGCTGCCCATCGACTTGTGAAACTAATTGGCTGAAAAGGGGCTGTAACTGAATATCCAGTAGAGCCAACTCTTCAGATTGGCAAATAAGCTTCTCAATAGACCCGCGTGCTTTATTGCACTCAAAGCTAGGCGCTTGAGCCACAGACGTAGCGGCGTAGCTCTGCGCAATTGGAGTTAAACCAATCACAGTTAAACCAACCGCAGTTAACCCAACAGCAGCCAAAGCCGATAAATTTTTCATCAATGTATTTCTCTATCCATTATTCATGACAGACCATAATGACGTAATCACTAAGGTGTCGCAATTTAAGATAGCTAATTACACAGTAAAAATTTAGGCAGTCGTATTAATATTGTGACCTGCATTGCCAACAGGTGCTGGAGGCGCTGCTGCTTCAATAAGTTGCAGTGCCATTTGACCTTCCACTTTTTGTTGATCCTTCGCCATAACAGCGGCTTTCAAGCTATGGCCTGAATCAATATTTGCTGGCATGTTGCTTGGAGCGTTTACCGAAATTGTCATATAAACCTCACTTTTATTAAATAATGGTTTTTGTATTCTGTCTATTTGTATATCGGCAGGCGTATTGAATACTGTAGCAAAGATATCGGATTAATATGCCTCCCTAGCAAAATATAATAAATTCTTGGCAAAGTATTCTCTGTTGTTGGCAAATATTATAGATTGTGCACAACTAGAATATGTTATACTTGAGCAAATTTTAAAGGGAATATTTATGCCACCAGCCAACCCATTAGCACTTGAAAATCAGGTGTGTTTTTCATTATATAGTGTCACTAATGCGATGATCCGTGCTTATCGCCCTTTGCTTGAGGAGTTATCACTGACATATCCGCAGTATTTAGTCATGTTAGTGTTGTGGAAAGAGGCGGGCATAAGCGTTAAAACCTTGGGCGAGCGATTGCATTTAGACTCAGGCACGTTAACCCCCTTACTTAAGCGCTTAGAAGTAAAAAAGTTAGTAATACGAGGCCGTAGTGAGGAAGATGAGCGAGTACGAGTATTACACCTTACCGAACAAGGTCAAATGCTTCGCCAACAAGCTGAATCAGTCCCTGAAATGATGCGTTGTAAAGTGGGTGGCGATCTGGCACAACTTCAGCAGCTTAAAAGTTTATGTGATAACGCGTTAAAAGTACTTAATTCTGATAAGGCATCAAGTTGTGAAGTGTGAGTTTTTTGAAAAAGATCATTGTTTATCCTGTCGTGATATTCAAATCCCTATGTCAGAACAGTTACAGCATAAAATGACCAAACTACAGCAGTTTTTTGGCCAATTGCCTGTTGAGCAATGGCTTGTACCTATTGCAAGCCAAGAAAATCGTTTTCGCAATAAAGCCAAAATGGTGGTGTTAGGTGCAGCACATCAACCTATTTTAGGTATTGTCGATCCCCAGGGGCAGCCCATTAGTTTATGCGATTGCCAACTCTATCCTGAAGATATGCGGCAGCTATTGCATAGATTGCAATTGTTTGTGCAACAAGCGGGAATTCCGCCGTATCGAGTCGATAAAAGTAAAGGTGAGCTTAAATTTATTCTGCTAACCAGAAGTTATATCTCTGGTGAATTTATGCTGCGCTTTGTGCTGAACAGTGAACAGGCAATTTCACGAATTAAGCGAGAACTACCTCATTTACAGGCTGAGTTTCCTAAACTCAGTTTAGTGTCGGTTAATATTCAACCTGTTCATATGGCGATTTTAGAGGGCGATCAAGAAATATTTTTAACCGATCAAACCCGTCTTGCTGATCGCTTTAATGATGTGCCTTTATATATTCGTCCTAAAAGTTTTTTTCAAACCAATCCGCAGGTAGCTGAGCAACTTTATCAAACGGCTCGGGAGTGGGTAGCTGCATTTAATCCACAACATATTTGGGATTTATTTTGTGGGGTGGGTGGATTCGGACTACATTGTGCTAGTGGAACAATTCGGTTAACTGGGATTGAAATTGAGGCTGAAGCGATAGAGTGCGCCAAGATGTCGGCCGCAGAAATGGGTATAGAAAACATCAGCTTTAGGGCGCTGGATTCTACCGATTTTGCTAATGGGATCGCAGCAAATGATAAGCCTGATTTAATTATTGTTAATCCGCCAAGGCGCGGAATAGGCGAGTCGCTTTGTCAGTCATTAAGCGCATTTTCGCCGAAAGCGATAGTCTATTCGAGTTGTAACCCAACCAGTTTAGTGAAAGATTTGGCGATGATATCAGGATATAAAATTACCAAGGTGCAGTTGTTTGATATGTTTCCACATACCGACCACTATGAAGTGCTAGTGATGTTAGAAAAGGACTCTCTTTGTCATTAAGTATTCATAATAGTGTCATAAACTAAATCGATATAAGAATATTAGGATCTCAGCATGTGGCAAATTTTTAGTCGTTTTTTAGCATTAGGATTAATTAGTTTCGGTGGCCCAGCTGCACATATTGGTTATTTTAGAAAAACCTTTGTACAAGATTTAAATTGGCTGGATGATAAGCAATACGCCAGTTTTGTCGCCTTAAGCCAGTTTATGCCAGGGCCAGGCTCAAGCCAAGTCGGCTTTGCGATTGGTTATCATAAAGGTGGATTTCCCGGGGCATTTGCAGCATTTTTAGGTTTTACACTGCCTTCATTTTTACTGTTATTTCTATTTGCTATATCCACTGCTAGTTGGTTGCAATTGGACATGGTTGCAGGTGCTATTCACGGTTTAAAATTACTTGCTGTTGTTGTAGTCGCTGATGCTACTCTGGGTATGTTTAAGCAATTTTGCCAACGTAAAACGGCGCAATGTTTAATGGTATCCACTGTCGCGTGTATTTTATTATTTCCGGCATTATTAACACAAATAGTGGTATTAACTGTTGCGGCTATTATTGGTGCCTTAGTTCTGACTCGCGGTGAAAATACCTCCCCTGATATACCTGAAATAAAGTTGAATTTACTGTGGTTAGCTATTTTTGTTTTAGGGTTAATTGCTTCTTACTTTTTAGCGTCTCAGCCCGATAGTCTTGGGCAAATTTTTGGACAGTTTTATCAAGTTGGCAGTTTAGTGTTTGGTGGTGGCCATGTTGTACTGCCGCTACTTGAGGCTAATGTTGGCGATCTTGTTACCCAAGATAGGTTTTTAACTGGCTATGCGCTAGCACAGGCTGTACCAGGACCCATGTTTACTATAGCCACGTTTCTTGGGGCTGATATTTGGCAAGAATCACCCATTTTAGGTGCACTTGTCGCCACCATCGCTATTTTCATACCCGGATTTTTATTGATGTTAGTGGCATTAAATAGCTGGGGAGCCATTAGTCAACGTCCGGCTATTGCTGGTGGATTAGCTGGGGTGAATGCCGCAGTGGTAGGGTTACTGTTTGCCGCCCTGTATCAGCCCGTTTTTAGCAGTGGTGTGGTGAGTTCGCTCGATATGGCGTTGGTGGTAATTGGCTTTGGAGTATTAAAAATATTTAAGCTTAGTATTGTGCTGCTTGTTGCCAGTTTTGCAGCTGTTGGTGCACTGTTAAGCTTGTTGTAAGCTAGCATTAATATCCGTTGTATCACGCTTTTATTACCACAGTAGAACCTGGTTCAGTGTTTGTCATGGCAAGAGTGTTGGGAAAGTTAGCCTTAAGTAAGAAATGATTAACGATTCATTTTTTTTACAAATACCACCACGAATAACGCAATCGTAAAGCTACCCGTAAAGGCCTCTATTGCCGCAACCAATTTGGAGTAGCCAATGGGTGTAAAGTCGCCATAACCTAAGGTGGTAAAGGTAACAACTGAATAGTAAATGCAGTTTAGAAGCAGCTTAATGTTTTGGCTAATACTATTGTCGAAGTCGAATTGATGGATTTGTTCACCATAGCTAAGACCGGTGAAAAAGAAACACATTGCACAGAATACAATCAGTGCCATAGAAAATCCTATGACTCGAAGCGGCGCTTCACCATAACCGCACAATAGATCAATTGACTTAGATATCATGCGTTTTGATGACCACTTAGGCATCTGATGTCGTCGCATTATTAGCTCGTTACGCATAAAATGTCCGGCCATGGCAAATAAGCCTTCACGATCGGCAGCTTTACGTAAGTCACGATATATCTCTTCAGACTGTTGGTAATAATCCAAGGCAATTTCTATTTCTCCCAACCTATCTGCTTTACGAGCCATACGTTCTTGCTTGATTTTCGTGCCCGTATGAATGTTTTCAATTTTGGCACCTTTCCATTTTACGCCTAATAGATTGGTGTTGGTTAGGTTGGCGCAATGCATATTGGCATCACGTAAATCGGCCTTCATTAAGCTAGCTTGTTCAAGGTTGACATTGAACATATGTGCGCCTTGAAGGTTAGCCCGATATAGCTCGGCATGACTCATATCAAAACCTGTTTTTGCATGATGTTTAACTAAGTCAACACCCGCTAAGTTTGCCCGCTTTAAGCTAATGCCGCGAAGCATTCCTCCGCCTCGAGCAAAAGCTTCAAGCCTAGCTTTGTCGTCAGGCTTGTTTTTAATAATGCGTGGGTCATGCCAGTAACAAAGACCTGAAGGCTCTGCAGTTTCATGGCAGGAAAATCCTTCGTCTTCGTGGTAGCAACAAGTTGGATTATCTGAGTTCATTATTACAGTATAGCTAAGCTATCAAATCTTGATAAATACAGTTGAAATTTATTCGGCTTAATTAACCCTACTTCGGTCTAGGTTTAGTGCCGCGCATGGGGTAAAATACGTCGTTAAACCTTTTGTTAACCGCTATTTTTTAAGTTGAAAATTCATGTTTGAAGTTAATCCGGTAAAATTCAAAATTAAGGAGCTGGCCGAGCGCACAGAACTTCTTAGGGGGTACCTTTGACTACGCTACTAAAAGTGAGCGTTTAGAAGAGGTTAGCCAAGAGCTTGCAAGTTCAGAAGTATGGAGTGAACCTGAGCGTGCCCAGGCGTTAGGGAAAGAGCGTTCAGCACTTGAAGCCGTTGTAAAAACCATTGATGATATGGATTCTGGCCTTGAAGATGTCGCTGGGTTATTGGAATTAGCCATTGAAGAAGACGATGAAGAGACCTTCAATGACGCCAGTAACGAAATTGCTGAACTTGAAAAGCGTCTAGCAGATCTAGAGTTTCGCCGTATGTTTGCTGGCAAAAATGATGCTGCAAGCTGTTATCTTGATATTCAATCAGGTTCAGGCGGTACAGAAGCACAAGATTGGGCCAATATGGTACTGCGTATGTATTTACGCTGGGGCGAAGCGCATAATTTTAGCCCAGAATTGATTGAAGTTACCGCAGGGGATGTTGCCGGTATTAAAGGCGCAACCATTAAGTTTACTGGTGAATATGCGTTCGGATGGATGCGGACAGAAACTGGCGTACATCGCTTAGTGCGTAAGTCCCCTTTTGATTCATCAGGTAAGCGTCATACTTCTTTTTGCTCGGTATTTGTATACCCTGAAATCGAAGATGATATTGAAATAGACATCAATCCTTCTGATTTACGTATTGATACTTACCGCGCATCAGGTGCCGGTGGTCAGCACGTTAACAAAACGGATTCTGCAGTACGTATTACCCATATTCCAACAAATACCGTGGTGCAGTGTCAAAATGACCGCTCACAGCATAAAAACCGTGACTCGGCTTTTAAGCAATTAAAAGCCAAGTTGTACGAGTTGGAAATGTATAAGCAAAATGCTGATAAGCAAGCCGCTGAAGACGCTAAGTCTGATATTGGTTGGGGCAGTCAAATTCGTTCATACGTTTTAGATGACTCCCGCATTAAAGATTTACGTACCGGTGTTGAAAACCGAAATACCCAAACCGTTTTAGATGGCGATTTGGACAAGTTTATTGAAGCTAGCCTTAAATCTGGCCTTTAACGAGAGAAGAAGATGACTGAACACACTCAAGATGAAAACAAGTTAATTGCAGAACGTCGTGCAAAATTGGATCACATCCGCACGAATTGCCCAGCAAATGGTCACCCAAACAACTTCGATCGAAAACATAAGGCTGCTGACATTGAAGCTGAGTTCGGTCACCACACTAAAGAAGAATTAGAAGGCATGGGCATTCAGCGCTCTATCGCTGGTCGTGTTATGGCTAAGCGTGGTCCTTTTTTAGTGATTCAAGATGTGAGCGGTCGTATCCAGGCTTATGCGGGTAAAGATGTTCAAAAAGACTTGAAAGAGACGTTTCAGGGTTTAGATATTGGCGACATTATTGGTGTTACCGGTCAACTTCACCTGTCAGGTAAAGGCGACTTATATGTCAACATGGAACAGTATCAGCTACTGACTAAAGCATTGCGTCCATTACCTGAAAAATTCCACGGTTTAACGGATCAAGAAACACGTTATCGTCAACGTTACGTTGATTTGATTGTCAATGAAGATTCACGTAATGCTTTTATTATGCGTTCTAAAGTGGTTTCAGCTATTCGTAACTTCATGATCAAAAAAGAGTTCATGGAAGTTGAAACGCCAATGATGCACAGCATTCCAGGCGGCGCTTCAGCCCGCCCTTTTGAAACGCACCATAATGCTTTAGATATGGCGATGTACTTGCGTATCGCGCCTGAGCTTTACCTTAAGCGTTTAGTTGTAGGTGGTTTTGAGCGAGTATTCGAAATTAACCGTAACTTCCGTAACGAAGGTTTATCGCCACGTCATAATCCAGAATTCACTATGATGGAATTCTATATGGCATACGCTGATTTCAATGACCTTATGGACTTAACCGAAGAAATGCTAAGCTCTATCGCGACTGAACTTTGTGGTTCTCCACAACTTCCATACGGCGAGCATACTGTTGATTTTGGTGGCCCTTACGCACGTTTAAGCATGTTAGATGCGATTAAGAAATACAATCCAGACAATGCTACCATTCAGTCAATGACCTATGAAGAAGTTAAAGACGTTGAATTTATGCGTACCCTTGCCAAAAGCATTGGAATGAAAATTGAGAAGTTCTGGACTTGTGGTCAATTGTTAGAAGAAATCTTTGGTGAAACGGCAGAAACTCAGCTAATGCAACCTACGTTCATTACTGGTTATCCAGCGGACATTTCACCGTTAGCGCGTCGTAATGATGACAATCATTTTATTACTGACCGTTTCGAGTTCTTTATTGGCGGTCGTGAAGTGGCTAACGGTTTCTCTGAGCTTAACGATGCAGAAGACCAAGACAGCCGCTTTAAAGCACAGGTTGATGCTAAAGATGCCGGTGATGACGAAGCAATGTTCTATGATGCTGACTATATTACCGCACTAGAGCACGGCTTACCGCCTACAGCGGGTCAAGGTATTGGTATCGACCGTTTGGTGATGTTATTTACTAACACGCATACCATTCGCGATGTGATTTTATTCCCAGCGATGCGTCCACAGGGCTAATCCCTGCAACAAATCAGAATGAAAAAACCAGCCCTTGAGCTGGTTTTTTTATGCCTCATGTGTGATCTAATAGATATTAGATCACAGACAAAAAAATAGCCCTTTAAGGACCATTTTTATGACACTGATGGTATGACTATAACTGGCTAATTAAGCCATTGTTAATGGCATTCACATCATCTTCATTCAATGTACCGGCCGCTTGTTTAAGTGCCACGATTGAATTGATATAACCGTAACGGGCATCAGATAATTTACGCTTGGAATCATATAAGTCACGGGTACGATTCAATACATCAACAATAGTACGTGTACCGACTTCAAAACCAGCTTGAGTCGCTTTTAATGCACTTTCAGACGAGACCACTGATTGCTCATATGCTCTGATCGAACTAATAGAAGCATTGACGTTGTTAAAGTTATTACGCACATCTTTAACTACCCCACGGTGTGTTTGCTCTAGTTTTTCACTGGCTTCAACATATTGATATTGTGCTTTCTTAACCTGTGAAGAAACTTTGAAGCCTTCAAAGATGGGTACTCGCAAGGTGATACCAATATTAGTACTATCATAGTCAGTAGTCGGTTTTTGCTCAAACCCTTTAGTGTAACCCGCATCAAAATTTAGAGTTGGCATATGGCCCGCTTTATAAAGGTTGATGGTCTCGTTGGCAATGTCTTTACCAATACGCTGCGCCAGTAACGCTAGGTTACTCGTTTCAGCCATTTTTAACCAATCAGCAGAGGTTTCAGGTGCTGGAGCACCCGCTGAAAAGCGGTTAGTGTCGAGAATATTAATTGATTTATGGTCGATGCCAGTAATTTCACGCAGCGCTTCATAGCTATTGGCTAAAGTGTTTTCAGCTAAAATTTCTTGTGCAGAGGCTAAATCGTATTGTGCCTGAGCTTCATGCACGTCAGTAATCGCAGTTAAACCCACAGCAAAGCGTTGTTTAGTCTGTTCAAGTTGGCGTTCGATAGCCGCTTTTTCAGCGCCTTGGAATTCAAAGTTATCTTTAGCTGTTAATACGTTGAAATAAGCATTAGTCACGCGAATGATAAGCGACTGAAGTGCTGATGCATAAGAGGCATCGGCTTGCGATGCCGCCATTTCAGCCAGGTCTAATCCTACCCATGCGCTATGGTCGTATATTAATTGGTTTAGTTTTAAGCCACCGGTAAATCCTTCGGGTTCTAACGTTGATTCACCTTCGTACTTATTCCATGCTTTGGCATAACCTACACTGGCACTAATAGTTGGTAGAAGAGGGGCACGGTTTTCTTCAATGTTTTCGTATAATGCATTCCGCTGAGCTTGTGCTTGCAATACAATAGGATCGCTGGTGAGAGCTTGTTGATAAATTTGCATTAAATCGTCAGCTTGTAGAGCTGGCGCGAACACTGCAAACGATAACGCTGCGTATAGAGTACCCATTTTGAATTTCATTTTCTGCCCTTTTAGACAATGCTTAAATATTGTAGTTAAAGATATAACGAACTAATTATTAAACCTATCTATTACTAACGGCATTAGCCTTGATAGGTCGATTTCAGTGCACTTAATCAAATGATTAAAGTGGAAAATACTGGCAGCATTATCGCCATTTTAAACGCAATTGCGATAAAGCTTAAATTTTGTAAACACTATTAGTTTAGAAAAAGCATAACAAATAGCGGTATCTTAATGTATTTGTATTTGTGCAATATCACTTACAAAAAGTGATTTTTTTCTAAGCTTAAGTATCTTATAGTTGGCCAAAGTGAGCTTTTATTCAATAGACGTAGAATGCTACATATCCGACTATTAAAAACTTATCGATTTAAGTCAACTCTGAAGTGTAACAGATTTTATTTCACACCGGGCAACCTCAACAATAATTCAATTTATTTCATCTTATTATGTGGTGAATACTTTCTTAACCATATATCCACTTAACATTGGGTTTTTTATGAAAAATACAATACCGACAGTAAATTTTGATGCCGACAATGACTTTGAACTCTTGTCTAAACGAGTGCTCTACCAAGGTTTTTTTCGGTTAGACGAATATCGCTTTAAACATAAGTTGTTTGCAGGTGGCTGGAGTGGTGAAGTCACTCGAGAAGTATTTGAGCGTGGAAATGCCGTTGTGGTATTGCCTTATGATCCAATTCGAGATCAAGTCGTATTAATCGAACAGTTACGCGTGCCTGCATTAGTAACGACTAAATCAATCTGGCTTCTTGAGCTTGTGGCAGGTATGATCGAGCCCGGCGAAAAACCAGAGCAAGTTGCTACAAGAGAGTTATTTGAAGAGTCAGGCTTAGTCGCCAGTCATATTGATTATATCAATAGTTATCTTGTTAGCCCCGGCGGTACAAGCGAGCGTTTTTACATGTACCTTGGGCGTGTCGATGCTAGTCAAGCAAACGGAATTCATGGACTTGATAGCGAAAATGAAGACATTAAAGTTCATGTGGTTAGCCGTGAGCAAGCTTATGATTGGGTGAAGTCCGGTCGAATAGATAATGCATCAACGGTACTGGGTATACAGTGGTTAATGTTGAATTATCAGCAATACCAGAATCAAGTGGATTAGGTTAAAACAACTGGTTACATATTTGAGGTGAAGTGAATCAATTGGCACAGCTAAGTTCCCAAGATAAGAGTAGATATCAACCCAACGTCAGTGCTTTTTTAGCATTGTGTGGGCGAAATTATGCGCTGATTTTAAAGTGGTTGCCAGACGTGGGTGAAGCCGATACCTCTTGGGTAGTTGAAGGTGAGTTTGGTTCACTTGCTATTACATTGGTTGAAAATACTCGATATACCCAATTAGTTGAGATATCTCGAAATTTACCGCACAGCTTATTTGTGTCGTCTCCGACAGTGGTGGTTCGAATATATCATGATGCTCAATTAGCAGAAGTGTTAACTAGCCAACAGATTTTTAGTTTTAAACCGGTATATGATTATCCTAATATACACATGCATCAGGCAGATGAAAAATTTCAAGTGAATGCATTTTTAGAAGAACTACTTAAGATAGGTTGTCACAGCATTACTTTTTAGTGACTTGCTTGAAAACTATATATTTGGGAATTGTACGTGCTGAAACCAGCTGTTAAATACACTTTTGAGGAAAATCAATCGGTGCGATTGGTCCAGGTTACGGATCCGCATCTTTTTGCCGATCCTGAATCTCAGCTTTTAGGTGTAAACACAGCTAATAGCCTGCAAGCGGTTATTGATACTTTCATGGCTTCTTCTGCAACAGCTGACTTAGTGATCGCCTCTGGTGATATTAGCCAGGATTACTCAGCCACTTCTTATCATAATTTTGTTCGCCAAATATCATCCACCAAATTACCATGCCACTACTTACCTGGTAATCATGACGATCCTCGTATGATGGCGTTACATATGCAGGGTGACAATATTTTTGGTCAGCAACGGATTATTGCTGGCAAATGGCAAATCCTCATGTTGGATTCCACGGTGCGTGGTAAGCCTGGCGGATTTATGGGAGAAGAGCAGTTTTCGATCATTGATGCCGCAATTAATGCTGAGCCAGATAAACACGTATTACTGGCCATGCATCATAATCCTATTTTGATGCAATGCGGCTGGTTAGATCAACACTGTATGGCGAATGGCAGCGACTTTATCCAAAGAGTCAGTCAATACCCACAAGTCAAAGGTTTACTCTGGGGGCATGTTCATCAGCAAGTAAACCAGCACCACCAAGGCCCACATGGGGCAATCGCATTAATGGCGACCCCTTCTACCTGTATACAATTTAAGCCTTTATCCGATCATTTTGCTTTAGATGGCGTTCAACCGGGTTATCGTTTGCTGGAGCTGCTTTGCGATGGTAGCATTCACACTGAGGTTCATCGTGTTGCGGGCGATCATTTCACACCAGACAATGAAGCCAGCGGTTATTAACTTCTTTCGACACACTTTTCAATAAGTTTTGTGAATACGTGTTAATGTTAATTAACCGTTGCGTGAGGATATATGCTGCTTTATATACATGGTTTCAATAGTTCAAATCAGTCAGATAAAGCGCTGAAAACAGAGATGTATATCAAGCAATATTATCCCGATTTAGTATTTTTTCAGCCACAAGTGCCAACATCAATCCATGAAGCGATGGCATTATTAACTAAGATCACCGAACAAGCATTAGCCAATGGCCAGCCACTTCGATTTATCGGCTCATCCCTTGGTGGCTATTTCGCCAGTTTTTTAGCCGAAAAGTATGGTGGAAAAGCGGTATTAGTAAACCCTGCGGTAAAACCGTATGATTTATTTGAAGAGTTTTTAGGACCCCAATATAATCCATATATTGACGAGCATTATCAGGTGCTACCTGAAGATCGTATAGCCGTAGCGCAATATGATACAAATGTCATTAACCACCCCGATAGATTCTTGGTTTTGTTGCAAACTGGTGACGAAGTGTTAGATTATCGTCAGGCTGTGCACAAGTATCATTGCTGTGAATTACATCTAGAACCTAATGGCGACCACAGTTTTGTGGGATACGAGCAACAGCTTGATAAAATTTGTCGATTTCTTCAGCTGCCTTAATAATCAACACTCTGCTTTATAGCTGAGTGAATAACAACAATGTGTGGAATATGACTAATCAATATACATCAGATGCAATTGAAGTCCTTAATGGACTTGATCCGGTTAAACGCCGTCCAGGCATGTATACCGATACAACTCGTCCTAATCATTTAGGTCAAGAAGTCATCGATAACAGTGTCGATGAAGCACTTGCTGGACATGCATCAAAAATTGAAGTGACATTACACACTGATAACTCATTAGCAGTGACCGATGATGGCCGCGGTATGCCAGTCGACATTCACCCTGAAGAGGGTATTCCCGGGGTTGAGCTTATTCTCACCAAGCTGCATGCGGGTGGTAAATTTTCCAATAAGAACTATCAATTCTCGGGCGGTTTACATGGAGTGGGTATTTCTGTTGTTAATGCTCTTTCTACGCGGGTTCAGATAACCGTTCGTCGTGACGCCCAAATCTATGAAATGGCCTTTGAGAATGGCTTCAAAGTCGAAGAGTTAACTGTAACAGGGACTTGTGGTCGTCGTAATACTGGCACCAGCGTTCATTTCTGGCCAGATAGTAGCTATTTTGATTCTGCCAATTTTTCAACCACTAAGCTTATTTATATTCTACGAGCCAAAGCTGTATTGTGCCCAGGGCTTAGAATTAAATTCACCAATAAACACAACGGTGAAGTCCACGAATGGTTTTATGAAAGTGGCTTAACAGATTATTTAAAAGAAGCCGTTAAAGATTCGGTTTTATTGCCAGAAGAGCCTTTTGTCGGCAGTTTTAAAGGCGATTTAGAAGCCGCAGAATGGGCTATTACCTGGCTACCTGAAGGTGGCGAAAGCTTAACAGAAAGTTATGTAAACTTAATTCCTACCCCATTAGGAGGCACCCATGTTAACGGCTTTAGACAAGGTCTATTAGAGTCGATGCGTGAGTTCTGTGAGTTTCGTAATTTAGTTCCCCGTGGTATTAAGCTGTCACCTGAAGATATTTGGGATAAAGCGGCGTTTATTGTATCAATCAAAATGCAAGACCCTCAATTTGCCGGGCAAACTAAAGAGAAACTCTCTAGCCGTCAAAGTTCAGCATTTGTATCGGGCATTGTGCGTGATGCATTTTCATTATGGCTTAATTCTAATACCGATCTTGCTGAACAATTAGCAGAATTATGTATTAGTAACGCCCAGCGTCGCCTTAAAGCCGCTAAAAAAGTGGCCCGTAAAAAAGTCACTTCAGGGCCGGCGTTACCGGGTAAGTTAACCGACTGTTCGGGTCAAGACCCTATGCGCGGCGAGCTATTTTTAGTGGAAGGTGACTCTGCTGGTGGCAGTGCCAAACAGGCGCGAGATCGTGAGTTTCAAGCGATTATGCCGCTGCGGGGTAAAATTTTAAATACCTGGGAAGTGGATTCAGCTCAAGTATTGGCTTCTCAAGAAGTACATGATATTTCTGTCGCGATAGGCTGCGATCCTGATAGCGCTAATATCGATGAATTGCGCTATGGTAAAATTTGTATTCTAGCCGATGCTGACTCGGATGGTTTACATATTGCCACCTTACTTTGCGCATTGTTTTTAAAGCATTACCGAGTGTTAGTCGAAAAAGGCCACGTGTATATTGCCATGCCGCCTTTATTTCGTATCGATTTAGGTAAAGAAGTTTTTTATGCCTTAGATGAAGCAGAAAAAACCGGTATTTTAGATCGTATTATCGCTGAAAAGAAAAAAGGTAAAGTTCAAGTCACTCGATTTAAAGGTCTAGGTGAAATGAACCCATTACAATTACGCGAAACAACCATGGACCCTAATACCCGTCGCTTAGTGCAGCTCACCATAGGTGATGATGATGGCACTGATGCATTAATGGATATGCTGCTTGCCAAAAAACGTTCATCTGATAGAAAGAGTTGGTTAGAAACCAAAGGTGACTTAGCGCAGGTTTAAGCTGTTGCTTTATTGAGAAAGTTTACTGAGACCATTGATTAAATGGGTTTTTGACCGCCAATAATAAAAATTAGAGGCAAATGAATAATTACATGTTGTATATCAAATCGAAATCATTCCGGCTTAATTGGCAATGGGCGGCAAAAACTTGTGCATTATTTGGCTTTAGCACAATGCTTGTTAGCCAAGTTCATGCCGCTCAATCTGTGATGATTACAGTGACTAAAGGTTTCGGCCTTTCTTTGTATGCCTCTGATTTAGGCGATATTAAACAAATGGCATTAGGTGAACATGGCACCTTATTTGTTGGTTCGCAAAAAAATGGCACCATTTACGCGTTAGTTGATAATGATCAAGATGGCCAGGTAGATAAACGTTATGTTATCGCCAGAGGGCTTGAAAACCCTGATGCTTTAGCATTTTATAAAGGCGATCTTTATGTCAGTGAAGAAGACAGAATTATCAAATATGAAGAGATTGAAGATCGTTTACGTCGCCCATCACGCGCTAAAGAAGTCTACTCAAATCTGCCTGACCTAGAGAAGCGCTATAGCCGCGCGATGCGTTTTGGCCCAGATGGACGATTATATGTTGCCTTGGGCATGCCCTGTAATGTGTGTGAAGCACCAGCTCCCTATGGCAGTGTGCTAGCGATTAATGTTCAAACTGGTGCTAGTGAGCAAGTTGCCTTAGGTATTCGCAGTGTAACGGGTTTTGATTGGGAACCTGGCACTAACCAAATGTGGTTTGCGGATTTAGGCCGCAACTGGATGGGCGACAATTTGCCCGCCGATGAGATTAATCGACTGGATATAAAAGGCACTCATTTTGGCTTTCCCTACATACATGCAAGTGATATTAAAGAACCTGCATATGATAAGCCAACCAATTTAAAAATCACTCCGCCTGTTTTTGAATTACCGGCTCATGTAGCCCCAACCGGATTACATTTTTATACCGGCACTCAGTTCCCTGAGCGTTATCAACAGCAGTTATTTGTGGCTGAAAATGGTTCATGGAACCGCTCAAGTAAGGTGGGTTACCAAATAGTGATGCTGGCACTAGATAACAGCCAGCCGAAAACAACGATTACACACCGGGAAACGGTAGTGAGCTTTTTAGACGGAGAGTTTCCCGTCGCACGACCATTTGATTTGCTAACCGCACCAGATGGCGCAATTTATATTTCAGATGATTTAAAGGGCAATATATACCGTTTGTTCTATAAAGCCACTGATCCAATACAGGAAAGCACAGATGAGTGATGCGATTGAATTAAGCCTAGATGGCGTTGAGCAAATGCCATTACGCCGATTCACCGAAGAGGCTTATTTAAATTATTCAATGTACGTGATCATGGATCGTGCATTGCCGCATATTGGTGATGGTTTAAAGCCAGTACAGCGTCGTATCATCTATGCCATGAGCGAACTTGGCCTTAATGCGCAATCTAAGCCTAAAAAGTCAGCTCGTACTGTCGGTGATGTGTTAGGTAAATATCATCCCCATGGTGACAGCGCGTGTTATGAAGCCATGGTATTAATGGCACAGCCTTTCTCATATCGTTATCCGCTAGTAAAAGGTCAAGGTAACTGGGGTGCCCCAGATGATCCTAAATCGTTTGCGGCGATGCGTTATACCGAAGCGACTCTGTCCAAGTTTTCAGAAGTATTATTGTCAGAGTTAGCCCAAGGCACTGTAGAGTGGGGCGTTAACTTTGACGGCACCATGAAAGAGCCTAAAACATTACCTGCTCGACTACCGCATATTTTATTAAATGGCATCACCGGTATTGCAGTCGGTATGGCAACCGATATTCCGCCGCATAATGTGCGTGAATTAGTCTCTGCCTGTGTCGAGTTATTAGATAACCCTAAAACCGATTTAGCACGTTTAATGGAACTGGTGCCTGGGCCAGATTATCCAACCGAAGCAGAAATTATTACCCCAAGTGCTGATATTGCCAAAATTTACGAAACCGGTCGTGGCTCAATTAAAATGCGCGCGGTATACAGTATTGATAATCATGAAATTATCATCACATCACTGCCACATCAGGCGGGTAGTGGCAAAATTCTAGAGCAAATTGCCTTGCAAATGCAGGCCAAAAAGCTGCCAATGGTAAGTGATTTACGTGATGAATCTGATCATGAAAATCCTGTGAGGTTAGTCGTTGTACCGCGCTCAAATCGAGTTGATTGCGACCAATTAATGACCCATCTATTTGCTACAACGGATTTAGAGAAAAGCTTTCGCATCAACTTAAACGTGCTTGGACTTGATGGTCGCCCGCAGGTGAAAGGCCTGCTGACCATGTTAACTGAATGGCTAGAGTACCGCGTGTCTACGGTGACCCGTCGTTTACAATTCCGTTTAGACAAAGTGATTGCGCGTCTGCATATTCTTGAAGCCTTAATGGTCGCGTTTTTAAACATCGATGAAGTGATTGAAATTATTCGCTTTCATGATGATCCTAAAGCGGAGTTAATGGCTCGTTTTAACTTAAGTGACAAGCAAGCTGAATCTATTTTAGAGTTAAAGCTACGTCACCTTGGCAAGCTAGAAGAATTTAAAATCAAAGCTGAGCAAGATGAGCTAATGGCCGAGCGTGACAAGCTAGAACTGATTTTAAGTTCAGATCGCCGCTTAAAAACCTTAGTCAAAAAAGAGCTAATTCAAGATGGTGAAACATTTGGTGACGATCGTCGCTCGCCAATTATTCAGCGTAAAGAGTCAAAGGCATTAACCGAACAAGAACTTATTCCAACAGAAGCTGTTACGGTTGTATTGTCTGATAAAGGTTGGGTACGTTGTGCTAAAGGTCATGATGTTGACCCACAAAGCTTAAGCTATAAAGCGGGTGACAGTTATTTGTGCAGCGCCATAGGTAAAAGTAATCAAGCGGCAGTATTTGTCGACTCATCAGGTCGTGCATTTGCCACCGACAGCCATACTTTACCATCGGCTAGAAGCCAGGGCGAACCGATCACGACTCGCTTTAACATGGCACCAGGTGCTGTGATGCGGCATGTCATTATGGGTGAGGACGAACAATGTTACCTATTAGCCAGTGATGCAGGTTATGGCTTTATTGGTGCTTACTCAGACATGGTCAGCCGTAATAAAGCGGGTAAAGCTTTGTTATCTTTACCGGCTAATGCGCAGGTGCTAACACCTAAGCTTATTACTAAAGGTGCTGATGATGCTTTATTAGCCATCACCAGTGAAGGACGCATGCTGATGTTCAGTTTAGATGCCTTGCCACAATTATCTAAAGGTAAGGGCAATAAAATTATTGGCATTCCAACCGAGCGTGCCAAAAACCGTGAAGAATTATTGATGCACTTAAACGTAGTACCAAGTGGGGCAGCGGTGACCCTGTGGGCCGGTAAGCGTAAACTCACCCTTAAAGCCAGTGATTTAGAGCATTACCGCGGCGAGCGTGGCCGACGTGGCGCTAAACTGCCAAGAGGCTTGCAGCGAGTAGACAGTGTTGAAATTGAAGCTATGGGTACTGTCAGTGATAATAACGTAATTGATAAGCTGGACAGTGAAGAGTAATTTATCGAATCAAAGTCAGCAGTTAAATACTGACTCGCTATACAATGTTTAATGCAAAAAAGCTCACGTCGTTAACGTGAGCTTTTTTGTTGATTTATGATAATTTTCAGTGAGAGGGAGTAAAAATTCAGCCAAAATGCTTGTTCTAGATAAGTATAGATATCAGGCAATTTTAACTATTTTTTCCGCACTACCGTGGTGGCCATCACGCTTCCAATCTACATCTAATAGCTCTGCGCCTGACAAACTAAATGCCTGACCAAACCCTTTAACATATAAACCCTGGTGTGGATTGAGTTTAAATAGATTGAAGTCGGTTAGTGCTGCTAAATTATCAATCATCTCGCCAAAACGTGCAGATAATGCCGCCACACCTTTGATAAATGCTTCACTGTCACGGGTAACTATTTCAGCAGTTGCATCGAAAGTTAAGCGTTTTCGGGCAAATACGCTTTTACACTCTGATTCATCTTCAACTAGCATGACAGACAGCTTTTGACAGACTTTCAAGTTAGTGCCATGGCGAGCCATTTCACTCACTAAAATATAAAAGCCATCATCAGCGAGGGCAAACGGTGCATAACTAGCATTGGGAACGCCATCGGCATCTTGGGTAGCAAGTTGTAGGCTTAAACGTTGCCCTTTAAATTCCTCAATTTCTGGTAGTAGCTTTTCTCGTAAACGTTGATCTTTATCTGCCGACATCAGGATTTTCTCCACTGTATTGATACGTTGTCTAATCGTTTTATCATTGAGCTGCACAGCGAGTACCGCTCAAATAAGTGCTTTAAGCTTTGGGTTACACGTTGTTTTTTAATGCCTGAAAACGTGCAACTTGATCGCTTAGCAATACGCGTTGTTGATCTCGGCCTAAATACACTTTGAAAATCACTTCACCTTG
The DNA here is from genome assembly GCF_020511155.1 of Shewanella glacialimarina. NCBI lineage: Bacteria > Pseudomonadati > Pseudomonadota > Gammaproteobacteria > Alteromonadales > Shewanellaceae > Shewanella > Shewanella glacialimarina. The sequence continues at coordinate 3,834,000 of NZ_CP041216.1, read as the reverse complement.
CTGGCCAAAAAAGTTAATTGAATGACTTTCTGACCCGCGAAATGGCTTACTGATAAGTGCAATTGCGCTCACATCGTCCAATTTTAAATGGCCGTGTAAACCATCACCTTTGGTGATTAAGTTGTAGTACCCATGTGCGTATTTTCCTTTTGGGAATGGCCCTTTAAATTCAAAAATACTGCCTGATATCGAGATTATCGTCGTCATCGGCCCCCATTCTGGTAGTGAGGTCAGTAAGGTATCTTTTTCAGTGAGCGGCAATAAAGCCAACTGCTCTGCAGGTAAAGCCAGTACCACCTCAAGTTCAGTGGCATTTAATTCGGCAGCCACTTGTGCGGGCATTGCCGCTGGGTTGTCATTTAAATACTGCTTAATTATGTCGACTGATATCGCCATGGAATAGCTCCAATGTGTTGGTTAATGTGCGAGATATCATCATTAGAATGAATAACGTGCCGCTAATTTGAAGTTTCTGCCTTGTTCGTACAAGGTTTGCCATGCTTGGCGATATTCTTCATCACCGATATTTTCAATGGCAAAGTCGACACGTAAACCTTCAAAGGTGCCCATCGCAGGCTCCCAGGCTACGTAGACATCCCATAGGGTGTATGAGTCATATTGTTGCTTGTTGGCTTTGGGTAATTGATCTTGTTCTGCAACGTAATTAACACGTGTGCCCAATTTCATATCGCCTTCCATGATAGATTGCGATAAATCAAAGCCGATTTTTTGAGCCGGAATATTTGATAAATATTGGTCAGTGGTTTTATCTTTGCCTTCTGTTTGACCGTAGTTAACCGCTAGGCGAGTTTGTTGGTAGCGATAACGAGTTGTGAATTCAAAACCCGTTAATTTGGCTTCATCAACGTTATCCCACGAGGTTGTTTGCTCAAGCCCAGGAATACCATGAAGCGGGTTAGATACGGTTTGCTCGATAAAGTCATCTACATCATTACGGAATACACTTAAGGTCATGGCTAATTCATCATCACCCGCTAAGTTAGCAAAGCGCATGTCGGCCTTAATCTCTTTGTTTTGTGCTTTTTCAGCACGTAAATCAGGATTGATTTGGAAGTTATTGCATAAGCCATTAGGTAAGAATCTTGGAATGGACGGAATACAATAATGTGAACCTGTTGAATACATTTCTTCCATGCTTGGGGCGCGAAATGCTTCATCATATCGTGCACTCAAAGTGAGCCATTTAGTGGCGTCCCACATTAGACCAAGGGAAGGGCTTAATGCATTATCATCAGATGACAGCTTCAAGTTATTACTTTGATTTTTAAAGGTGTCATAACGTACCGCGGCATCTAAAGCTATGCTGTCGGTTAATGCGATATCGGCTTTGGTAAAGGCGCCCCAAACCGACGTTTCACCATCAATACTATCAGGACGTTGACCCACTTGATTAAAGTCGTCACGGACAGTATTAATCTTATCTTGATAACCATCAACACCATAGGTCAGTACAGTAGAAGCAAACGTTGAGCTATTATTTAAGCTAAAACCTATAGTTTCAAATTCAGTGGTATCAAATTGACCTTTAGTCACGCGATCCTCATCAAAGCGGGTATTGTTCCAATACACAGTGCTGTTGAGATCGAGTAATAGATTGTCAGTAGGGTTCAAGCTATAGGCCACAGTGACATTTTGATCTTGGATATGACGTTGCACTAATGGCACCGAACTGCCGACATGAGTCGAGGGATTACTTGGGACTAATTCGTCGTTATCAGCAAGTCGTGCTGAAAATTGCAGACGTTGATCATCGGTGAGTTGCCAACCTAATTTGGCTAAGCCACTTGTGGATTCTGCTGCACTGTTCTCAAGGGCTTGGTCATTGCCTATTTTGATGTTGTTACTGTCGTGATAGCTGCCACTTAATAGCCAATCAATTTGATCCGCTAAACCGTAAATGGTGCCACTGGTTTTAATTTTATCGCCATTATTTTCAAAACCTTGCTTAATGTAACCACCAAACTTATCGTCTTGTTCTAAAAAGTCTTGAGCTGATTTAGTGTTTTGCGCCACAACGCCACCAATTGCGCCACTGCCCCACAAACTACTTGCAGGGCCGCGTATTACTTCAATTGAGCTCAGTAACTCAGGATCCATAAAATAGCTACCACGATGACCAGAATTAGTATTCTGACGAGCACCATCAATAGTTTGTAATACACGTTGTCCACTTAATCCTCGAATTTCAACCCCTTGAGATGAAGCTCGCGGGCCATTAGTGACGTTAACGTTAGCTTGATTTTTCAATGCATCTGCAACAGAAGATGGTTGCGACTCTTGTATATTATCTTCGCTTATCACCACTACGCTGCGGCTAGTATCGGATACTTTTTCGTGAATACGCGTTGCGGTAACCAATACTTCATCAAATTCAGTAACAGTCTTATTTTGCTGTGCATATGCGGTGGTACTGAAAACCATTGCCATTGCTACAACGAGTGGCTTTTTGGTCATTGTTAAATCCTTAAAGTCATAAACTTGAAATATTGTTGAGTACGCGGTGCAATCACAATGCTGATAAGTGCAGTTTTGCTAACAATCTATTGAGCAGAAATGTGAGGTTACTTAAGCACCAAACGTAATCATTGACGGGTTATTTCCACACTCTACCGGATAACAAAACATAGATCAAATGAAAATCATTATCATTTGCGATCTCATTACTGTTGATGTATATTCTGCTTATTAAATATAATCTTTCAACATAACCCGCTGTAATTAATATGTTTGTAAAGAATGTAAACATTCTAAATATGACTTACTTTGATGGGAAGTGTTGATATTTGACCACACAGATACAGTAGAAGAATATTGCTGATGACACCTAAACGATATTTTGCTTTTGGATGTATAACGATTTTAATTCAAGGAGGAGTGCTTGCCTCTCAAATAAGTGAGTCGACTATTCAGCTATCTGAAGGCGCTGCAATGGGCGTAAAGCAAGCGGTCAGTGTCGTTATAGCTATGCAAGCTAGCACTCAAGCTCAAGGTACGGTTAACGCTGCAAAAGAACCGACTCAAATTGATGAGCCCATAGCTGAAACTGCGGTTAACCTTAAACCAATCGTTAAGGTTAAATCAACGGCTCATACCATGGTGACGCCTGAGGCTAAACCTGAAAAGGTCATGGCAGCGGTTAAAACCGTCCAACCTTTATCTAAACCTACCATTCAACCCGCAATAGATACTGAGATTATTAAAGCTGATACCGATGATTCAGCGCTTACTTATTTGGCTAGCCTTGCTGCGGATACTTTAACGCAAAAAACTTTAGCATCCGCTTCGCTTGGGGTCACACAGCAAACAGTGGCCTTGCCACAACCGACATTTTTAGCACCTCCGACACAGCCTCATTACCCTAAAGCAGCCCGTAAACGTGGCTTTGAGGGCACAGCGACTGTGGAAGTGATGTTTAACCAAATTGGTGAGCAGTTATCGCTCACGCTGGTGGATAGCTCGGGGTATAACTTACTTGATGCCGCAGCGATAGATGCGGTTGAGCAATGGCAGTTTTCGGCCCCGACACCGCAAACCGCTTATGCATATACGGTTAGAGTGCCAGTGAAATTTGCACTTAATTAGTCTCAATAGAGGAAACCAATATGTCTCAATCATTATATTTGCAGCTTTCAGACCAATTAGGCTATCTAACTTGGCCAATGATTATCTGTGCTTCTTTAACGCTGTTAATTGTGCTTGAACGTGTTGCACTGATTATCAACGAGTTATTAAACCGTGATGCATGGTTGACAGAGCTAAGGCAACAAGCCCGCAGTGCGACACCCGAGAAACGGCAGCAACTTATCACCTTATTAAGCCAAGGCCGTAGCATGCTAGCACAAGGAAGCGCATTGCTGTTATCCCATGGTGGACAGCCCCGTTTAATGCGTGAAGAAATCTTAAACATGTGGTTATTAAAGCAAAAAGATAAACTGCAATCCGGTTTAAAGGTATTGCACATTATTGGTGTTATCACTCCCTTACTTGGCTTATTAGGCACGGTACTTGGGCTGATTGAAATGTTCACTCAATTAGGACTATCAGATGGCCCAGTGACCCCGTCACAATTAGCCACTGGCTTGGGGCTTGCGATGAATACCACAGCGGCAGGATTGATTATTGCCGTACCCGCAATTACCTTGTCGAATTTATTGGGTTTGTGGGCTGACAAGCGTTGTAACCATATCGCCCATGGATTAAATCAATTGAATTTGTGGCTAGAAGGTTTTGACCAGGCGTTAAGTATTGGCTGTGATGAACCCTATCGAAAAGTATCAGCTATTGTTCGCGCCCAGATGACTAATGCAGCAACACCAATGACAACTGAATTAACGGAGCCAAATAGATGATCTGCGCAGAGACACCTGCTGGACAATCTAGTACTGGGATAGATTTAACCGCACTTATCGACATTATCTTTATTGTGTTGGTGTTTTTATTACTGACGGCAAATACCCAGCTGCTGACATTACCCGTCGATATACCTACTGAAGCTAATTCTGAATTAACAGCCTTGTCTCAGGAGCAGCATATCGCGATCAATATTTTAGCCACTGAGCCGTACTGGGCATTAGACGGTGAAACATTTACTGATTTTGATCAATTTGAAGCCGCTTTTATTCATATATTGAATGATACCCCTGATATCCGCGTGGTGGTGGCAGCAGATAAGAATGCGCCTGTTCAGCCGCTAATGACGCTATTAGCCTTATTGCAACGACAACAAATTAGTAATACTCAAATTTTAATGGAACCGTAACGGTAGCCATCATATAGGCGATTCAGCACGATTTATTTATTCGGAGTTAAGTTATGTTCAAGCTACCCCAGTTATCGCAGACACAACAGCTATCTGTGTTGAGTTCAAACAAGTCATTACCCACCAATATGATGAGGATGACCGCACTGCTTGTTAGCATCGTTTTTGGACAAGCAGCTATTTTTAGCCAAGCTGCAATCGCTGAAAATCGGGTTGTCAGCGCTGGCGCTGGCATCACCGAACTTGTGTTAGCTTTAGACGCTGGTAATGAGTTAGTGGGTGTCGACTCTACAAGTCATATACCCGCTGCGCTAGATTCTGTAGCAAAGCTGGGTTATCACCGAATGTTGTCTGCGGAAGGTATTTTGGCACTCTCACCGAGTTTACTCATCGGCTCAGATGCAATGGGGCCTAACAGTACGCTTGAGGTACTGAGTAGCGCAAACGTTAAGGTGGTGAGTTTACCTAGTGCAGAGACTGAGGCTGAGCTGCTAAGTCATGTTGATCAAATAGGGGAGTTACTGTCCCGTAAGGCGCAGGCGGTTGAGTTAAAGAAAGAAATTGTACTTTCATTTAGTCGATTGAATACCAAACAGCAGCAAATAGCCCAATTAGGCGAGGCACCAAAAGTGCTGTTTTTGTTATTACAACCCGACAGACCAGCTCGTGTAGGCGGTAATGGCACCGCCGCTGACATTATTATCAACTTAGCGGGTGGACAAAATATTGCAGGCTTTGACGGCTACAAAAGTGTTTCACAGGAAGGCATTTTAGCGCTGCAACCCGATGTGATTCTTATTTCAAACCGCAGTGACGCTGAGTCAACCGATCCCGCTAATGAACTACTTCAAGCCATGCCATTACTTAAACACACCCCAGCGGGTGAGCAGAACCAAGTTAAAAGTCTGCCATCTCAAGCATTACTCGGTGGACTCGGTTTAAGTGCCATATTGGCGGCAGACCAGCTTGCCAGTGATTTTATGACAATAAAAAAATCATCATGATTTATATCAAAAAAAGTCGGCTTTATTAGGATATATCATGGAAAATCAACGCTGGCTTTGGCCTTGTTTATGCACCGCATTGATGGTCACCAGCCTGCTATCGGTCAGCATTGGGCCGTTACAAATTAGTCCGATGACTAGCTTTAATGCCATGGTGAATTGGGCGACCCAGCAAGACTTTGCCAGTGTCGCTCCTCACGAGCAGCTAGTGATTAATAATGTGCGTTTACCACGCACCTTGCTAGCACTTGCTGTTGGGGCAACGCTTGCTCAATGCGGGGCTGTCATGCAGGGCTTGTTTGGTAACCCTTTAGCTGACCCTGGCATTATTGGTGTGTCATCCGGTGCCGCTTTAGGTGCGGCGATTTGTATAGTGCTATTTCCACATGGCGGCGAATATTTAGTGGCTTTCAGTGCTTTTTTTGCAGGCTTGTTGACCACTTTAGTGGTGTATCGTTTAGCTGCAAGCCCCAGCGGTACTTCAGTGGTATTACTATTGCTGTCAGGGGTGGCGGTTGCAGCCTTGGCCGGGGCGGGTATTGGCGTACTCACCTATATGGCCAGTGACATGGCATTACGGGATTTAACCCTGTGGCAAATGGGCTCAGTTGCTGGTGCTCAGTGGCATTATGTGATCCTGAGTTTAGTTGCACTGGCAGTGATCAGTTGGCAGTTTAATCAAAATGCTAAGGCACTTAATGCATTATTACTCGGTGAAGCAGAAGCTCGACATTTAGGTTTAGATGTCGATAAACTCAAATTTAAGCTAATTGTACTGTGTGCAATAGGGGTGGGAATTGCTGTCGCTGCAACGGGGATTATTGGCTTTATTGGTTTGGTTGTGCCGCATTTAGTCAGAATGCTGATTGGCCCAGATCATCGTTTGTTATTACCGTTAAGTGCTATTTTAGGCGCTGCCTTGCTAGTTATTGCTGATATAGGGGCTCGCTCAATCGTGGCTCCATCTGAGCTTCCTGTAGGGTTAGTTACCGCTTTACTCGGCGCACCATTCTTTATTGTTCTGCTTCTTAAACAGCGTAATAAGTTAGGTTAATATGCTGAAATATTTATCCATGAAATCTTACTCATCCACAATGGGCACCAACCTTGATGCGTTAAGTTCAGCCAGTTTATGCCCTGCTGACTATCGCGTTAATGATCATAGCCGTTCGAGTCATGATTGTGTTCTCCCAAACAGTGTAAGCAATTATGCCGATACTGCCGCTCGAGTTGCCACCATCAGTATGACTAATTTGTCGGTTAATATAGCGAATAAAGCTGTTCTTCGAGACGTTAATCTTGAACTGCACTCGGGACAAGTGACCGCGTTACTCGGCCCCAATGGCGCAGGAAAATCAACCTTATTAAAAAGCTTATGCCAAGAAGTCTCTTTAGCTAGCGGACAAATAACTGTTTTAGGACGTCCGCTTAAGGACTGGGATCGCGCACAACTGGCTAAGTCATTAGCGGTATTGCCACAGCATGCCTCACTGACATTTCCTTTTAAAGTATTTGAAGTGGTACAAATGGGTTTATATCCACTGACGCTAAGCCTGCAGCAAGGTAATGTTTTAGTCGATCAACAATTAGATAAAGTAGCGTTATCAGCACTTAAATACCGTCGTTACCCTACGCTTTCTGGAGGGGAAAAACAGCGGGTACAGTTAGCACGAGTATTGGCTCAGCTTGCTCAAGCTGGCAGTTCACCTATTTTACTGTTAGATGAACCCACGTCAGCGTTAGATTTAGCGCAGCAACACAGGGTGTTAGCTCTGGCAAGGAGTTTAGCTACTGATCATAACTACTCAGTTATTGTGGTATTGCATGATCTTAATCTCGCGTCTCGTTATGCGGATAGATTAGTGATTTTGAACCAAGGGGTTGTTGTGGGAGATGGCAGCCCTAGTGAAGTATTAACGGCAGATATAATTAATCAGGTCTGGCAATATGATCCGTTAATGATAAAAGAGTTTGAAGATTCAACACCGCTGTTTTTTTAACAGTATTAAAATATTGCGCTGATAAATTATAAGTAACCTCAGCTCGGGATAATAAATGCATATCAAACCCATAAACAAAAATGCAGCCATCTGGCTGCATTTTTATTGAATTAGGGGCTTTAAATAATCTTGTGGTTTAGGCCACTTCGTAGAAGTTTGGCTCGAACTCTAATTGAGTGCTAATAATCTGGCTCGCCATTCTGGCACATTTACCACATTGATCGGCAACACCTAAACGCTTTCTGACATCAGCTAACGAGCAATCGCCTTGGCGAACTGCTTCTTTAATTTGCTTATCTGTAATTGCATGACAAAGACAAACGTACATATTAGCCTCTAGAACTCAGATGAAAAAGGGATATCAATATAGCCATTCCCTTGGATGAATCTAATTCTAAATGAAAACAGTTATCATTGGCAATAACTTTTTGGATAAAAATACGACATTTATTGTTTTTATACTGTCTGCAATATAAATAGCTAAATTAAGCCACTGATCTTTAATAGCCTTTATCAAAATCGACAATAAAATTTAATGGTTGTTGATTTTGCCATAACTGATAATTGCTGCTAAATAGTGCAACAATTTGCTCGGGAAAACTCGGTGCAGCGATATGAGGAGTAATAATAGCATTAGCACAAGACCAAATTGGGTGCGTTTTAGGTAAGGGTTCTTGACTAAATACGTCCAAAATAGCCTGTTGATTTGGTGTTTGATTCAATTGAACTGTGAGTGCATCTAAATCGAGCACATTGCCACGCCCTAAATTGAAAATGATGGCTTCTGGTTTTAGTAAGCTTAAGGTTTGCTGGTTGAGAATATTATCGGTGTCAGGGGTATTAGGCAAAATACTGGCCACTACATCGGCTTGACTGAGGTGTAGAGCTAAGTTATCAATACTATCGACCCGATCAAATCCATAGGTTGCAGTACCTAATCGATTTATCCCTGTTACTGTCATCCCAAAATGCTCAGCCGTTGCTGCAATATGCTGTGCAATTGAACCTGTGCCAAGCAGCAGTAAATGTTGCCCCTGTAGCGTTCTATAACGCCCAGGAGCCCAAATTTGTTGCTGTTGTTGCTGTTTATATTTTAGGTGCTCACGCTGGTGGGCGAGTAAATAGCCAAATAAATACTCACTCATTAATGGGCCGAAAATACCGCGAATATTAGTCAGTTGATAGTCACGTCGCAGTGTTGGTATGACGAGTTTATCTACACCAGCAAAGGTTGATTGCAGCCAACGTAAATTTTTAGTCTGGCTAATTAATGGTGCAGCAAGGGCGGGTTCTGCAAACCAAATATCGGCTTCAATAATACTGTCTGACTCGTCATTTAAGATGACTAAATCGGGTAAGTTGCACTGGTTTATTAATTCACGGTAAATTTCATTTTCGCGCGTCAGTAATAGTAACTTATTGGCCATGAAGGATTAATCCATTTAATGTTAGTCAGCAGTATATTAGGCATGAGGCATAACGGAATCAAATTATATAAACTTTAAATCATCAGAATAGGAGGATAAATCAACTCGCCTAATTCATATCATAAAAATAACCTCAGACATAAAAAAACCGAGCATAGGCTCGGTTTTATTTTATCGTACCCATATGTGATGGTCGATAATTAATCTTCTAAGTGACCACAAAAACGGTAGCCTTCACCGTGGATGGTAGCGATGATTTCAGGCGTGTCAGCTAAGCTTTCAAAGTGCTTACGAATACGACGAATGGTGACATCAACAGTACGATCATGTGGCTTAAGCTCACGGCCAGTCATTTTCATTAGTAAATCTGCACGGGTTAGTATTTTGCCCGGGTTTTCTACAAAGTGAAGCATGGCACGGAATTCACTGCGTGGTAACTTGTAAGATTCACCCTGTGGATTCACTAATGAGCGGCTATTAATTTCTAAACTCCAGTCATTGAAACGGTAGTATTCAACAGACCCTTTCTCTTCGTTCTCAGTGACGGCACTGTTTACACGAGTTAATAAGTTACGCGCACGAATGGTTAATTCACGTGGGTTAAATGGCTTAGTGATGTAATCATCAGCGCCAATTTCTAGTCCTAAAATTTTATCAACTTCGTTATCACGACCGGTTAGGAAAATTAAGCCAATATTGTTGATTTCACGAAGTTCGCGCGCTAATAACAAACCATTTTTACCTGGCAGGTTGATGTCCATCACCACGAGGTTAATTTTATTTTCAAGCATGGCTTTGTGCATTTCAGCGCCATCATTAGCTTCAGTAACAACATAACCTTCAGCTTCAAATATGCTACGTAAGGTATTACGGGTTACAGCTTCGTCTTCAACAATTAAAATATGTGGATTTTGCATAATAAAATTACCTAAAAATTAATAAAATTTGTTATCTAGCATTGGGCTAGCGTTTACGTACGCTTAATTGCATACGTTAGAAATTCTGGATTATTGGTGTTTAACATTGTCTGCCTTGAATTTAAACACTCTCTCATTCTCTAATGTTTTTAATTGCTATTTTAAGCAATAGCTTAGAGTGAGTTTTACTAAGACTTAAAAACCTTTCATCGTGGCAACAATACGTGCCGCTGTAGACTGTGAACCTAAAGATAGTTAAAAGTTCCTATTTAGACATAACTAAAATGAAATTTTTAGACAGACACTTAACAATATGGCAGTCATTTTACGGCGGTAAAGTCTTAGCTTAATAGTATTAATCGTAAAGAATTAGCCTTAAAAGCTGCTTTTTGTGACGATCAATCAGTAACTGAAGGTTATTGTACCCTTTATTTGTATTTGTTAACAAATGAAATGTTAAAATAAATAATTTATTAAGTATAAAAAATGGGTGATATTGTATTTAGTTAATTGATTTAAAATGGTTAATTATATATTTTTTTATGATGGGATTTACATTTCTTTCGCTATTAAATCCTTTCTGCTACACTCTTTTGGGCTTATTTAGTGGGATTTGTTATGCAAAATGTTATCGATACTGTGTGGCAGGACTATCAACAAACGCACTTTTTGCTGACTCAGTCTTTATCCCATGATTTTTCATTCGCTATTATTACTGCTTATAACCCATTAGGGTGCTTACTTACCCCAAGTCAAAACCGCCTATTAGATCGTGAACTCCAACTAAAAATCCTTCAATATCAAAGCCCTTACCGTTGCTTAATGGGTGTCGCACCTGATTTGTCACATGTTGAAAAAAGTTGGGCTGTTTTTATTGATAAAAATCAAGCTATTGAGTTAGGTCGAGAGTTTAAACAACATGCAATTTACTATGTTAATCAAGGCTTGTTATCGCTTGTAGCCTGCTTTGATCAGCACAAAAGTGAGGTGCAAATGGGAGCCTTTAATCAACGTTTACGTTTAGTCAGTGATTTCCCTGAATTCTGTTAAACCATTTTATTTTCATTTGTTAATTTTTAATTGAGACAATAAATTTAACAAATGAGTGTAATGAGCTAATACCAACGACTGATTTTATATTAAAGCTCTGTTTACCTCACTATTAACATTCTGCATTTACAATGTCATCTTTATCCTGCACATAACTTACCCAAAACCACATCTAATCGCTTTTTTACTGCCAAATCCTAATTGTACGTTACTGCAAATAATGCATTTGTTTATTTTTACTCAACTTGCAATCTTGCGCATTGACTTAACCCTATGTTTATTGTTATTTTGCTGGTCCCTCCTTAGGGAGGCACAGAAGAGGAGCGTTAACTAGGTAGTAAGCTTGAGGAAGACCAATTCCCATGACAGCTTACGAGGGAGATTAACGCCGAGATACAATAAGATTTGGTTAACTTATTTATCGGTCGATTAGGTTGAATCCTAGCGATTGTCACCTGTTATTTGGTGGAGAGCTTCTGGTGGTGATTGCTGTTTCCCTTCTTTAAGGGTGCGTTATCTTTGCACCAGGCTCTTCGAACGAAGTTTAGTTCGGAGTGTATTATATGTCGTTAAATCAATTAGTTGTAGCCAAGTTTGGCGGAACCTCTGTTGCTGATTTCTCAGCGATGAGTCGTTGTGCTGATATCGTTTTATCCAATCCTAATACCCGTTTAGTGGTGGTCAGTGCATCTAGCGGTGTAACCAACTTATTAGTTGAACTTACCAGTGCTAATGTCAACGACGAACGTCGTCTAAGCTTGCTAAAACAAGTTGCCCAAATTCAATATCGTATTATTGATGAATTGAGTCAGCCACAGGACATTGCTGCGCAAATTGATAAGCTTTTAAGCCGGATGTCTGTGTTAAGTGAGTCATTAATTCTTGACCGCAGTAAAGCGGCTATGGATGAGCTGCTGTCTATGGGAGAGCATTGTTCGTCGGTATTATTCTCTGCTGTTATCCGTGAAAAGGGCGCATCTTCCCAGGCTTTTGATGTACGCCAGGTGCTTCGTACCGATAGCCATTTTGGTCGTGCCGAACCTCAAATTGAACAAATTGCTCATTTATCGAGTGATTTTTTACAACCGCTATTAAGCACCAGTATTATTGTTACCCAGGGATTTATTGGGGCAGATGAGCAGGGCCGCACCACAACATTAGGTCGTGGCGGCAGTGATTATTCAGCCGCTTTATTAGCTGAAGCTTTATCTGCCCATGCGGTAGAAATTTGGACCGATGTAGCAGGCATTTACACCACCGACCCACGTTTGGCGCCTAATGCCCGCCCGATTGCTGAAATCAGTTTTAATGAAGCCGCTGAAATGGCTACTTTTGGTGCCAAAGTATTGCATCCAGCAACGATACTTCCAGCTGTTCGCCAGAAAATTCAGGTGTTTGTCGGTTCAAGTAAAGACCCTGAAGCGGGTGGAACCTGGATCCGTCATCAAGTAGAAGATACGCCAGTTTACCGCGCGGTGGCATTACGCCGAGACCAAACATTATTAAATCTGCATAGCTTGCAAATGCTTCACGCCCAGGGTTTTTTAGCTGAAACCTTTGCTACATTAGCACGCCATAAAATATCGGTAGATTTGATCACCACATCAGAGGTGAACGTGGCGCTAACATTAGATAAAACAGGCTCTGACTCAAGCGGCCAGGGCTTATTAAGTGAATCGTTATTGCAAGAGTTATCACAACATTGCCGGGTAAGAGTGGAAGATAACTTAGCCTTGGTGGCGATTATTGGTAACAGAATTGCTTCTACAGCGGGTATTTGTAGCCGAGTATTTCAAGTGTTAGAAAAATACAATGTCCGTATGATATGCCAGGGTGCTAGCCCGCATAACTTATGTGTATTAATTGATGAAACTCAAGCGGCAGACGTTGTTAAAGCATTACATCAAAATCTTTTCGAGTAACCTATGACAAAGCAAATGATGACTAAAGCATTGCGCACATCACTGAATGTAGGTGAACTCGCTGCTGGGCAATCCCTTGATGTGCCTTTATTCACTTTTAAAGGCATCGACAGCAGCGCACCGACCGTATACGTTCAAGCCAACGTGCACGGTGCTGAAGTGCAAGGTAATGCGGTAATTTATCAACTAATGACCTTGTTAGAAGAGCTTGAGGTTTTAGGGGATATTGTGCTTGCTCCTTTAGCCAACCCGCTGGGTATTAATCAAAAAAGTGGTGAGTTTACCCTAGGCCGATTTGACCCAATAACCGGTGTTAATTGGAACCGTGAGTACTTAGAACATAAAATCGACATAGCTGCCTGGTATGAACAGCATCAAGATTTACCTAATGATGAGCTGATTAAATCGTTTAAGGCAACACTAATTGAGGCTTGTCACACCAAGCTACAACAGCCTTGGGGCATCACTACAGGTCATAGATTAGCGGTGAGTTTGCAGTCATTGGCTCATCAAGCCGATATCGTGCTTGATTTACATACAGGGCCTAAATCCTGTAAGCATCTGTATTGTCCTGAGTATGATCTCGACTCAGCTAAGTTTTTCTCTATTCCATACAGTTTGATCATACCTAACAGTTTTGGCGGCGCCATGGATGAGGCTGCGTTTTGTCCCTGGTGGCAACTAACCGATTATGCCGCGAGTAAAGGCCGTCATTTTGATGTGCCAGTGGCAGCGTTTACCCTTGAGCTGGCTAGCCAAGAGCGGATTGATATGGCAGATGCTTTAGTCGATGCCAATGGTATTTTGGCTTATTTAAGCCATCGTGGGGTGATTAAACAAGCTATTGAACCTGCAAAACTGTCGCGTTATGGCTGTTATCTAAAAGATTATAAAAAGTTTCATGCTCCGCAATCTGGCATGGTTGAGTATTGCGCCACAGTCGGTGAGCCATTGGCAGCAGGGCAATCTTTAGTCAATATGCTGAGGTTGGATTTATACGGTTCAGACAAAGCGGTTACACCGCTGAGTTTAGATAAAGACTGCGTGCCGATTTTGCACTTTGCTTCGGCGTCTGTGCATCAAGGGACTGAGTTGTATAAAGTGATGACTAATGTATTCGAGCTTTAAGTTTGGTTTTGTTTTGCGGCCTAAACGGCCGAGGTAAGTCGTGGTATTTGACTTGATTCTATAAAAAGAGAGAAGCAACATCGCAGGATTCCATCCTGCACCGGTCAAGAGGGAATCAACAGTAATTCCCTCTTGGAACACCCAGCGCCCCAAACGAAAAATGCTGAAAAACGCATATTTTCGATGGGGATCGATCCAGCTTTTAGCCGTTTTTGTAGTCTGCTTCGCCATTATCAAAAATCCCTATCGCTTCCGATGGGCCGTTCTTGGCCCAACGAAAGCTAGCGTGACATCCATGCCAAGCTCACGGGTTCTCGGAGTAAAGAGTCTCGATGTCCTCAATTCAAATGAATCATTCAAAGATTCACTAAATTTATCTTCATATTTTGCTTTTGGTAGTCGTTACGAGTGAAGCTAAATCGAAGAGATGAAATTTCAGGTGCAGATGAGCCAGCGAGTATCCAAAACAGAGATGTTTTGGTTAAGCCCACAGGGACGCTGATTTTAAAATCAAGAACTGGCGTCTCGCTGGATTATCTGCACTAAGGCCTGCGGCAGGCAATTAGTAAACATGAGATATTAGTCTGAATTAACCGACTAAGTAATCCTCCAATTAACTCTTAAGTATCTCTAGTGGCATCCGCAACATATCATCACCCGTACCCGCAATAACCCAAATAATGCCAATTAACGCACTAACGGTTAGCAAATACCAAATAGCTGAAAAGATCTGTCCATAACGGTCTAGCGGTAACAAATGGCTTTGGTGACGACCGCGCCATTCAAAAACAATCTCCAAACTACCAATTAATAATAAGAAACCTAACAAGGCTAAGCCTAAGCTGTAACTGATAAATACCCCAATAGCGGCTCCGGCAACACAGGCGATTAACCCTGTGACGCTATTCATCGAAAAGCTGATGCTTTTTAAAATATGGCCACCATCTAATGGCAGAATAGGCAATAGATTAAACAGGTTGAGTAACGCGTTAAAGGCGGCTAAGCCGGCAAAAAAAACATTGCCCGTGACCCAGTAAGCTACCAAGCAAGCGATAGACAAAAACAAGCCAAATGTGGGACCCATGATGGAGATGACCACATCTTGCCAGCGAGTGTTAATGCGCTCATCGCTTAAGGCTAGACCGCCCATAAAGGGGATTAAATAGATGCCCTTGGTTTTCATGCCAAAGTGCTTCATAGCTCTAATGTGGCCATATTCATGGAATACTAGACAGGCAATTAAGGCGAGGGCGAATTCAATAGAGAATAGCCATGAATAAGCGGCAACACTGGCTCCTGCGAACAAGGCTTTGACCACTTTAGCGCTTTTTAAAAGCTTAAACCCTAGTGACGCTAAACCGACCATACTGATTTTATTAGCTTTAGGTACGGCTATTTCGGGGACTTGTTGTTCAATGTCTTTGGTTGTACGTTGGCCTTGGCTGATTTGCTCTTCGTCAACTAACACGCAGTATTCAAGATAAAAAGGCTGCCATTTAACATCGACTTCAAGCCTTACTGGAATCGCATTGGTCTGAATGTTATCAATTATGACATCATCTAGCGCACTATTTTCTAAACCGTCGGTGTTTTGCTTAGCCGATGGCGTTGAGAGTGGACGGGTTGATTGTGAGGTCAATTCAAACTGATGAATGTGAAACGCTTGGTTATTGGGTGAGGCTGATTTTTGTGACACCAACTGGTTGTCCCAATATAGCTGTTGCCAACCGGCCATTGAGCCTTCTAAACGTAGCCGTTTACCAAGACACTCAATATTTAATAACTCCATGCACACTCTCAAACTTACTCAGTAAAATTGTCGCTATTTTGCCAGAGGCCTGACAATAGCTCAATCAATTGCTCAATCAATCTAGCTTAATCAATCTAATTGCTCAATGATTGCAAAGCCCTGTTGAAAGTTTGAGAAGATTAATTTACTGCTGCAACACTGTCCTTGTAATTGTGCGAATCGCTGCACTATGGTAATAAATTGCTCAAGGCTGATTGGCGTGCTAGATATTAATGTGTGCTGCTTAATAGATTCGGTCATTAGCCAGCATTGTCCTGTGCTATCAATGAGTTTATCTTCAGCGACTAGATTAGCTGCTTCATGATCAAGATATTCTAGCCAAGCTGATTGATCGGCAATATAGACGAGGTCATCGTGTTGATGCAGCAACACGATGGCAGGCCAATTTATAATGGATCTGATAGTTTTATCAGCTGGTTGCATTAGCGACTGTAATCAAAGCTGATTTCTGCATTAATATTTTTGACCGAGCTCGGTCCATGTTCACGCTGAGTGCGGTTTTGAGCATTACCAATATGTAATTCAACATTGGCAAATATGTGTTTCTCGGCACGAATAAAATATCGGTCGTAATAACCATTTACTTCATTCTTAACTTGCTCAAATTCAATTTCTTCTTTCAAACGTTCTGCAGCAATAAGATTTTTTTGATCTAGCATCATTTTGACTTGTTCAATCATGCCTGCATCGTTTTGCCAGTCTTTTTTGGGCGGAAGCTTGCGAAGTCTTGCTTCAATATCAAGACCTGCTAGCACAAGCTGCTTGACACTCTCATCCAATGCTTTTAACTCTTGCTTCAACTCTTGTTGCTGCATGGCGCAAAATAGTTCAGTTTTAGTCCCCGCGGTAGCCCCAAAAGCAACTGCACGTATCCCTTTTGCTGCGGTGGCTTTACCACCAACAAGATCTCCTCGTCGACCTTGGGCATCACTTACTGTAATAGTACTACCTGAGTCAGAATGACTATGTAAAAGCTGTTTGGTCACCAGGATTTCGCCTTCGGCGATGAGATTTGAATATTGAACGAATTGGGCGCAAATTTGCCCTTGGGCATGAATTTTAGTACTGAATTCTTGTTCTTTAATTAAGCGACCAATAACCCCTTTACTGACGATAACATCACCCTCTGCCTCAAGACTGGCGGAGTCAACAAAACCCATTACGGTAATATCACCACTAGATTTTACCTGCATACCTTCATGTACATCACCGGTAATTAATATACTGCCTTTAAAGTTTACATGGCCGTAATTTACATCAACATTTTTAATCTGTAATACATCATCAACCTGCATGCCTTTTTTATTTTCGACCGGTTGACCAGATACCGTAGCAATAAGTTTATTGGGGTCATTAGGATGCAGAGCTGTACCGTTACCAGGCATCATTAACTTATCTTTACCAGGTGTTTGGTTTAATGTATCACCATGCACATTATAGCCAGCCGCACCAGAGGTTGCCGGTTGCTTTATCATTAATATGTCATTGGGTTTAACGGTAACCAATGCGCCTAAGTTGCGCATGTCTACGGTACCATCTTCGCGTTCTTGCGGTTGTAATAAGCGTTCTCGAGCAAGCGGTACTTTACGGGTTAAAATTGCATGCTCGCCATTTATTGCAGCTTTACCGATGGCAATTTCGCCTTCGCAAAACTCACCAGGAGGTAAAATATCTAATCTTTGTAATAACGCCATAATTTTAGGCTTACTTAAGCCCATTTTTATTTTGTTGCTTTTAAGATTATTGAGTACATCGGCTAGTAAAATATCTTTACCGCCCCAAGCTGAAGTGATTTTCATTGTTGCTTGCATTTTATCGTCACTAATGCTGATGCTAATACTGCCATCTTTACGCTCAGCAATAGTGAAAAACAGCTCGTGATTTCCCGGTTTTTGGCCACACAGGGCATTCACTTCTTTAACCGCTTTGTCTATCGCAGGCGTGATCGGAAACAGCATAGCAAAATTAGGCTGTTTAAGAAGCTGATTAACATCATCTGTAGAAATTGGCCCGTGGGTATTAGGGATAAGCCGCAATTCCACTTTAGATTTTTCAGCATTAAATGCTGCAACAGAAGGCTCTAACATAATGTCCTTTATTTATTATTTTTATTGGAGAGTTAAAACTAGTTGATATAAAAATCACTATACCTCGAATCTAGCGGAATTTAGCTAAATTATCCAGTATCAAAGTCACAGCTTACTTATGCATTGACCCACTTAATTGATTAAATGATATGTTATTAAACATCTGTTCGGTAAATTATCGTTTACCGAGCAGATGTTTACTTTGTTAACTGGGTTACATTAACGTGCAATAGGCCTGCTATTGATTGAATATATTAATCCGAGTTGAGGCTACTTACTTTTATTACAGTACAGTTTGTACTTATTGTTTTCGGCTGGCACGTTAACTGAGCCAAATGTGTTGGCTATGTTGTCGGCGTAGGGTAAATGTCGATTAGCCACAATTTGCCACACTCCTTTAGCACTTAATCGTGTGGCACTTTGGGTGACAAAAGCATGTGCTATGGCAAATGTTCTATCTAAGCCATCGTGAAACGGGGGGTTAGAAATAATCCCGTCGAACTTGCCT
This sequence comes from Shewanella glacialimarina, assembly GCF_020511155.1. Taxonomy (NCBI): domain Bacteria; kingdom Pseudomonadati; phylum Pseudomonadota; class Gammaproteobacteria; order Alteromonadales; family Shewanellaceae; genus Shewanella; species Shewanella glacialimarina. Next base: position 3,815,367 of record NZ_CP041216.1, on the reverse strand, counting down.
TCAATTTGATTAAATCCATCTGATGGGTAAACCTTAGCTTGCATGTGGTTAGCTGCTAAGGTGAGCTCACATGACGCTAAAGCCATTGCATTGATATCGATACATTCGATATTAAGTTCAGGATATTGTTTGAGTAGCGCGACTGATATTACCCCTGCACCACAACCAAAATCTAATACTCGACCACTCAGTTTAGGTAAGTTAGACAGTAATAATTCAGTACCTAGGTCCAGTTTCTTCTCGCTAAAAACACCGACTAAATTACAAATGGTAATGTTACCCTGGGGTGTGTCGACTGTGTATTGTGTCATCCAGTCAGTTAATTTTAAAGGTGCTACGTCTTGTGTTAGATATGCACGGTATAGCAAGCTGTGACGGGCATTGTCTATTTTAACTGCTGAACTAAAAGCGTCGGGTAATAGTTTATCTACCGATTTTATGCCGCCCTTGTTTTCACCCACAACCAGCAGCAATCCTTCTTCTACAAGATGGCTGGCTGCTAAGGCAAATAAGTATTCCGCTAATGGCTTAGCTTTAGGAAAATATACAATTACACAATCAAACTTTTCCAACATCTGTGCGTCTGGCAACTTAGGGGCAAAGTAACAGCGTAAACGGTCACTTTCATAAGGTGATAGAGTTAAGTGGTGATTATAATCCAACGCCAATGCAGTCACGCTTTTGGCGTTCTCAATACAGTGATGCGCTAAGGTATCTGACTCATAATTGAGGATAAGAATATTAAGGCCTGCAAATTCGTGATGGTTTCTTAATAATAATTGAGATGGATTAGTTAACACATTGACCTACTATCATTTATAGAATGAAAAAATTAAAGCGACTAATGTCGCTTTAATATATTGAGCTAGCCAAGGTTGAAATATCGGCTTAGCTAATCGTTAATAGTGCTTTACTGAGCTGAGCTTGGCAATAAGCTGAATATTTTATTAGCTATTTCAGTATTGTCCTGATGGCCTGAAAATAGCTTAGCACCAGGGCCTGAAGCAAAAACTTGCACGTCATCTCCAGTGTGGCCCAGAGTTGTCCAACCGGTATTTGAATAAACATCAATTAACTTACGCAGTGATATTGCCATGGCTTCATTGCCTTGCATGCGTGCGTTGTTGAGTAATGTAAATTCTTGACTATTGGGCTCAAAACCTAATTGCTTAGTGACAATAGCTTGCCATGCTTCTGCTGCAATAGCCTTTGCAGCAATTACATCAGGGCTGGCTTTTACCTTATGCAGCACCGCCGGTTTCCAAACATATTCATCATTAGCGCCAACTGACAGTCCGCCGGTATTATGATCGGCTGTGATTATCATTAAGGTATCCTTTTGCTGACGAACAAACTGTTCAACAATTTCAATGCTGTGGGCAAAACCATCCATTTCGGCCATCGCGGTAGCTATATCGTTGCTGTGTCCAGCCCAATCAATCAAACTGCCTTCGATTAACAGCACAAAACCATTTGGGTTTTGCGACAGTAACTCGATTGATTTTTGGGTCAACGTGCCTAAATGGTGTGCTTGCTTAGTATCAATAACCCAAGGTAATTGAACATCTGCAAATAAGCCTAATACTTTAGGTGAACTGAGTGTATCTAACTGACTAAACTCAGTAATATACTGATAACCTTTGGCCGTAAACTGGCTAAGTAGCTCGGCTGAAAAGTAGCGTTGTCCGCCACCCAAAATGACATCCGCGTCAGTATCAAGGTAGCTTTGTGCTATTTCAATATAGTTTTTACGGCTTTCATTATGGGTTAAAAACGCAGCGGGAGTCGCGTGGTTAACTTGTGAGCTAACGGCTACACCAGTAGATAAGCCCAGTGTTTTAGCTTTCTCAAGCAAGGTGGTTAAGGGTCTTTTCTCGACATCAACACTAATAGCACCGTTATAGCTTTTTATACCGGTTGATAAAGCTGTTGCTGACGCGGCTGAATCAGTGACATAGCCACTTACGGTAGCGGGGTAAGTACTTGCCATACCCACGAGTAGTCTATCGAATACCGTTTGCTCTACTTCTTCTGTTTCAGGGTTATCTTTATAATAGCGATAGGCTGATGTATAAGCAGGTCCCATACCATCACCAATCATCACAATAATATTTTTAGGGCGTGATTGTGAAATGTTTTGGCTGCTATTTGCCATAGCTATCGCTGCTGGCGTGCTAACTTGTGCTTGGGGTTCGCTGACTATATTGGTTTGATTGGCTAATGCGTTTGTGGCGACAAGGTTAGTCAAAGCAAACAAAAATACGCTAGCAAATCCACGATAAGTGTTTAAAAACAGCATGAAATTTCCTGATTATTAAGCTGGGTTAACACGTGCCTCGATGGCATCCATCAACATCCCTGTAATATCAACGTCAAATGCCGCTTCAATTTCACGGATACACGTTGGGCTAGTGACGTTAATTTCGGTGAGTTTATCACCAATTACATCTAAACCGACAAAAATTAAGCCACGTTTTTTTAACTCAGGACCGATAGCTCGGGCAATTTTCCAATCACTTTCAGATAAAGGTTGGGCCACACCATGACCGCCTGCAGCTAAATTACCGCGGGTTTCGCCTTTCATCGGTATACGGGCCAATGAATAGGGCACTGGCTCGCCATCGACCACTAAAATACGTTTGTCGCCTAGGGTGATCTCTGGAATGAACGCCTGTGCCATAGCATATTGCTGGCCGTAGTTAGTTAAGGTTTCAATAATTACGCCGACGTTAGGATCATCTTTTTTGATCCTAAAAATAGAGCTGCCGCCCATACCGTCTAAGGGTTTAATAATGATATCTGACTTTTGTTGGTGGAACGCGCGAATACGTTGAGCGTCACGGGTAACTACCGTTTCTGGGGTAAATTCAGAGAACCAGGCGGTAAATAGCTTTTCATTAGCATCACGTAAGCTTTGCGGCTTATTGACGATTAATGTGCCTTCTTCTTCAGCACGTTCAAGCATATAAGTGGCGTAAATAAACTCGGTATCAAATGGTGGGTCTTTACGCATTAAAATGACGTCTAAGTCAGCCAGTGGTGTATCGATGGCCTCGCCGAGTTCATACCATTTAGCGGCATCATTGATCACGGTTAGTGATCGCATATTGCCCATTGCTCTGCCATTTACCATGGCTAGGTCTTTCATTTCTAAATAGAACAGCTGATATCCACGAGATTGCGCCGCAAGTAACATGGCAAAGCTTGAGTCTTTTTTAATATTGATGTCGCTAATGGGGTCCATCACGATGCCGAGCTTAATCATGTTGATATCCTTAAAGTGTGAATATGTGATAGCGGTTTGCAGTATATTGTATTAACCGATATCACCAAATTTGAGTTGTAATGCTGTTATCGCCGTCAGTGCCGCAGTTTCAGTTCGCAGCACGCGTGGGCCTAGCAATACGTCGGTAAAAGTAAATTGTTCAGTCATGGTGATTTCTTGATCCGACAAGCCACCTTCAGGGCCAATTAATAGCCGCACTTTATTATGTTGGTCTAATTGAGTTAAGCCATTAATACCGTGAGCCGCCCGCGGATGTAAATTCAGTTTTAATGCCTGGGTTTGCTCCTGGCACCAATCCATTAATTCCATAGCAGGCCTAATTTTAGGCACCACACTGCGGCCAGATTGCTCACAAGCACTAATGACAATTTTTTGCCATTGTTGAATTTTTTTATCTAATCTTTCGCCATTAAGCTTAACACCACAACGTTCAGAAAATAGCGGTGTAATGGTGGTGACACCCAGCTCTACTGATTTCTGAATAGTAAACTCCATGCGATCGCCGCGAGAGATCACTTGGCCTAAATGCAAATCCAAAGGTGATTCAGATTGATTCGCTGTGGCAGATAAGACCTTCACCGAGACGTTTTTCTTACTCGATTGAGTTATTTCGGCTAAATAGTCATTGCCATCACCACAAAAAAGACTGATTTGATCGCCTTCACCCATGCGTAATACCTTGCCAATGTGGGCTGCACCATCTTCATCTAAAGCAACGACTTGATCAATATTGAGTGAATCAATCGCTTGGTAAATCCTTGGGATTCTCATGGGTAGTAATATCCGAGCTTGTATTATTGGCTTAACCCTAGATTCTGACATTGTTTTTGTACAAAATCATTATGATTACCTTGGGAATTAGCAATTAACTTATCACGTTTACATTCTGTTTTATCTACCGGATAACTTTTATCCCATGCTTGAAATAGTTGGCGCTGGCTAGATGATATTTGTAATGCATAGGTTTGCTGCATATAAAAATAGGTTCTGGCTATGGCGCCACGGCTGCGTGCCGGCGGTTGAGCCTTACGGCCTTTAAAATCGACAATCATTTCACATCGACCGTATTGACCCGCTTTGCCATTCCACTGGCTAAAACGAAAATTACTGCGATCGCCATTGACCTCGCCAATTGCTGGGGTGAGGTTATGTAAATCTGACTCCATCTGTTTAAACTGTGGGCTAGTTTTACCGCAGTTTTTACGCCCACCTTGCTGCCAACATTGTAACTGGTGACCAAACTCCCAAGCCGGAATCACATGTTCCCACTCAATTCGGTTGGCGCGAATTTGCTGTTTACGGACTTGATAGCCACAACTTTGATGTTCTGGTTGCCAAACTTTACCAGCAATGGCGATGTCACAACCACAATAAAAGCTTTTAAGGGGTAGGTTGTCCTGATAGATAGTGCGAATAATACGTTTAGCTTGACTGAAGCTAGCAGGGTGCTCAGCCGCTACAGTTGTTAAAGGCAGTAAAAATAAACACAACAAAGTGCAAAGTGCGAATAATCGCATTCTGAGGGGGGTATAAAACATGATAGCGCGGACCTTAATATGTCAATATTGCAGACTAAAGCTGTTATGAAAACTGGCCTTGCCTGTCATTTTGGCGAAATGGTAAGGGATACTTTCGACTGATGCAATGATAGGTGGATGAAATCTGTTTGATGCTGTGGTTCTTGTTTACTACCTTGGCGCTTATTAGTTATAGATGAGGTAAGCAGTAAGTTTGCATTACGCTTGTGAGAGCGGTGCATTTTGCAAGGTATGCTGACAGGATTTACAGCGGTACTGCGTTTTGCCCTTTACCACATTGTTATGGCGTCGCACGCTAAGTTGCACGCTGCCACAACCGCAAAAATACTCGAATTGTTTGCCTCGTACCGACTGTGTATCAAGCTGGTGAGTGGTTTTGGGTGCGCGGTTAAAAACCTTTCGCATAATAGTTTGCCATTCAGCCCCGTGGGGTTTAACTCGGCCAAATAGTTGAAAGCTGAGTAAGTGGCTGATTTCATGGGGTACCACATCGTCAATAAATATAGCTGTGTTCTCATCAAGTAATATTGGATTAAAGCGCAGTTTATTGAGTTGCAAGTGAGCTGTACCAGCACTTTTACCCCTTAAGGTAAATTGAACCAATGGACGCGGAAACGTTTGCTTAAAATAGTGCTCAGCCAATTGATAATCAATTTCAATTTTATCGATAACACTTTGCTGAATCTCGCTAATATCCTTAGCATGAACAATGTGTGTGTGAGTGAAAGCTTGCTGGTTTGAATAAGTTAAGCTCGCCTTTGATTTAGCGGTAAGTGAATTAACACTAAGGCCCAGTTTTTGAGCCATAGTGTGAAAATGCTGGTACAAACGTTGTGACAAGGTAACACCTTTAAATAAGTGGGCTGAACAAGCTGAGTTAAATTATATTCGTTTTAACGATAAACCGTTAAATAACGTTAACTAGAAAAGTTATAGGCTTGCTGCCGCAGCCGTAATCATCACTTTAATTTGCTCGACAATGTCATGCTCAGCCTGTGAATCATAACCCTTTACCTTAGGTGTGTGTATATGACCAACAGGAATGTTACGACCAAATTGTTGCATCAATAAGATACTACGATAAGAGATTTCATTAGAAAGGTAGCCACCACCAGAGCCTTCAACAGACGTTTCGCTTTGTAGTTCATTTAGCGACTTTGCTTCAAACTGGCCACGGTCAATGGTGCTGACCTGGTGGTTATCATTAACTTGCCAATGACCTTTTTCTTTTTGCATCGCTATTATTGGCAGTGAAAACTCTACAAACTCAGGGCCATTTAAAGGTTGGTTATTTAGCATTGGCGGCAATGGGTTAGTTTTAGAGGCACCAGTTAATACATTAAGGTTATCAGGTGCTGCAGCGCTGCGATTTCGAGCCGGAAAACGTTCGATATCAAATTGTTCACGGCCCATGCTAACAGTGAAAATCATATCAACACTGTTATCGCGATAAATAGGTTTGAGTAAAGATTCAATTATCCCCTTGTCAAAGTCAGCAAAACGTACCGGGATCATGACTGTTTCTATTTGAGCTATTTTACCGTCGATATTGAATTGATAACCATCTAAGGCTAAGGTTGTGACACCTGAAGGATTACTTTGACCAATATCTTTATCGAGGAAGAAAGGATCGAAGCCTGTCAGTAAAATTTTAATACGTGTATCAGTTTTAAAATGAATATCACTAAAACCACGTGACGTTTTTTCAATCGCGCTGACCAAAATTTCACGCTGCCAAGGCGCAATGTTATAACCGACTCTTTGTGTTTTAAGGCTTTCACGCATCATCAGTCGGCTCCAATATAAAGCGCGATCATCCGTATGGCCTGATTGTACGTCTTTTACAGCCTGCAGCCATAAACGATGCCCTTCGTTAGCGACCATTTGAGTAATAGCTAGTTCATCGGTTGCACTGGACAGCTTATTGTTAAGGCCTTCGGTGACGTCCTGATAGCGGTCGACAATACGTGGCATGGTTTTACTGGCCAAAGGTAAGCGCAGTTCTTCTACATCTTTAGTTAACGTGTTTGCTTGAGTGATAGTAGCAGTGGCCATTAAAGCCAAACTAGAAAGCATGAGTAGGCGTATTGATACCATCTTGGGGGTCCTTGAGAAGCTGATAGCGACGAGTGCTAGTTGATTATTTCGCCATTAATAACTTGGTTATACCATAAAAACAGCCTTTATTGGCAAAGGGGTTTATGGATTAATATCAGCTTATATTCATGGATTAGCTCCATTATAAAGCTGATGCTTTACTTCATTATCGCGCTTAATGATTCTTGATTACTGTAACGCTTAGCAATAAAGTCCAAAAAGGCACTAATATTTGATGCTAACTGTCGTCTGCTTGAGTAAACGCCATACACTTTAATCGAGTCCATTGGCCATTCTTGCAATATCGGCACTAAATTGCCTGAGGCAATTTCTTGCTTACAGCTGGTATTGGACAATAAGGCAATGCCAAAATCATCTAAGGCAAAGCGTTTAACCATTTTTGCACTGTTAACCCGTACTTTACGTTGAAAGGTGGCCATAAACTTACGGTTGCCTTTGCCTACCGACCAAATCGGCGCTGATAAGCTAGTACCTAATAATATGCCCTGGTGCTGATTAAGCTCCTGCGGCGAAGCAGGAACGCCATGTTTTTTAATATAATTTGGGCTGGCGACTAAAATCGGCTGTCTTTCAAACAGTAATCTGGCTACTAAATCAGAAGACTGTAAAGGACCGTACTTAATGGCAATATCATAACCTTCACCCACTAGGCCAATGTCGCTGTCGGTAAACTGAATATCTAATTCTATATTGGGGTAAAGTCGCATAAAACTAGAGCATAAGTGACCAATTACTTCTTGTGAGAAAGACACTGGAATAGCAATTCTTAATGAACCAGAAATATCATTATGGGTGTTTTCTATGATGGCATTAGCGGCTTCAATTTCTTGGCTAATGGCTTCACAATGCTGAAAATATAGTGCGCCAACTTGGGTTAAGCTGATATTTCGGGTGTTGCGTTGCAGTAACCGCACCCCTAATTCTTCCTCAAGTTGAGCAACTTTACGGCTAATTGTTGATTTAGCTTGTCCGATGTCTCGTGCAGCTTGAGAGAATCCGTTAGCCCTTACTACCGCTGCAAACAGCATCATACCGTTCAAATCCGGCATATTACCCTCACTGTCTCATTTATGGAACAAAGCGTCCAAGGTAGTTTATATGGTAATTAGCCTATTAACAAAGTTATATTTACGGGCTAAAAATTTCAGAGGCTAACGACGCAGAGGATCTAAGGATGACCAGCAAAAAGCAGCCCGCTAACAAGACTCAAGTACTATCAGCGGATCCATTATTTTTACAAGCTGAACACCTGGCTAAAGATTTTTCGTTATTTCCTGCCCATAGTAAGCAGAGTTTATCGGAAGAAGTTAAAGGGTTATTAACTGAAGATGCTATACAAGCAAACTTAAAAGGCTTGGCGTCTTTAGATGTTGACGGTTACGTCAATAAAGTTATTTTACCATCGCAAGACAAAAATCGTCCTGGCGCTAAACGCATGATTGCCGATTTAAAAGGTAAAATCATTGCAGAAAGCCACCTAGGGTCATTCTACCGTGCTGAAGTTGAGTTAAATTTTGGTACTCGTACTCGCCGAATTGGTTTTATTGCCCAAGAGCGCAGTACCGCTAATGGTGCCTGGATGCCTGAGCATCACCTTGCGGCGTGCAAAGCGATTCGTCACTTTGCTGAATTATCAATGCCTATTATTTACCTTATCGACACACCTGGTGCCGATGCGGGTGAGATCGCCAATAGTCAAAACCAAGCCCATACTATTTCTAAAGCCATTGCAGAAAGCGCCAACGTTGACGTGCCTACAGTGGGTATTGTGATTGGTGCAGGTTACTCCGGTGGTGCTATTCCACTGGCAGCAGCTAACATTTTGTTGTCTATTCGTGATGGTATTTTCAATACTATTCAACCTCAAGGCCTACAAAGCATTGCACGTAAGTACAACTTGTCTTGGCAAGAATGCGCTAAGTCAGTGGGCGTATCGCCAGAAGAGCTTTATACCGCAGGCTGTATCGACGGCATTATCGATTTCACCCCAAGTGATAAAGATGAGCGTCAACATAACTTACGCCGTGCCATTATTAGTTCAATCGAAGCGGTTGAACGTGCGGCAGTGAACTTTGTGCGTGAGTCTGACGATTTAAAAGAACATTATGATCGCAGTTTACAGCGTTTCTTAGCGCCGTCTAAGAATCTCGTTACCCTTGAAAATAATACCGGTTTGGCTGTGGCAAGCAACCCGACTATGCACCATAATATTTTTGGTAGTGCATACCGTTATTTACGTTACCTGACCTTACGTAGCCGTATCCATTCTATCTCGCTTGAGCAGTATGGTCGTTTATCAAAAGTGAGTGTACCGGAAGGTGACTTGCTTGAGCGAATTAAGCAAGAGCAAGAGCGTGTGTTCCAAGCTTGGTTAACAAACCCTGATAAGCTTGTTTATGATGAAGATCTTAATAAGTTATGGGGCAACTTCTCGACTAAACGCAGTGAGGTGTCTACTGAACGTAACGTCATTACTCGCTTTATTTTGGGTGAGCCGAAAGAGAACTATAAAAAAGCGCGTAAGGCATTAATTTTTAATCTCGCCTGGTCTTTATTCCACCGTTGGAAAGGTAACGCAGCTAACAACTTTAAAGGCTTAATTCAGCATTTAGAGTCATTGCCAAAATCAGCAACGCAAGCCGCATGGCCTGAGCTAAATCAACTGACCGTATTAGATGTAGTGGTTAATGATGAACTTCGTGAAGATTTTATTTGGCACTGTCACAATATTCTGATCTTTAATGCCTTGTATGACAACGTTGTGGGCAGCTTAGCGTCTATTTCGAAAGAAGCGATGATGTCGAAAAGCTTGGCGCGTGCATCAGTTGATAAATTACTGCATAAATCGATTGATAATGCACTTTCAACTAATGATGAAGCCAATGACAAAGCTAAGTTCTACAAATGGCTTAAATACTTTATGGCACAATCAAATCGTGCTGAGTTATTAACCCGTGTAGAACAATGGAAAAGTGTTGGTTTCCCACAACTTAACGATTCATTATTCGTTATTTTGACTTACTTCTTTGAACGTTTATTACCAGAATACTTCGACAGTGAAGATGACCACGACAAATACACAGGGACAATTAACCCTGTACGTATTGGTCGTCGTAAAGATTTCTGGAACCGTTTGACCATGGGTTATCAAGATTTATTAATCCAGAAGGTCCTTCGTGAAGAGAAGCAAAAAGGCAAAATGGGTTGGGAGAATGTGGTTGCCAAATTCTTTACTCAGTTTGACGAAATTAATGCAGACAAAATGTCGGCTAACTTGCTTAACTTCCCTGGGTTCCGTTTATCGATTGAAGATGCCATTGATAAGAAAATTCGCCCCTGTGGTTTGATAACAGGTCTTGCTGATTTTAAGCACGAAGGTAAAAAACTACGCGTGGGTGTGGCAGTATCAAATATCGCCTTCCAAGCGGGTGCATTTGATATGGCCAGCGCTGAGAAGTTTAGTGCGCTATTAATTGAATGTGCAAAGCGTAAACTGCCGGTTATCTGCTTTATTAGCTCTGGTGGTATGCAAACCAAAGAAGGTGCAGCAGCACTATTCTCAATGGCTGTGGTAAATGACCGTATTACACGTTTTATTCGTGATAATGAATTACCTGTATTGATGTTTGGTTTTGGTGACTGTACTGGTGGTGCGCAGGCTAGTTTTGTGACGCATCCGTTAGTACAAACTTACTATTTGTCTGGCACTAATATGCCATTTGCAGGCCAAATGGTGGTACCAGCATATTTACCGTCTACCGCGACACTGTCGAATTACTTATCCAAAGTGCCAGGTGCAATGACGGGCTTAGTGTACAACCCATTTAGCGACACATTAGACGGTTTGTTGACGGGTATCGATCCATTAATGCCATTGCCAACAGCGCGTATTGAAGACGTTATTGATAAAGCCCTATCTTCGCTAGTGCCTGAAGTAATTGAGGTTGAAGAAGTTATTCTTCAAAATGATCCTCGTGCATTAATGAAACCTATTAACACAGTGCTTATTCATGCCCGTGGTTGTACTGCGGTTAAGTTAATTCGCAAAGCACATGATAATAATATCAACGTAGTATTAGTTGCATCCGATCCAGATATGACTTCTGTGCCTGCGGATATGCTAAAAGAAACCGATAAACTGGTTTGTATTGGTGGTAACACCTCTGATGAAAGTTACTTAAACGCTTATTCAGTATTAAGAGTGGCTGACTACGAAGATGTTGATGCGCTTCACCCTGGTATTGGCTTCTTATCAGAAAGTCCACAATTTGCAGCATTGTGTGTGAATAACGGTGTTAACTTTGTTGGCCCAAGTGTGCATTCAATGACCACTATGGGTAATAAGTCTAACGCGATTCATACCTCTCAAGCGCAAAATGTCCCAGTTGTTCCAGGTAGCCATGGTATTTTGACTAATGCTGAGCAAGCGGTAAATGTGGCAATTGAAATTGGTTATCCAGTACTACTTAAAGCTGTGCAAGGTGGTGGTGGTAAAGGTATTCAGGTAGTTAAGCGCGCCGAGGATATGATTGGTTTATTCCAAAAAACGGCGACAGAAGCCGCAGCTGCGTTTGGTAATGGCGACTTGTATTTAGAGAAGTATGTCACCTCCTTACGTCATATCGAAGTCCAATTGCTACGTGATAAATTCGGTAATACCAAGGTATTGGGTATTCGCGATTGTTCTGTGCAACGTAATAACCAAAAAGTGATTGAAGAGTCTGGCTCAACTATGTTGCCAGAAGAACTGAAGCAACGCGTGATGGAATATACTCGTGCATTGGGTGTCGCAACTGATTACATGGGCGCCGGTACTGTTGAGTTTATTTACAACTTAGATGCCAATGAAGTGTACTTCATGGAAATGAATACACGTCTGCAAGTTGAACATCCTGTTACTGAAGCCACTTCAGGTATTGATATCGTTAGTGCACAGTTTGATATCGCCGCAGGTCGTTCAATTGAAAACCTTCAGCCGGTTGATCAAGGCTATGCGATGGAAGTACGTGTGACGGCCGAGAAAGCCGCCTTAGACAGTCATGGTATTCTGCAGCTATTACCTAACCCAGGTATGATCACTGAATGTATAATGCCAAAGCGTGATGATGTGGAGCTGATTTCGATTGCTGAAGCCGGTAAAGAAATATCACCATACTACGACAGTTTAATTGCACAAATCATTATTCGTGGTATCGATCGTGAAGATGTTATCAAGAAAATGTATGAGTACTTAGATACAGTCGTGATCAAAGGTATTGCGACCAACATTCCGTTGTTGAAGCGTATTCTTAAAGATCGCACTTTCAATGAAGGCGTATACGACACTAACTACTTACCACGCTTAATGGCTGAGCTAGATATTCCTGAGCTTATTGCGGAAATGGAAGCTGCGGCAGAAAACGTTAAAGTAGATACTGAGTCGTTACGTGTTGGTGAAAGTAATGAGCTGAAAGTATTGGCACAGGGCGCAGGTATTTTCTACACTTCACCAGCACCGGGTGAAGCTGATTTTGTTAAAGAAGGCGACATAGTGACTGTGGATCAAACCTTAGCCTTAACAGAGGCTATGAAGATGTTCTCGCAAGTGACATTAGCCGGCTTTAACCGTCAAGATGCTGTCTTGTATCCTGAAGATCAGACATACCGTATAGAGCGTATTTTAAACAGTAACGGTCAACAAGTTTCACAAAATGATCTATTGTTTGTTATCTCACCGGTTGAGGCATAACGGCTTAGTTAGCTAGGATAAGCAAATTTTGCCAGTTAGCTAAAAATGCCCGCCAAGTGCGGGTATTTTTTTGTTTAAATCAGCTCCATTTTTCAATAAAAAATATCTTAATTGGCTTTAAGGTAGGTGAATTGCAATATTTTGACCAAATGGTGGTTTTTTTCTTGTTTGGTTAAAAAATATTCGATTTTTTTTATTTTGCTGTTTTGTATAGATTAATTGCCTTATTTGGTGTTTTTTTTTGATGAAAAGCCATAAATATTGCAACTCCTATTTGCGCCCAGCAAGGTTCCAATTTACAATATGCGCCTAAAATAACCTGATGTGCGGTGTGTCGGTACTTTTCGCATGCTCCGTCTACTTCTTAAACTAATCATTAAAGTTGAATCATGACCGAATTATCCAAATACAGAAACATTGGTATCTTCGCTCACGTTGACGCGGGTAAAACCACGACCACCGAGCGTATCCTTAAGCTAACCGGTAAGATCCACAAAATCGGCGAAGTGCATGATGGCGAATCTACAACTGACTTCATGGAACAGGAAGCTGAGCGCGGTATTACCATTCAGTCAGCAGCAGTAAGCTGTTTCTGGAATGATCACCGTTTCAACGTTATTGATACTCCAGGCCACGTAGACTTCACAGTTGAAGTATATCGTTCGCTTAAAGTACTTGACGGCGGTATCGGCGTATTCTGTGGTTCAGGCGGTGTTGAGCCTCAATCAGAAACTAACTGGCGTTATGCTAACGATTCAGAAGTTGCGCGTATCATCTTCGTAAACAAGTTAGACCGTATGGGTGCTGACTTCTTGAATGTTGTTAAGCAAACTAAAGACGTTTTAGCGGCTAACCCATTAGTGATGGTTTTACCAATCGGTATCGAAGATGAGTTCAGTGGTGTTGTTGACCTACTGACTCGTAAAGCGCACATTTGGGATGATTCTGGTTTACCAGAAAACTTCGAAATTACTGATGTGCCAGCAGACATGGTTGATTTAGTTGAAGAATACCGTGAACTGCTAATCGAAACTGCTCTTGAGCAAGACGATGACTTATTAGAAGCTTACATGGAAGGCGTTCAACCATCTATTGAAGATGTTAAGCGTTGTATCCGTGCTGGTACTCGTACAATGGCTGTGTTCCCAACATACTGTGGTAGCGCATTCAAGAACAAAGGTATGCAGTTATTGCTTGATGCCGTTGTTGACTATCTTCCAGATCCAGTTGAAGTTGATCCACAACCGCTAACTGACGAAGAAGGTAACGAAAATGGCGAATTCGCAATCGTTGACGTTGATGCTCCGTTTAAAGCATTAGCATTCAAGATTATGGATGACCGTTTTGGTGCATTAACATTCGTACGTGTTTATTCTGGTCGTTTGAAGAAGGGTGACACCATCCTTAACTCATTCACTGGCAAATCTGAGCGTGTTGGCCGTATGGTTGAAATGTATGCTAACGAACGTATAGAAATTGATTCAGCGCAAGCTGGTGATATTATTGCTATCGTTGGTATGAAGAACGTGCAAACTGGTCACACTTTATGTGATCCTAAGCACCCTTGTACACTAGAAGCCATGGTATTCCCAGAGCCAGTTATCTCTATCTCTGTAACGCCAAAAGATAAAGGCGGCAGTGAGAAAATGGGTATCGCTATCGGTAAAATGATTGCAGAAGATCCATCTTTCCGTGTTGAAACTGACATAGATTCTGGTGAAACCATCCTTAAAGGTATGGGTGAACTTCACTTAGACATTAAAGTAGACATCCTTAAGCGTACTTACGGTGTTGAACTAATTGTTGGTGAGCCACAGGTTGCTTACCGTGAAACTATCACAGCAGAAGTTGAAGATAGCTACACGCACAAGAAACAGTCTGGTGGTTCTGGTCAGTTTGGTAAAATTGACTATAAAATCCGTCCAGGTGCTGCAAACACAGGTTTTGTGTTTAAGTCTTCTGTTGTTGGTGGTAACGTTCCAAAAGAATTCTGGCCTGCGGTTCAGAAAGGTTTTGGTAGCATGATGAACACAGGTACTATCGCTGGCTTCCCAGTGTTAGACGTTGAATTTGAATTAACTGATGGTGCATTCCACGCAGTTGACTCTTCAGCTATCGCGTTCGAAATCGCTGCTAAAGGCGCGTTCCGTCAATCTATCGCTAAAGCTAAGCCACAACTTCTTGAGCCTATCATGAACGTTGACGTGTTCAGCCCAGATGACAACGTGGGTGACGTAATTGGTGACCTTAACCGTCGTCGCGGTATGATCAAAGATCAAAACGCTGGTATGACTGGTGTTCGTATTAAAGCTGAAGTACCGTTATCAGAAATGTTCGGTTATATCGGTTCTTTACGTACTATGACTTCAGGTCGTGGCCAATTCTCTATGGAATTTGCTCACTACTCACAATGTCCTAACAGCGTTTCTGAGAAAGTTGTTACGCAAGTTAAAGAGCGTAAAGCTGCAGAAGCTAAGAAGTAATTCTTAACTTATCGCTGAAAAAAACCGTTGCCTAGGCAGCGGTTTTTTTATGCTTTTAATTTGGCTTGGTATGATTAAAATAAGATAAAAGAGCATCAGAAAAATATTATTATTTACATTTTTCGCAGCACTTAAGTTAAGTACTTATGGGAGCTTACATAGCAAGCCATTGACAAGCTAATCGCATTAACCTCTTTCAGTTGGGCTTTATTAGGTCCATACTGTTTGTTCTACTTATTGGCATCACAAGTTTACATTGATGTAAAAAGCTAGAAACTGTCCTCAAGTTGACTCAAGCTGACTTTAGGTAATGCATTTGTTATTAAAGGAAAATATTATGAGCAAAGGACAAGACAGTAAAAAAGATGTGAAAAAGCAACCATTGTTAACCGCTAAGGAAAAGAAGGCTGCGAAAAAATCAAAGAAAGACGTCTTAGGCAGATAGTCCGCTAGCGTTACCCATTCGACGGGGGCAGTCAAAGCGAATATTGCTTGCGTGTTTTGATTTCACCCTGAGGAGAAGCCACTATGACTTCATCACCACGACTTAACCCACGTGTGTGGTATCTTGCGGATGGATAAATATTTGTGCATTTGGTTAGGCTTAATTAAATCAACATACTCATAAAGGAGTGTTCGTGCTGTAGTTCTAACAATATGAGCTTCGGTATTAATACCCGGTTAATTCCATATAGCCCACACCTGAGTGCGTGCCTTCGATTTTTATAGGGCCTTCCCAATACGTTGTCGACAACAACATTTCACTATTGGGATTAAGTGCTTGGGTGGTGATATGAATGTTTTCGCTTTCAATATCAATTTTCCAGCCAGTTGGGTAGCGCGAATTTTTGCTGGTATGCCAAGCAATAGGCTGCATACTCATATCGTTATGATGGCTGGCGCTGGTAATGTTACGGCCACTGCCATCAGCCTGCATAAGTCTGGCACTGTAAAAACTATCCTGTGGTTGTTCACCTCTTAATCTAAACATCATTAAAGTCTGTTTTTCATCAAGGCGAATAGAAAACCAATCCCAACCTTGCTGACTATCGGTTAACAGCTGTGAGCTCCACTCTCTGTCTAACCAGGCTTGGCCGCTGACTATGTCAGTTTTACCGTTACGGTTAATTGTGCCTGATACGTTTATATAAGGTTGGCTGTAATAGTGGGAGGCGACTTTACCGTCAGCACTTTTAATGCTAAACCCTTGTTCACCCTGTAATTGCCATGGGCTTTGGCTGTCTAAACTCAATTGGTAACTAAACTGCTCACTTTCAACATTTAAGCTGGCGGGAAATGGGCTGTTGTTATGACTTTGCCAACGCCAATTATCTAAGTAAATTGCAAACGGATTGGCGGATACCTGTGCAAACTGTGGATGACTGCGGGAGAACTTCTCTGCGCTGTAATGCTCACTTTTACTGGTTAGCGCAGCATGGGCCATAAACATTTGATTGGTCGCCCAAGGAGACTGTTTAGGTGATATATTGTTATGTAGATCAGTAGATTGAGCCTTAGGTGGAGTCGGTGGGCTTAATGCGCTGCGAAATTGAGTCCATTGAATACCAATGGCTTCGCCATTTTGAGTGGTTAAGTTGGCCGTAATATACCACCACTCAATCCTGTAACCTTCATGGGGTTGATGATCCTGTGGAAATTCAAGTGTATTGGCGGGACTAACCTGGCTGTATTGCAGTAAGGTTTCATCGGCGGCCAAAAGCTTACCCATCGATATCCCCGTAGCGGGTTTACTGGTACCTTCTGATGATTCAGTACTAGGCTGACATCCCAGTAACATAAGCGTAAAAGTGGTTAGCAGCATTTTTGTTAACTTGCTATTTGAGCAACTCATTATAATGTCTCCTGCTGCAAGCTGCTGATCAGCGGCTTACGGGTTTGCCAATATAGCGGCAATGCTACTGAAACTAAGCAGCTTAGCATCGCAATCATCACCACTCTGCCGTAAGCTTGCCAATCCCATATCATGGCAATCGTCCAACCAAAAGCTTGCAAGGTGACTTTATTAATCAATAAGTAGCCTAATATTGCCCCCATTGGCAGGGCGAGTAAGCAGGTTAGTAATACAATTAACATCATTTGTGATGTCACCATGATTCTGAGCTGTTTGCGACTCACCCCCAAAGCATACAAACGCGCTAATGGCGCTAGTCTTGCCTGAGTTAGCATCATGCAAGCACTGAACAATCCAATGGCTGCGACCAGCAATGTCAGACTATTAAGCACGACTGTGATTGAGAAGGTTTTGGTGAACATTTTAATGGCTTCATCTTTAATTCGTTGTTGACTATACATACTGGCCGATGAAAGTCCTTGTTGACTGATCAATGCTTGCTGAAGTAGCTCATTATCGCCTTGGTAATCCACTGCCAAACTTATGGGGTTGGGCGGTAAATGATAGTGTTGCCATAAATTGGGTGAAATGATTAGCTCGCCCATGGGGTTGCCATAATCAAAATAAATGCCGCCAATAGTGAACATGTCGCTATTGGCCTGTGCAACGGGTGTTGATAATAAGGTATTAGTAGTCTTGCTCAGTTTATCAATATTGATTTTATCACCGATATTAAGTTGATATTTTATCGATAATGGCTCGCTGATGAAGACGTTTTTACCCTGCTCAAATTCGTTCCAAAATGACTCATCTAAATTGTCTGGCGATTTAAATACAGTGGTGTTTTTAATCGAGTAAAAATCGCGACTGACCAGATTAATTGGAATTATGTTGCTAAGGTTAGATTGATCGCGTTGCAATTTAGCTTCTGTCTGCCATTGTTTATAAACAGCAGTCACTTTGGGCTCGGCATCCAGAAAAGCATTAACATCCAGTAGCGCATTCGGATTAGGCCGGATATATAAATCGGCATGAAGTCGGGCATCTAGCCATTGTTTTA
Source organism: Shewanella glacialimarina (assembly GCF_020511155.1). NCBI lineage: Bacteria > Pseudomonadati > Pseudomonadota > Gammaproteobacteria > Alteromonadales > Shewanellaceae > Shewanella > Shewanella glacialimarina. The sequence continues at coordinate 3,797,302 of NZ_CP041216.1, read as the reverse complement.
AGGTGACTTCAAAACTGCCGACTAAGGTGTTCATTGAAATATTGGCGCAAAGGGCCAGCAATATAGCCATCATCGCCAATGATAATGGCGCGATAATCTCTTTTGTTTCTGCTACCACATATTGCCATAGACCTTTTGGCATTAAAGGTAATAGTAATCTCACGCCAATGCTGATTGTCATGGGTAACAATAACGGAATGGCAATGGTAACAATACCGAGCAATATCAAACTGTGCTTATATTGAGAGGTAAAATTAAACAGTATCGCGCTACTTGCTAATAATATACAGGCGGTTAACGCCTGTTGTTTAAACAGTTTTTCATAAGGTATTAACTGTGCTTGGCGTTGTGCCCCCTGCGCTAAGGGCATACGTGATAATTGTAATAACAATGGCCAACATGCTCCAAGCGAGGCAACTGAAGTTAACCCTAATCCTTGTGCAAACCATTGCCATTGCCATAAACCGGGCAGTAATTTTGCGCCATATATTTGTTCTAATGTCATCGCGACCATAGGTTGTAACCACTGGGATAATTGCAGTCCCATGATAAAACCGATAATACTGCCGACAATCACCAAACAGATAATTTCAATAATCAGCGCGATGAGTAAGTTATGACGACCTATACCCATTTGCAGTAACTGAATAAACAGCCTTTGCCGTTTCATTAGGCTGTAGCGCACGCCGTTGTAAGCAATAAATAACCCGACAACAAATGCCAACATGCTCATAGCATCTAAATTGAGGTGAAAACTTGCTGTCAGTGCACTAAGAGATTCACCATCATCTTGATTGTCTATGAGTACCTGGCGGCTATCAAATCCAGCCTGTTCTAAAGCGGCAATGATTTGATTTCGCTGCGAGTCGATAACCGATGGTGATTTATCAAGCGGAAAAAAGATGGCGATATAACTTAACTTACCGGGCATATCTAATAATTGTTGCGCAAAAGAAATATCCGCCAACATGCTATTACCCAAACCGAGACTGGCTTCTATTGGAATAAGCTCTACTGGAATGTCATTTAAAATGAGCTGCCCTTGGGTCAGTGCATTGATTCTTTCGATAAGATTGTCAGATATTACTACGCTAGGATAACCGGCTAATAAGCGCTGTAATGGAATGGCGGGTGTTGTTTGCTTGCCCTTTGATGACTGGCCATCTTGGTGAGGTTGCATTGACACAGCCGCCATAATGTCACTGCCATTGACCTTCCATGATCGCCCTTGTGGATCACTTGCTATGCCTTCAATGACTGCTAGTGCCGGAATACCAGCTTGGCGTAAGGCAAAATAAGCGGCTTCATCGATCCCAGTTTGATCTTTATCGGTAAGGTAAAAACTGGCGCGTTGGCTCAATAATTCGGTTGTTTCACCATAGCTTTGTTTAGCATTCTCATTAGTGGCTTTAACGCCTATCAGTAAGGTTACCGCCAGCATAATACCGAGTAAAATAGCGCTGGCTTGAATAGGAGCTTGGCGATAATGGCGGCTGAAAACCACTAGGCAGCGCTTAATAAGGGACAATGAAAGTGTCATAAGCAATTATACCGTGAGGCTTTGAGTTGCATGGGTTTCAACAATATGGCCTTGCTGTAAATGCCAACGGGTTTGCATAAATCGAGCGCATTGTTCGCTGTGGGTCACCATTAATATACAAGTATTAGCTTGCTTTGCCAGTTCAGTTAATAATGACATGACCTGCATGCCAGCCTGTTCATCAAGGTTTCCGGTGGGTTCGTCAGCGAGCAAAAGTTGTGGTTTATGTGCCAATGCCCTAGCTATAGCGACACGTTGTTGTTGACCGCCGGATAAGGTTTCAACCGCCCTTGAGAGTAATTCAGTGAGCCCAAGCTGCTGGCATAATTCATCACACCAATCATTCCAAGATTGGTTATTTAACGCTAATGCAAAACTAATATTGTCTTTGACATTCAATGGGGTGAGTAAATTAAATTGCTGAAATACCACACCTAAACATTGTCTACGGTATAGGCTCCAGTGTGCATCTTGCCAGTCTGTCGTGTCATTAAGATTTTGTGCGCGAAGGATATCCGGTGATGATGCTAATGATAAATGACCTGAGTCTAGTGTTTCAAAACCGGCGATAATGTTTAGCAGAGTACTTTTACCACTGCCACTAGGGCCAGTTAATGCCACTGTTTGCCCTTGGCTTAACGTCAGGCTGACGTCATCAAGTACTTGATGAAATGTGCCGCCGTCTTTAAAACCTTTGTTGATATTTTTAAGTGCAACAATAATGCTCATTTTTATCCCTGTGCTGTAGCGCTTTAGGTGCGATATCAGTCTAAAGCAATACGTCCTTTTTGGTGCTGACGATCAGCGTATCAATTTAGTCTTGATGGCCTTTTTCATTAGCAGTTGTTATTTTATAAGGATCACTATTCAAACCAACCTGCATAATTGCCATTGGGTTCAGCCAGTGCGGCTTTGGCCTTGTCTGGGTAATTACTGAATACTCCGTCAACGCCAATCGTTTTTAAGGCACGAATGTCATCAGGGTTATCCACCGTATAAACATACACTTTAGCGCCACGCTGGTGGGCGTCATCGATTAATGCTTGGCTGATAAAACTCAAATCTATATGCGCAGAGTATGCTTGTAAATCTGTGACGATTTTGGCTAAATCGAGCGGGATCCCACCCAATAGCGGTGCCACGTAAGCCGTGGGTAATGCTTGTTTGATTTGGGCAAGGTAGGGATGATTGAATGAGCTCATTAATAGCTGTTCGGGTTTGAAGCCTAATAGTGAAATAGCCTGAGGGTATAAAACCAGCAGTGGCGGTACAGTATTATCGCCTTTTAGCTCAATATTGACGATGCAGCGGCCTTTAATCAGTTCAAGCACCTGCCATAAAGTGGGTATAGGTTGGTGTTTAACATTAAGCTTAGCTAATTGATTTAATGTAGATTGGCGGATAAGACCGTGACCGTTAGACTTACCTTCTAAGCGACGATCATGAAACACCACCAATTGCCCTTCAACATTATGGACATCGAGTTCTATCGCTTCTACACCTAAATCCAATGCTGCTTGCATTGCAATCAAAGTGTTTTCGGGATGATAACCACTGGCCCCACGGTGGGCAAATATAAGCATGGTACGTTCTCTGGTTGGTGGTAAGCACAATACAATGGTGTTAATTTGCCCCAATTACAAAGATATGGCTAGTATTGAAAGGTTAAAGTTTGTTTTTCTTATGGCTTTGTTGAGTTTCAAATAATGCCGTTGCCACAATAATAGCCCCGCCGATTAAGGTTTGAGTGCTTAACTGTTCACCCAAAACGATTAATGCCAATATCGCGCCATAAAATGGTTGTAAACAGGATACTAATCCGACCGTTTTAGCACTTAAATACCGCAGCGCAGTAGTGAATAAAGCATGCGGCGCAGCGGTAAATACCACTCCTAACAGAATAACCAATCCTACAGTGTGCTGATTAAGATCTGCCATACTGACATCTTGCCATGGGCTTAAAAACATCACTGCAACTAAAGTTTGATAAAACATCGCATGCGGGCCACTGTAGCCTGTGAAGTAACGTTTATGTAGCAGGTTACGGGCGGTGAATAACGCCGCAGACAACACGCCGACTAAAATGCCTAAGGTAATGTCATTGTCAAGATTAGGTTCGGGGATTAATAAAATGACCCCAATCAATACGGCTAGGCCGGAAACTACATCGACCCATTTAAGTTGGGTACGGTTGATTAAAGGTTCGACTAACACTGTCATCACTGGATAAGTGAAGAAGGCAATCATACCAATGGCAACAGATGATAATTGCATTGCGGCAAAATACGTTACCCAATGACAACTCACGAGAACACCGAGTAAAATGGCAATAAGGTAATCTTTGCTATGACGTAATTTGAGGGTTTGCTTGCTGGCCTTTACCAGTAAAGCTAGAACAAAGGCTGCGACGATACAGCGTAAAAAGGTAATGTTAAGCGCACTTAGCGGAATAAGCTTAGAAAAAAGCGCCGTACCACCAAACAGTAATACGGCTAGATGTACTTCAACTAACCCAGATCGAGGTTGAGCGGTAGTCACTTTTGAGCGCTATTTAAGGTTAATGTTTGCAAACGCTTGACCTAAACGAGTCACTTCGCCAGGTTCTACGCCATCAGCGAAGGTATCAATGGCATCTTGAGCAAATAACATCACCACAGTACTGCCTAACTTAAAACGGCCCATTTCAGCGCCTTTCTCTAACGTTAACGCTTTAGGGCCTGTGGTTGGATAATCCCAACTAAAGACCTGCTTGCCACCGGGCGGTGTAACTGTGCCAGCCCAAATGGTTTCAATGCTAGCTACAATCGTTGCGCCAACCAATACCATGGCTAATGGGCCTATTTCAGTTTCAAAAATAGCGACCACACGTTCATTGCGGGCAAAAAGCCCTGGCACATTTTGCGCGGTAAGTGGGTTAACTGAAAACAAGTCGCCTGGTACATAAGTCATTTTAGACAAGGTGCCGGTAATCGGCATATGAATACGGTGATAATCTTTTGGTGCAAGGTAAATAGTGGCAAAATCACCGCCGTCAAAACGGTCGGCATCGGCTTTATCACCACCGAGTAAAGCTTGCGAAGTGTAACTATGCCCCTTGGCCTGGAATATGTTGCCAGATTCAATTGGGCCACATTGGCTAACAGCACCATCAACTGGGTGCGCCATGATGGTTGCGTCTTGGTTTATTGGGCGTAAACCTTGTTTTAATTCACGGGTAAAAAAGGCATTAAAGGTGTTGTAAGCTTCAGGCTCACTTTTAGCTGCTTCTGACATGTCAATTTTGTATTGATTAATGAACCACTTAATAAATACGGTAGTCAGTACTCCAGCTTCTGCTGCTGCAAACTTACCGACTAAGCGTGATAAAAAATGTTTTGGCATGATGTATTGCAAAGCAATTTTTAATGAGTCCAATTTTATTTCCTTACTTTTTTATTAGTTTTGTACGATGAATATGTGTTAGTAAATTAAGTGACTTAAACATGTTTCGCTAAATTAACGTCGACATTCATTATTTCGAAATATCATCAATGGCACGAAAGTGTCGTGCATGTCTCTGTTCATCAAGGCTAGCAATAATACGGTTATAGTTATAAAACCTGTCTTGGGTAATTTTGCCTTCTTTTAAAGCCGTTTGTAGCGCACATCCCGGGTCATCTCCATGTTTGCAGTCTCTAAACTTACAAGTACCTAAAAACTCTCTAAATTCAATAAAACACCATCCCACTCGTTGAGCATCTAAATGCCACAGAGCAAACTCACGCACACCCGGAGAGTCGATTAAATCGCCGCCACTGGCAAAGTGTAATAGTTTTGCGGTTGTAGTAGTGTGTTGACCTAAACCAGAATTACCAGACACATCGCCGATAAGTAAGTCAGCTTCAGGCATTAATGCATTAATGACCGATGATTTACCGACGCCAGATTGTCCTGCAAACACACTGACTTTATCTTTTAGTAAGTCTTTAAGATCTGCAATGCCTTCACCGGTATGGCTACTCAGTTGATACACTTGGTAACCAATGTCGCGATAGCGGGCTAAGGCTTGTTCAATCTCAGGGCGGTTTTCATCATTCAATAAATCGATTTTGTTTAGCACAATAACCGGTGCAATATCAGTGTCTTCACAGGCCACCAGATAGCGATCAATAATTTGGGTAGTGAAACTAGGTAATACCGATGACACAATAAGAATTTGATCAATATTGGCGGCAATAATTTTCACGCCATCATATAAATCAGGGCGTGTAAGAGATGATTTTCGCGGATGAACAGCCTCCACAATGCCGCCAATGTTGGCGTTTGATTGCACTTCAGTGGCTAAACGTACAATAACCTTGTCACCTGTAACTAAACTGGTGACCGCGCGGCGAATATTGCAGCGGGTTATAATGCCGTCTTGGGTTTCAATATCAGCATGTTGACCGAAACGAGATATCACCACACCGGCTTGTTCAGGTGTTAATAAATGATCTTGAATATCAGCACTGTCGCTGGCTGAATCGGTGCGATTTAATCGTTTTGATTGATTTGCACGCATGCGCCTTAATTGGCCTTGGCTTAGGGGTTTCTTTTTACTCACAGAGAGATCTTCATCAATTAAAGGTATTTTTTTGTGTCTTAAAAGGATTATGATACACGCAATGAAATAAAAATGCCTGAAATTAGGGCAATAGATAGAATAAGGCGAACGATATGGCTGCAGATGCGAAAAATTTGATTTGGGTTGATCTTGAAATGACAGGGCTTGAGCCTGAAGTCGATAGAATTATTGAAATTGCTACGTTAGTGACGGATCAAGATTTAAATATCATTGCCCAAGGACCTGTTTTAGCCATATATCAAACCGATGAAGTGCTAGCGGGAATGGATGATTGGAATCAAAAACATCATGGTGAGTCAGGTCTAATTGATCGGGTTAAAGCCAGTAAACACAGTGAGCAAGATGCTATTGATCAAACGATTGAGTTTTTATCTCACTATGTACCTAAGGGCGCATCACCTATGTGCGGTAATAGTATTGGTCAAGATCGCCGTTTTTTGAACAAGTATATGTTAGAGCTTGAAGACTATTTCCATTACCGCAATGTCGATGTCAGCACCATTAAAGAATTAGTCCGTCGTTGGAGCCCTGAAACTATGAATGGGTTTACAAAAAAGAATACTCATCAGGCATTAGAAGACATCAAAGAATCTATTGCTGAATTGCAGTATTATCGTGGTCAGGTATTTAAAATTTAACCAAACGATTCAGTTTTTGCAAAAAGAGTGCAAAAAGGGGTTGCAGCATATTAAATATTACCTATAATGCGGCCTCAACTTTCTACAGAGTGTTAAGCTCTGAGTCATAGAAAGTAGGAATTTGAAATTAAGCGACATTAGCTCAGTTGGTTCAGGTAGAAAGACGATACCTTGCTGACTGTTACAAATGAAGCAAATAGTAAGCGACATTAGCTCAGTTGGTAGAGCGATACCTTGCCAAGGTATAGGTCATCAGTTCGAACCTGATATGTCGCTCCAAAATCTGAATTTACAAAATGATTTTTGATATGCGACATTAGCTCAGTTGGTAGAGCGATACCTTGCCAAGGTATAGGTCATCAGTTCGAACCTGATATGTCGCTCCAAAATCTAAATTTACAAAATGATTTTTGATATGCGACATTAGCTCAGTTGGTAGAGCGATACCTTGCCAAGGTATAGGTCATCAGTTCGAACCTGATATGTCGCTCCAAAATCACATACCTCCTTAAAAACTTTCCCACTTTACATCATCAAAATAGCTAATAAAAATTAGCTCAGTTGCGATTTTAAAAATTGCGATACCTTTTTGTTTGCCAAGGTATAGGTCATCAGTTCGAACCACTCCTTATGAAGAGAGGGTCGCTCCAAAATCACATACCTCCTTAAAAACTTTCTCACTTTACATCATTAAAATAGCAATAAAAATTAGCTCAGTTGCGATTTTAAAAATTGCGATACCTTTTTGTTTGCCAAGGTATAGGTCATCAGTTCGAACCACTCTTAATGAAGAGATGGTCGCTGCAAAATCACTTTCTCAGTTTAAATACCTAATTTGAAATGCGATATTAGCTCAGTTGACTAAGTGAGAGCGCACGTATCTTTTCACATTACTCGGGCTATAAAAAGTAGCCGTATATACGAATAACTTCCAATAAACACAAGAAGGAGCCAACTCTTCTGTCCAACTCCTGTTAAAGGCCTAGTCAAATAAATATAATAATGCTACTCATAGGAACGATTGAATGTGTGTATTCTATTTATGCAAATATTGCGTATGTTTTCATGGCATACTAATCTTAAACTAACTCAAAAACTAAAAAGGTTGTCTAATGAATATAGAGTCGATCAACACTGAGCGATCGCTATGTACTAATTGTGCAAAGGAAAATAATTTAGACTTTGATTTTACTATGGCCTTTCAACCTATTATTGACTGTAGCACACAAAGTATTTATGGCTACGAAGCATTAGTTAGAGGGATTAATAATGAGTCCGCATATGACATATTGTCTCAGGTTACTGCTGACAATCGGTATGTTTTCGATCAGCTTTGTCGTATTAAAGCGATCGCTTTAGCGTCGGAGTTAAACATAAGCTCGATGCTAAGCATCAACTTTTTACCTAATGCGATTTATAACCCAGAGCGCTGCATTCGAACGACCTTAGACGCCGCTAAAAAGTATAATTTTCCAACAGTAAACATTATGTTCGAATTCACAGAAATTGAAAAAGTGGAAGACAGCAAACATTTAAAGGAAATTGTTGAATACTACCAAAAGCTTGGCTTTAAAACTGCCACAGATGATTTTGGCTCTGGCTACTCAGGCCTTAATTTATTGGCAGATTTTCAGACTGATATTGTAAAACTAGATATGGCATTAATTCGAAATATAGACAAAGATAAAGTGCGTCAGTCAATTGTGACAAATACTTTAAATTTACTTACTGAACTAAACATTACGCCTTTAGCTGAAGGTATTGAAACGAAGGAAGAATATCTGTTTCTTAAAGAGGCGGGTGTTAAACTAATGCAAGGCTACCTGTTTGCGCAACCTGGATTCAAGTGTTTACCTGAAGTGAACTTCGACATGCTTTGAATGTTGAATATAGACATTTTCAACGGTTAATATAAGCGCTTTTTTACAGCGCTGAGTTCCAAATATATACTAGCCCCTATTATAAATTATGCCTTATTTTTGATATCGATAAATTTTGATATCGCCAAAAACAGTATCCACGATCGATGGGGCCCATAGATATCCCAATCACCCCCATGTTGAGTAAGACATCAATACTCCTAAAATCTTCCTCAATTCCGTTAAGTGATCCAGCACGCATTTCTTCATTAATCCCTAATATAAAAACATCAAACAATCAAAAATATGACTTTGCTCAAATACTTGTTAAGTGAAATTTCTAATAATGAAGTTAATTAAGTTATCCCTGATAATCTCAGGCTGTAAAGTGAGGTAGTGATATATGCGTATTCAACAATTAAGTGAATTACTTGAGTATGTTGCCAAATGTCGATTAAATATGGGCAAGTTGTACAAACGATTACACCGTAACGCAGACTCTTCTCGCGTGAAGTTAATGTTGGAATACTTTCAGCAGCATGAGAAGCATATCCACGATACGCTAGAGAGCTATATTGAAGATGCGCCAGCTAAAATTCTTGATACCTGGTATCAAGATGTTGTTTTTGAGGATTTTATCAAGCGTTGTGATGACGCTGTTTTACCAGCCAATATGGATGAAGAGCAAGTGTTAGAGTTGCATCTTGATCTTGAAAATCGATTAATTGAGTTTCTTGAAAAGACTGCAGAATTAACCTCTTGCAATGATGCGAAAAGTGCACTGCTTGATGTGATCCGTGTTGCGAAAACACAGCAGAAGCGTTTAGTACACAGTGTACTTCGTATGGATGATATTTAGGCTTTAACCAACATTTAACTTTTGATTGACTCAAAAATGCCAGCAATGATATTGCTGGCATTTTTATTTGTTGAAAAAAGCCACATGCAGCTGTAGGAGATAAATATAGAACTCTGGTATATTGTGGCTTTGAACCTCTTTTATAATGCTTTTGGCTGTTTGATATGACTTCTATTGTTAAAAATCTTGAAAATGAACAAGCTACAGTGGCAATTGGACAATTTATTGCTCAAGGACTAATGCCGCCATTAACGATTTTTTTAACTGGAGACTTAGGCGCAGGTAAAACTACCTTGAGCCGCGGAATTATTCAATCTTTAGGTCATAAAGGTGCGGTTAAAAGTCCAACGTATACCTTAGTTGAGCCCTATGAGTTTGATGGCTTTGATGTATTTCATTTTGACTTATATCGTGTCGCTGACCCTGAAGAGCTCGAATTTATGGGAATTCGTGATTATTTTAATAAAACCAGTATTTGTTTGGTTGAGTGGCCTGAGCATGGGCAGGGTATGTTGCCTGATGCCGATCTTCATTTGCATTTACGCTATAAAAATAATCAACGAGAAATTGAAATTAACGCTTTGTCTGCTTCTGGGCAAACAATTTTGAAAAAATTAAAATAATAATGACTCTACATAAAGCCATTCTTCATCTTACCTGCTGGGTAATAATAAGTACCTCGTTTACAGCACACAGTGCTAATGAGCTCGATAGTGTGCGCATTTGGGCAGCACCAGAATCAACTCGTGTGGTATTTGACTTATCGCAAGCGCCTCAATATGAATCGTTTACGCTAACCAATCCTGAACGCCTAGTTGTGGATATTAAAAATGCCAGCAATAAAGTCCAATTAGACAGATTAAGCAATAATAGTAAATTAATTAAACGTATTAGGGTGAGTCAATCACCTGGAAAAGGTATTTTACGGCTAGTTTTAGACCTCAATAAACCAATAAAATCTAACTTGTTTACGCTATCGCCAACAGCTCCCTACGGTAATCGTTTGGTGGTGGATTTAGATGATTCCTTTAGCGCAGAAACAAGAGCTAAAGTTACTACCCACTCTTCGGGTACGAACCGTAATATCGTTATTGCGATTGATGCTGGGCACGGTGGTGAAGACCCTGGCTCTATTGGTCCTACAGGTATTTATGAAAAGCGCGTTGTACTAGATATTTCAAAACGCCTTGCGGATAAAATTAATGCGACTCCTGGTATGCAAGCTGTGATGACGCGTACCGGAGATTACTTCGTTGACTTAAACCGTCGCTCAGAGTTAGCACGCCGCAGTAAAGCGGATTTATTATTATCTATTCATGCTGACGCATTTACATCGCCTCAGCCTAGAGGAGCATCTGCGTGGGTGTTATCGATGCGCCGAGCTGACAGTGAATTAGGTCGATTACTTGAGCAAACAGAAAAGCATTCAGAGTTGCTAGGTGGTGTGGGTGATATTATTCAAAATTCTGATGTTGAAAAATATTTAGTGCAAACGCTTATCGACATGCAGAAAAATAATTCGATGGTAATGGGTAATGATATTGCCAAAGATATTTTGCGTGATCTTGGTAGCGTTACTCACCTTCATAAAAAAGAGCCAGAAGCGGCGAGTTTGGCGGTATTAAAAGCGGCGGATATTCCGTCTATTTTGATTGAGACGGGGTTTATCTCAAACCCAGGTGAAGAGAAACTACTCGTTAATTATAATCACCAACAAAAGCTGGCTAATGCGATTCATAAAGGTGTCGTGCGATATTTTGAAACCAATCCACCTTCAGGCACATTACTGTCTCAGAGTGCCAATACTAAGCATAAAGTTCAATCCGGTGAGTCTTTGTCGGTTATCGCGAAACGCTATGGTGTGAGTGTTAATAATCTTAAAAAGGCAAATAATTTAAGGTCAGATGTTGTGCGTATCGGCCAACACTTGGTGATCCCAAGAGCATAATGATGGCTATCCAACTCCTTCCCCCTCAACTTGCAAACCAAATCGCCGCTGGTGAAGTGGTTGAGCGTCCAGCTTCGGTAGTAAAAGAACTGGTCGAGAATAGTCTAGATGCAGGGGCGACAAGGGTTGATATAGAAATCGATAAAGGCGGCAGTAAGCTGATTCGTATCCGTGATAATGGGTGCGGTATTCCCCAAGCTGAACTTGCATTAGCCTTGTCGCGTCATGCCACTTCTAAAGTGCACACATTAGATGATTTAGAAGCCATCATGAGTTTTGGTTTTCGCGGTGAAGCACTGGCGAGTATTAGCTCAGTTGCACGCTTGACGTTAACCTCAAAAACCGCAGAACAAACTGAAGCTTGGCAGGCCTTTGCTGAAGGCTCACAAATGGATGTTAAAGTGACGCCGGCGGCGCACCCTCAAGGTTCGACGATTGATGTTGTCGACTTGTTTTTTAACACCCCAGCCAGAAGACGTTTTTTAAAAAGTGATAAAACAGAGTTTACCCATATTGATGAATGGTTAAAGCGTATTGCCATAGCTCGATGTGATATTCATTTTACCTTGACCCATAATGGCAAGTTAGTTCGTCAATATCGTCCCGCTAACACCGAAATACAGCACCAACAACGCTTGGGTCAGATATGTGGCCGTCAATTTGCTGAAAACGCGCTAACTGTGTCATGTGAGCATGCAGGCTTATCATTACAAGGTTATTTACAGTCGCCGTTTGATAATGTCATTAGTGATAGTAGCTATTTTTATGTTAATGGTCGTTTAGTGCGCGATCGTTTAGTAAATCATGCTGTAAAACAAGCATTTGCAGAGCAAGGTGTGGAACATCAACCTGGATATGTATTGATGCTCGATTTAGACCCACATCAAGTTGATGTAAATGTTCATCCTGCAAAACATGAAGTAAGGTTTCATCAATCACGTTATGTACATGATTTTATATTACAAGCTTTGCAGTCTGCTTTAATACAAATACGTGATTTGATCCCTACGCGGGACCCATCAGGAGAAGATCATTCTAACTCCAATACTTATCCGCAGAATGAGTCTACAGCTGAGCACTTCTCACTCTCAGAGTCAGTAGGAACAGACTTATCCGACAGGCACTTTACAAGCGAGCAGCCTAGCCGTCCCAATAGTATCAGTCAATTCGGTAGCATGCGTGTACCTGGGCAAGCAAGCCAATCATTTGGCGGAAACTCATCTAACAGTAAGCCGCGTTATGATGTTAATACTAGTGGGGAAGCCTCAACATCTAAGCCATACACACAATTACCTAATAAACATATCAGTCAAACAACGATTGAGAGTTATGGACAACTTCTACAAGTATCCGATGACGTTAGCCAAAATACAGATACTAGTCACTATTCTGCCGGTATGTTGCCAAATACTTCAACAGTAAAACCTATGCCGAATGTGTTAAATAACCAATTTTGGGTCATAGTGTCTGAAAGTGAATTAAAATTAATGCCAATTATTGAAGTGCAAAAAACCGTTGTTCAACAGGAAATTTTGCACAAATTAGCGACAGGGTTAATCGGCCAGCCGCTACTAATGCCTGTATCGATAAAAGCCGATCCTGACTGGCAATTAATACTTGAACAGGGTGAACCTTTTTTGCGTCAACTCGGTATTGAGTTAACAATTCGCTACGGGCAGTTGATTATTAAAAAAGTGCCCCCATATTTGAGAGATAGCCAGTTAGCTACTGTGATACCAGAGCTATTACAATGGATGGCAGCAGTAAAGCCAAATAATGAAGCATTAGCGCTTTGGATTGCACAGCAATCAAACGATAAGTTTATTGCCCCGCAAACTATTTGGCAAAAGTTTTGTCTACTTACAGAGGCAACTCAGCAAACAATATTAGCCAATGCCAAAGCATTACCTTGGCAAGCATGGATTAAAGATAACGCGTGAATAAAGTCGAACGGCCAAAAATCATCTTTTTGATGGGGCCCACAGCTTCAGGAAAGACTGCATTGGCCATTCAAATGGCTCAGCAGCATAACTGTGAGTTAATTTCAGTCGATTCAGCGTTGATTTATCGTCAAATGGATATTGGTACCGCAAAGCCAACAGCTGAAGAGTTGGCGCAGGCACCGCATCGTTTGATTGATATTTTAGACCCTAGTGAGAGTTATTCTGCGGCTGATTTTCGTCGTGATGCACTAGAACAGATTGAGCAAATTGTTGCCCGTGGTAAAACGCCTTTATTAGTCGGCGGTACTATGATGTATTTCAAAGCATTATTAGAAGGTTTATCGCCTTTACCCGCAGCAGATGAGACGATACGAACACAAATTTTAGCTGAGGCCGAAAGCTTAGGTTGGGAAACATTACATCGACAACTGTGTGAAATTGACCCAGTTTCAGGTGAGCGAATTCATCCTAATGATCCACAAAGATTGTCGCGAGCATTAGAAGTTTTTCGCATAACGGGTAAGACTATGACAGAGTTAACTCAGATTAAGTCAGATGATCTACCGTATGATGTAATCCAGTTTGCGATTGCGCCAACAGACAGGAAAGTATTGCATGAGTTGATTGCCAAGCGTTTTCTGCTTATGTTAGACCAAGGTTTTATAGATGAAGTCGCGCGATTAAAGTCCCGTGGCGACTTGCATTTAGATATGCCATCTATGCGTTGTGTCGGTTATAGGCAGTGCTGGGAGTACCTTGATAATGAGGTTGATCATGCGACTATGGTCGAAAAAGCTACCGCTGCCACTAGGCAATTAGCCAAACGTCAATTAACATGGTTGAGAAGTTGGCCTGATTTACAATGGCTTGAAAGTGGCGATGAAATGAATTTAGTTACACTTATGCGACAATGCTGCTAGCTAATTAGCTGTTACTGTATAATACTCAAACTAAAGAATAAAACTTGAATTACATATTTTAAAAAGAAAAAGGAAATTACAAAATGGCTAAGGGGCAATCTTTACAAGACCCATTTTTAAACGCTCTTCGTCGTGAGCGTGTACCCGTTTCGATCTACTTAGTAAACGGTATTAAGCTTCAGGGACAGGTTGAGTCTTTCGACCAATTCGTGATCTTGTTGAAAAACACAGTGAGTCAAATGGTGTATAAACATGCCATTTCGACAGTCGTTCCAGCCCGTCCATTTAATGTGACAAGTCATCAAGGCACTAATGCTTCTGATGAGGATGATGCGGAATAAATAACTTAAAAAGGATACTGCTTCTTGTTTGATCGTTATGAAGCTGGAGAAACAGCTGTACTTGTTCATATCGAATTTTCTGACGAAGAACGTCGTGAAGATTTATTGGAGTTACAACTATTAGTTGAGTCTGCAGGTGCACGCTCGGTAGGGGTAATAACAGGCAATCGTCGTTCGCCAGACCGAAAGTTTTTCATCGGTTCAGGTAAGGCAGAAGAGTTAGCAGCGATGGTAGCTGCAACAGAAGCTAATGTAGTGATTTTTAATCATGCATTGAGCCCAGCTCAAGAGCGTAACCTCGAAGTGGTTTGCCAGTGTCGAGTGTTAGATCGTACTACATTAATATTAGATATTTTTGCTCAACGTGCCCGAACTCACGAAGGTAAGATGCAGGTGGAGCTAGCGCAACTGCGCCACATGTCAACGCGCCTGATCCGAGGTTGGACTCACCTTGAGCGACAAAAAGGCGGCATCGGTATGCGCGGGCCTGGGGAAACTCAGCTTGAAACCGATAGACGTTTACTGCGAGGCCGAATTAAGAATATTAATAAACGCCTAGATAAAGTAGATAAACAACGTGAGCAAAGTCGTCGAGCTCGCAAACGTAGTGATATGGCTACCGTTGCATTAGTGGGTTATACCAATGCCGGTAAGTCGACATTGTTTAATTCGTTAACATTATCTGATGTTTATGCAGCAGATCAATTGTTTGCGACACTTGATCCAACACTACGTAAATTAGATTTACCAGATGGTTCAGTGATATTAGCTGATACCGTTGGATTTATTCGTCATTTACCCCATGACCTAGTGGCGGCTTTTAAAGCCACCCTGCAGGAAACACGCCAGGCAGATTTACTATTACATATAGTGGATTGTGCTGATGACAATATGACTGAAAATTTCGATCAGGTACAAAGCGTACTTGAGGAAATTGAAGCTGATGAAATCACACAATTAGTCGTATGCAATAAGATCGATTTACTTGAGGACTTTGCCCCTCGTATAGATTATGACGATGAAGGCAAACCTGAGCGCGTTTGGGTATCTGCACAAAAACAGATTGGATTTGATCTGCTTTTACAGGCTATTACCGAGTTGATCGGGACAGTGATTTATGAGCAGACTTTGAAAATACCAGCTTCTGCTGGACATTATCTTGGCCAGTTTTATCGACTGGATGCAATACAGCAGAAAGAGTATGACGATCTGGGGAACTGTATTTTATCTGTTCGCGTGTCGGAAGCCGATTGGCGCCGATTACTGAAACAGAGTCAGGGGGAATTAGAGACATTTATTTTTGATGCTTCAGAAGTAGACGTTTCTTGTTAATCTCATTTATTTCATCCAATTATGGAGTGCTAAATGGCTTGGAATGAGCCCGGTAACAAGGGAAGTAAAGACCCTTGGGGAAATAAGGGTGGTAACGATAAAGGACCACCAGATCTAGACGAAGTATTTCGTAACTTATCAAAACGTTTTGGTGGCAAGGGCGGTAATAGCGCTCCAGGCCAGCCATTTAACTCATCTATATTGATTGTGTTTGCCTTGATTGCTCTGATTATTTGGGCATTGTCTGGCCTATACACAGTTAAAGAAGCTGAGCGTGGTGTATTACTCCGTTTCGGTCAACACATTGGTGAAGTGAGCTCTGGTTTACACTGGAAGGCAACCTTTATTGATGAAGTCACAACCGTTGATGTGGAAACGTTCCGTTCGGTTCCTGCATCGGGCAGTATGCTGACATCTGATGAAAACGTCGTGAAAGTTGAGCTTGTGGTTCAATATAGCGTGTCAGATGCATATGAATACTTGTTCAGTGCTGTTGATGCCAACGCAAGTTTGCGTGAAGCCACCGACAGCGCGCTGCGTTATGTCATTGGTCACAACCGTATGGATGACATTTTAACCACTGGGCGTGACGCAATTCGTCGTGATACCTGGAAAGAGTTAGAGCGAATTATTGAACCTTATAAAATAGGCTTAGAAATTCGTGACGTTAACTTTTTACCAGCACGTCCGCCTGAAGAAGTGAAAGATGCATTTGATGATGCAATTTCTGCGCAGGAAGATGAGCAACGCTTTATCCGTGAAGCAGAAGCTTATTCTCGTGAGATTGAGCCAAAAGCTCGAGGTCAAGTTGAACGTATGTCACAGCAAGCTAGTGCTTACAAACAACGTGTTGTTCTTGAAGCTGAAGGTAAAGTCGCTCGATTTGAGAAGTTATTACCTGAATATAAAGCTTCACCAAGTGTAACTCGTACGCGTTTGTATTTAGACGCAATGCAAGAAGTGATGTCTGGTACCAACAAAGTATTAATTGATGCTAAAAACAACGGTAATCTAATGTATTTGCCATTAGATAAGTTGATGAACAACAGTAAAGCTGACGGTAAAGCCGCTGAGCCAGAAGTTGAGCGTCATATTAATTCAGTATCAGGTAGTGCCAATATCCCGATGACAAGTACTACTACAGATGGACGCTTGTCTCGTGAAGATCGCACTCGTCAAGGGAGGGGGTAACTCATGGGTAGATTAGGTTTAATTCTTCTTGTTGTTATCTTAGGTCTTGGTTTTTCATCTGTCATGGTTGTCAATGAAGGCGAACGTGCGATAGTTTCTCGTTTTGGTAAAGTTGTTAAAGACAATATCGACGGCGTAGACGTTACGCGTGTCTTCATTCCAGGGTTACACTTTAAGTGGCCTGTTATTGATAAACCTAGGTATAT
Organism: Shewanella glacialimarina; assembly: GCF_020511155.1. Classification (NCBI taxonomy): domain Bacteria; kingdom Pseudomonadati; phylum Pseudomonadota; class Gammaproteobacteria; order Alteromonadales; family Shewanellaceae; genus Shewanella; species Shewanella glacialimarina. The sequence continues at coordinate 3,779,922 of NZ_CP041216.1, read as the reverse complement.
GGATGCTCGCATTCAAACTCTAGATGGCGCAGCTGATCGTTTTGTGACTTCTGAAAAGAAAGATCTAATGGTTGATTCATACGTTAAATGGCGTATTAGTGATTTTGAAAAGTATTATCTTTCAACAAACGCAGGTATTAAAGCCAACGCGGAAAAGCTATTACAAGCAAAAATCAGTAATGATTTACGTACTGAGTTTGGTCGCCGTACAATTAAAGAAATTGTCTCTGGTAAGCGCGATGAACTGCAAATTGATGCATTAACAAATGCTTCTGAAAGTGCAGCAAACTTAGGCATTGAGGTTGTTGATGTGCGTGTTAAGCAAATCAATTTACCTGCTAACGTGAGTAATAGTATTTACCAACGTATGCGTGCCGAGCGTCAAGCTGTGGCAAAAGAGCATCGTGCTCAAGGTAAAGAGCAAGCTGAAATCATCCGTGCAACGACCGATGCCGGTGTGACAGTTAAGGTCGCAGGCGCTGAACGTAATGCATTAACCATTCGTGGTGAAGGTGATGCGCTAGCGGCTAAGATTTACGCTGATGCTTATAACAAAGATGCTGAGTTTTACGGCTTTTTACGTAGCTTAGAAGCTTACAAAGAAAGTTTTTCCGGTAATTCAGATATTATGGTGTTAGAACCTGAAAGTGATTTTTTCAAGTACATGAAGTCGATGGACGGAAAATAAAGCTAACTTGTTAGTTTGCGAGTAAAAGCCCGATGAATATCGGGCTTTTTTGTGTCTGAAGTTCGGTAGAGTTATTGATCGTTTCATATAAAAATAATTATTTTTTTCATCTCGCTACCTTTGTCTAAATTAGTTAATCTTTGTTGATTATTTAGTTATTTAAACCAGTGTGTTAGCTTGTTTTTATGTTGCTTTATTAATACGAAAACAACATCTTCAAAGCAGAAAAAATAATATTTTTAAGCCAAAGTGGCTTAATCCGCAATTTAGTTGTGTGTTTTCTCTATGATCTGCTTCTAATTTTTCGCTATAATGAGCCCTGCCTCAAACTATGATAGTTTAACACTACCTTTTTTAGAGGTTAAACTATTGAAATATAAAAATTCCAACACCCTCTGGGAGATAAGTGGATGAGCAATGCGCCAGTCGATACCGGACGTCGCAGATTCCTGACAGCCGCAACCGCCGTAGTTGGTGGTGCAGGAGCCGTTGCTGTAGCGGTTCCTTTCATCAAGTCATGGAATCCGAGTGCCAAAGCGAAAGCTGCAGGTGCGCCGGTCGAAGTAAATATTAGTAAAGTAGAGCCAGGTCAGTTAATTCGTGTCGAATGGCGCGGAAAACCGGTTTGGGTAGTTCGTCGTACAGAAGCTGTACTAAATACTCTTCAAACATTAGACAGCCAACTACGTGACCCAGCATCTGAAGAAATGCAGCAGCCAGAATATGCAACTAACCCTGCACGTTCTATCAAGCCTGAATTCTTTATTGCCGTTGGTATTTGTACCCATTTAGGATGTTCTCCAACTTATTTGCCTGATTCATTTGGTGAGCAGGTTGAGGGTGTCACATCTGGTTTCTTTTGTCCGTGTCATGGTTCTAAATTTGACATGGCTGGTCGCGTGTTTTCGGGTGTTCCTGCTCCATTGAACCTCGTAGTCCCGCCGCATAAATATATCGATGATGCCAACGTAATTATCGGTGAAGATACGGGAGCTGCGTAATGGTTAAGAACATTATTGATTGGATCGATGCGCGCATTCCAATGACGGCTACCTATAACCGTCATATAGGGCAGTATGCGACACCAAAGAACTTTAACTTTTGGTACTTTTTTGGTTCATTAGCATTATTAGTTCTAGTTAACCAGCTGCTGACGGGTATTTGGTTAACGATGAATTACGTACCAACAGCTGAAGGTGCTTTTGCTTCAGTTGAATACATCATGCGTGATGTTGAGTACGGTTGGTTGTTACGTTATATGCACTCTACTGGTGCATCGGCGTTCTTCTTTGTTATCTATATGCACATGTTCCGCGGATTAATCTACGGTTCTTATCAAAAGCCAAGAGAGCTATTGTGGCTGTTTGGTATGTTGATTTTCCTTGTGCTGATGGCTGAAGCATTCATGGGTTACTTATTACCTTGGGGACAAATGTCTTACTGGGGTGCGCAGGTAATTATTTCATTGTTTGGTGCTATTCCCTTTATTGGTGATGACCTAACACTTTGGATCCGTGGCGATTATGTTATTTCGGGTGCAACACTAAACCGTTTCTTCGCGTTACACGTTATTGCGCTTCCACTTGTATTAGTTGTATTAGTGTTCTTACACTTAATCGCATTACATGAGGTCGGCTCAAATAACCCTGATGGCGTTGAAATTAAAAAGAACAAAGATGAGAACGGATGGCCTATTGATGGTATTCCATTCCACCCTTACTACACTGTAAAAGATATTATGGGTGTAGCTGGTTTCTTAATCGTGTTCTGTTATGTGTTGTTCTTCATGCCTGAAGGCGGCGGTTACTTCCTTGAAAAGCCAAACTTTGAAGCGGCTAATCCAATGAAAACTCCTGCTCATATAGCACCTGTTTGGTACTTCACACCATTCTATGCCATTTTACGTGCAGTTCCTGATAAGTTATTGGGTGTTGTCGCTATGGGACTGTCTATTGCAGTATTATTTATTCTGCCTTGGATTGACCGTTGTAGAGTTAAGTCTATTCGCTACCGTAGCTTGATTCACAAGATCAACATTGCACAATTTACTGTGTCGTTCATTATCTTAGGTTATTTAGGTGTGGTTCCTGCAACTCCTGAGCTAACTATTGCGGCACGTATATTCACTTTCACTTACTTTGGTTTCTTCGTAGCCCTGTGGGTCTATAGTAAGAATGAGAAAACAAAGCCAGTACCTACGAGGGTGACTCACTAATGAAAAAGTTATTAATAGCATTAGTTACATTGTTGCCATCGCTCGCAATGGCAGCAGGTGGACATGAAGTTGATTTAGAAAGTGCTAACGTTGACCTGCATGACAAAGCATCACTAGAGCGTGGTTTGGATTTATTCCAACATTATTGTTCTGGTTGTCACAGTACTCAGTACCAACGTTATGACCGTGTTGCTACCGATTTAGGTATTTCAACAGACGATATGCGTAACAAGTACATGTTCACCGATGCTAAAATGGGTGAATTAATGGAAAACGCCATTCCTACGGTTGATGCAGCTAAATGGTTCGGTGCAGCGCCACCAGACTTAACCTTAGTTGCTCGCGTACGTGGTGCCGATTGGGTTTACACTTACCTAAAAGGTTTCTACGCTGATGAAAGCCGTCCATTTGGTGTTAATAACACAGTATTTCCACTAGTCGGTATGCCACATGTTTTACAAGATCTTCAAGGTCTTAGTGTAAAAGATGAACATGGCAATCTAGTGACTACAGGTGGCTCAATGTCTGCTGAAGAGTACGACCAAGCTGTACGTGACTTAACCGGTTTCCTCGTTTATTCAGGCGACCCTGTTAAGTTAGAGCGTGAAGCATTAGGTTGGTGGGTACTCGGATTCCTGTTTATTTTCTTCATCATTGCTTACTTGTTGAAGAAAGAATACTGGAAAGATGTGCACTAGCATCAAATAACGGGTAAAATGTATTATCCGCGTAATGTAAACGAGGGGCTTAGCCCCTCGTTTGTTTTGTTTTTTTAGATTTCTGGAGAGTATAAATGGCTGTAGCTGCCAACAAACGCTCTATCATGACACTGTTTTCAGGTGCCGATGATTTATATAGCCATCAAGTGCGTATCGTATTGGCTGAGAAAGGGGTTACCGTTGATGTTTTACAGGTAGACCCAAGTGAAATGCCAGAAGATTTACTTGAAGTAAATCCATATAACTCTGTGCCAACGTTAGTTGACCGCGAATTAGTGTTATATGAATCTCGTATCATCATGGAATATTTGGACGAGCGTTTCCCGCATCCACCACTTATGCCTGTTTACCCTGTATCACGCGGTCAAAGCCGCTTGATGATGCATCGCATCGATACCGATTGGTACGTACTTGTTGATCGTATTCGCAATGGTGATAAAGCTGATGCTGCTCGTAAAGAGTTAACTGAAAGTTTAGTTGCTTTGGCACCAGTATTTGCTGAAATGCCTTACTTCATGAACGAAGACTTTGGTTTAGCTGACTGTTATTTAGGCCCACTATTGTGGCGTCTGCCTGTATTAGGTATCAATTTAGATCCTCGTACTGCCAAAGAGATTAATGCTTATATGACACGTATTTTTGAGCGTGAATCATTTAAAGCATCATTAACAGAGGCTGAGCGCGAAATGCGCATGGGTATGTAATGAAAAGCATTACTCCAAACCGTCCTTATTTATTGCGGGCTTATTATGAGTGGTTGATGGATAACCACTTTACGCCGCATGTTGTGGTTGATGCATTTGTAAAAGATACTCAAGTACCTCAGCAATTTGTTAAAGATGGACAAATTGTATTAAATATCGCCACAGGTGCTGTAGTTAATTTACAAATGAATAATGACGCAGTTGAATTCAGTGCCCGTTTTGGCGGCGTACCTCAGCAAGTTTACTTGCCTATGGCATCTATTATTGCTATCTACGCGCGTGAAAATGGTTCTGGTACCGTATTTGATATAGAAGATGCTTATATTATTGATGATGAGACTAAAGTGACATCACCAGGTTTAGCTTCTGTTGATACTACGATAGATAAATCAGTACCAGAAAAAACTGATGACAAACCTAAGCGTAAAAGCCACCTCACTGTTGTAAAATAACAACATAAGGTCTACTAAAAACCAGCCCTTTGGCTGGTTTTTTTAATGGTGTTATATCCACTTAGTTGGACAGTTACATGTTGCTAATGATAGATAATTACGATTCTTTTACCTTTAATTTAGTGCAATATCTTCAAGCACTAGGTGAAGATATAGTGGTTAAGCGAAATGACGAAATTACTCTTGCTGATATAGAGAGTATATCACCGACGCACATTGTGATATCACCCGGCCCCTGTTCCCCTAATGAGGCTGGAGTTTCACTTGATGTTGTTCGCCATTTTGCCGGCAAGTTACCTATTCTTGGGGTGTGTTTAGGCCATCAAGTTATCGCGCAGGTTTTCGGTGCTAATGTGGTACGCGCAAAGCGGGTTATGCATGGAAAAACCAGTGCCATAAAGCATACTGGTAAAGGTTTATTTCAAGGGTTAAATCAGCCGTTAACCGTTGCTCGTTATCATTCATTACTTGTTGATGTATTGCCTGAAGGTTTTGTCCTTGATGCCTGGTTCGACGACCCCATTCATGGCCGTGAGATAATGGGTATGAGCCATCTTAATATGCCGCTTTACAGTGTGCAATTTCACCCTGAGGCAATATTGACCGAACAGGGTCATGAATTGTTGGCTAATTTTCTTCGCCAATGATGTAAAAGTGGTTTTATAATGCGATTTATAAAGTCATTCTGTTACAACTTTCCCCATAAATCTGCGCGAAATATCGTATACAATTGTGCTATAAAGTATCCCTAAAATAATAACATCTTCATTATAGGGATAATTATGTCTGGTTTTGCGATCACTTCGCCTTTCATTCGTCGTTTTGCTTTTAGTGCGTTAACACTGGCACTTGTCAGTGGATGCAGCGCTACAGCACAAGCCCCTGCTCAAACTAATACCCTGAGCAATAACTTATTTGTTCAAGTACCCTTAGAGCAGCCACCAAAAGCCGAACAGCCATTAACGTTAAACCAAATCATGGCTAACCCAGATTGGATGGGCATTTTTGCCCAAGATGCTTATTGGTCAGACGATAGCCAGTCCGTTTATTATAAACGCCAAGCCCACCAAGCGCCTGTAGCGGATTATTACCTACAAGGTGTAGATCAAAAAACGGCTAGTAAACTAAATTTAGATCAACTGCATTTAGCCGATCAAAAAAACGCGGTACTTAATTTAGCTGGCACTAAAAAAGCCTACCTTTACCAGGGCAACCTTTTTGTTAAAGATTTAACTGATGGTGAAATCAAGCAAGTGACTAAACAAAATGCTGCCATAAGCGGTGTGCGTTTTCTTTCTAATGGTGATTTAGCTTACTGGCAGGGAAATAATATTTTTCGTTTACATCAGTCATCAGGATTGATTGAACAGATTGCTAATATCCAAATGGCAAATGAGCCTAAACTAATCCAGGATCCAAGCTCTTATATTGCTAAGCAGCAACATCGTTTAATCGAATATGTTGCACTGCAGCATGATAACGCCAAAGCACAGCAACAATACCAACAACAGTTAGCGGATGCCGATCCTAGCTTTGCTGCCAAGACCTGGTATTTAGGTGATTCTGAAGTGGTTTCTGATATCAGTTTGTCGGCTGATGGACGCTATGCCATTTTGGCCTTAACTGACAAAAATTATTCCTGGCGAGCAGAACACGACATTATGCCTAATTATCTTGGGCAAGATGGCTATGTTGATGCTGTGCCAGCGAGATCTAGAGTTGCCGAAGATAAATTTCCTGGTCAACGTTTAGTATTATTAGATTTAACTGAACATGTTAAAAAAGATATTACCATCGAAGGGCTAACGGGTTTTGATGAAGATGTGCTTGCTGACGTTAAACAAGAAAATGCAGTGGCTAAGGATGAGAAATATGAAAGCAAAAAATCACCACGTTTAATTCAATTAATGCAAGATTGGGAGTGGAGCCAAAGCGCGATTCAATGGCACCCAACAAAAAATAAACTGCTTGTTATGATAGAAGCCGTTGACAATAAAGATCGCTGGATAGCTTCAGTTGATCTAGATAAAGGATCCTTAACAACTGAACATCGCTTACATGACGATGCATGGGTTAACTATAATTTCAATCAATATGGTTGGTTGCCTAACTCTGATAGCTTTTACTTTTTATCAGAAGAAACGGGTTATTCACATTTATATGTAAAAACAGTGGGCCAAAAAGCACGAGCACTGACTCAAGGTAAGTTTGTGGTTGATGATGTGACATTATCGCCAGACGCTAAGCATATTGTGTATCGGGCTAATGCCGATCATCCTGGTAGTTATAACGTTTACCGTGTAGAAATTGAATCTGGAAAAATTCAGCAGCTGACTAACTGGTTTGGTACTTTATCGTATGTGTTAAGCCCAGATGGCCAATCTTTACTACTTGATGCTTCGTCACTCATTAAACCTAACGAGTTGTACCTTCAGCCTATTGGCGGAAAAATTTCTCAATTAACTGATTACACAAGTGATGCGTTCAAATCATATGCTTGGCAAGCCCCTCAAGTCGTTGCAGTGCCTTCCAACCATGGTGCGGGTGATGTTTACGCCAGAGTGTATTTACCTCAAGGCTTCGAGGCACAAGGCGCTGACAAATACCCAGCTGTTATTTTTAATCATGGGGCAGGTTACCTGCAAAATGCCCATTATGGCTTTTCAGGATACTTCCGTGAATTTATGTTCCACAACATGTTAGCGCAACAGGGCTATGTGGTGATGGACATGGATTTTCGTGGTTCGAAAGGTTATGGTCGCGATTGGCGAACAGCCGTTTACCGTAATATGGGCACACCTGAAGTTGAAGATTTAAAAGATGGTGTGTCTTGGATGACAAATAACGTCAATGTTGATGCGGCTAAAGTCGGTACTTATGGCGGTTCATACGGTGGCTTCTTAACCTTTATGGCATTATTTAATGAACCAGAGTTATTCCAGGCAGGAGCTGCATTACGTCCTGTAACGGATTGGGCACATTATAATGCGCCGTATACCTCTAATATCCTCAATACACCGGATATCGACCCTATTGCCTATGAGCGTAGTTCGCCAATTGAACATGCTGATGGATTGCAAAAACCGTTATTGATTATGACAGGTGTATTGGATGATAACGTTTTCTTCCAGGATAGCGTGCGCCTAGTGCAACGTTTAATTGAACTTGAAAAACCGATGTTTGAAACGGCAATTTATCCTGTCGAACCCCATGGTTTTAAACAGCCATCAAGCTGGTTAGATGAATATCGTCGAATTTATAAACTATTTGAACAAGAGTTAAAGAAATAACCTTGGTTAATCAAATTAAGGCTTCCTTTAGGAAGCCTTAATTTTTATTATGTTATCTATAATTAATTACAAGGTTTATTTGAGTGACAGTATCAACAGCGGGTGGCGTGCGTCCTGGTAAATTGATTGAAATTGAACGGCGTCTATATCAACACCTTATTGTTGGCAAGCATAAAGCGGCCGCCATGGAGGATGATGCTAATGAAAAACTGGAACAAGATGCCAATAAATTAGATATCGAGCGTAAAGCTATTCAGCTTAGGTTAGATAAGCAGGCTGAAGCTAAAGCTATTTATAAGGCTATTTCTGCTCAACTTGTCGATACCGTTAATAATGCCGTTGAACATAAGCTAACCAACCTAGACAGTTTGTTAGCCAGCTCAGGTATACAAGATAGTCAAATTTTATTGCTTGATTTGCTACTAGAAAAAGATCCTAATATTAATCGTATCCGGCCTATTATAGCTAGCCTTCCTTGGTTAACGAGGGATCTTATTACCTTGATAAACAGCCCTGCATCTACACACAGACGTCCCAAAAACTCAGATGTACAGGTCACGGATATTAAATTGATATTGAATTATATCGGTTTAGAAAATTTACGCTTGTTGATCCCCTATTTTTGTATCAGAAATTGGCTACCAAGTGGTCATGCCAATCTACTTTGGACAACCCGAAAGTTGTGGCGATACAGCATGATTACCGCTATTGCTGCGCAAGCGTTAGCGATATTGCATAACCGTCCTACACATATCAGCTACACCTGCGCACTTTTGTATCAATTAGGCACCTCAGTTATTTTATCTAATAGCGCACGATTATTTGAAAAGTATTGGGGCACCTGGCTGAGAGAGGCTAGTGGCAGCCGCGATAAAGAAGTTTATGATGCTGTGATGGCGACAGAGTTTCCTGCACAGCAAGTTTTTAACCAAGTTATTGATCATGGGCATCACTTAAACTGGCAATTACTTGAACAGCTAGATTTTGAACAAAGCTCGATTACCAAAGTGTTAAAAGAATTAGATCAAGATTATCATTTTAATGAGTTATCGATTGATGCATCTATCGTAGCCAAAGCAAGTTGCTTTGCTAAAATAATATTATTAGAAGAACATCAATTACTCGCACCACAAGAGCGAAAAGTGATGCTTGATTATTATGAATTTAGTCAACAAGAAGTGATCCGTCTAAAAGCGCAAAACTACCGTAAGTTAGATCTAACTTAATTCGCTTCGTCTACCCAAGCGCAATGCATATAACAATGTTAATAGTGTGTAATTATGCACAATTGACCAATTGTGACGGTAAAAGCAGTCAAATAACTTTTTTTATGACTACTTATGCTGTAAAGCCCCTATTAAAGCGCTTCGTTTAGTCATTTTTATCAATCTTTATTCAGTTTCAGGCACGTCTTAACAGAAGTTAATTGTCGATAACTGGTATTTTGATCACATTTTCGTTAATAATAACTAATACTGTATACAAGCAGTCGTCGTTTCACGACTATATAACAAAGAAAACGACGATATATAGCGGCTTTGCGGCCGTTTACACAAAATGAAGGATGAAATGGAATGACTGTTGAAATGAATCTTAACCGCGCCCAATTTGATGAAGTCATGGTGCCTAATTATGCGCCTGCAGCGGTAATTCCCGTTAAAGGTGAAGGTAGCCGTGTTTGGGATCAAAACGGTAATGAATTTATCGATTTTGCTGGTGGTATAGCCGTTAACTGTTTAGGACATTGTCATCCTGCATTAGTTTCAGCGTTAAAAGAGCAGGGCGAGAAACTGTGGCATTTATCGAACGTGATGACGAACGAACCAGCTTTGGCATTAGCCACAAAATTAGTTAACGCTACGTTTGCTGAACGTGTTTATTTTGCCAACTCTGGTGCAGAAGCAAACGAAGCGGCTTTAAAATTAGCACGTCGTTATGCTTTAGATAACCACGGCGCACAAAAAGATCAAATTATTGCGTTTGATAAAGCGTTTCATGGTCGTACTTTCTTCACCGTCACTGTAGGTGGTCAAGCAGCTTATTCAGATGGTTTTGGTCCTAAGCCACAAAGTATTACCCATGTGCCGTTCAATGACATTGCAGCATTAGAAGCCGTTGTTTCTGACAAGACCTGTGCAATTATGCTTGAGCCTTTACAAGGTGAGGGCGGCATTATTAATGGCGATCCAGAGTTCTTAAAAGCGGTACGTGCACTTGCTGATAAACACGATGCATTAGTTATTTTTGATGAAGTGCAAACAGGTGTGGGCCGTACTGGTGAACTATTTGCTTATATGGGTACTGATATCGTGCCTGATATTTTAACCAGTGCCAAAGCATTAGGTGGCGGTTTCCCAATCGCAGCTATGCTAACAACCGCTAAAATTGCCGCACACCTTAAAATAGGTACCCACGGCTCAACATACGGTGGTAATCCATTGGCGTGTGCTATAGGTAATGCGGTAATGGATGTGGTTAATACCAAAGAAGTCTTAGACGGCGTCAAGCACCGTGAGCAATTATTCCGTGATGGTCTTGCTGCCATTAATGCTAAATATCATGTATTTAGTGAAGTCCGTGGTAAAGGCATGTTGTTAGGTGCTGTGCTAAACGAAAAATATGAAGGTCGTAGCCGTGATTTCTTAGTCGCGTCAGTTGCAGAGGGGGTTATGACCCTTATGGCTGGTGCCAATGTGGTTCGTTTTGCTCCATCACTGGTTATCCCAGAAGCTGATATCGCTGAAGGTTTAGCGCGTTTTGAACGTGCTGTAGCCAAAGTGGTTGCAGGTTAATACAAAAGGAGTACAGCTTGCTGCGCTCCTTTTGTTTGGGTCAGTGTTAGATAAAGGCGTCTACCTTAGTTGTGAACGCCTTATTCATCTAGCACCATGAGGAGATTTAGATGTTAATCATACGTCCGATCCGTGCCAACGATTATCAAGCACTCTACGATATTGCTGTAGCGTCTGGCCACGGATTTACTTCTTTACCAGTAAATGAAGAATTACTGCGTTCGAAGATTGCGAGGGCTGAAGCATCTTTTTCCAAAGACGTTAAAAAGCCTTTCGATGAAAGCTATTTAATGGTCCTTGAGGACACAAGCACACAACAAGTTGTTGGTACCTGTGGTATTGAAGCCGCAGTGGGTATGGAAGATGCGTTCTATCATTACAGATTAGGTACTGAGGTCTATCATTCACAACAAATTGCTGTTCGTAATGAAGTTGAAACCCTGACGTTATGTCATGACTATACCGGTGCGGCAGAATTATGTACTTTGTTTTTAAAGGATGCATACCGTAAAGGCAATAATGGTCGCATGTTATCTCGTTCACGATTTTTATTGTTGGCGCAGCATAAACACCGCTTCGGCGAGACTGTGATTGCTGAAATGCGGGGTGTCAGCGATGACAAAGGTGACTCGCCTTTTTACCAGTGGCTCCAGAAGCATTTTCTTGGCATTGATTTTGTTGAAGCTGATTACCTGTCAGGTTTAGGTAAAAAAGCCTTTATGGCTGAAATGATGCCGCGCAACCCAGTGTATGTGTGCTTGCTGCCTAAAAAAGCCCAGAAAGTGATTGGTGAAGTACATCAAAACACCAAACCAGCTTTGCGTTTACTGCAAGCTGAAGGCTTTAAGTTTAGAAACTATGTCGATATTTTTGATGGTGGCCCAACGGTTGAATGTGGATTAAGCGATATTAAGTCGGTTAAACGCAGTCGTTTATTAACAGTTGAAATTGGCAAAGCGCATCATACCGACACCCAATTCATAATTTCAAATACCAAGCTTGCTGATTATCGCGCAACCGCGGCAAAGCTAAAAGTATCTGATGAGCACGATAATGTTGTTCTATCACCAGAACTTGCCCAAGGGCTAATGGTGGAAGACGGTCAACAAATTCGCGTGCTTTCATTATAGGAATATACGATGACTCAATTTATTCAAGGTAAATGGTTAGCTGGCGAAGGCCATGATGTGCAATCAATTAACCCAGCCAACGGCGAAGTTATTTGGCACGGCAAAACAGCCACTGCAGCTCAAGTAGACAGCGCGGTTGACGCCGCACGTGCTGCACAGTTTGATTGGTTTATGCTAGGCTATCAAGGCCGTTTAGCGATTGTTGAAGCTTACCGTGATCAGTTAGAAGCCCATAAAGCTGAAATGGCTGAAACTATTGCCCAAGAAACGGGTAAACCACAGTGGGAAACCGCGACAGAAGCAGCCGCTATGATTGGAAAAATTGGTTTGTCAGCTAAAGCCCATGACAAGCGCACTGGCACTGAGACCAATGATTTACCCGCAGGTCGTGCAGTATTACGTCATAAGCCTCACGGTGTTGTTGCTGTGTTTGGCCCGTATAATTTTCCTGGGCACTTACCTAATGGTCATATCGTACCGGCCTTATTAGCGGGTAATACTGTTGTATTCAAGCCATCTGAATTAACGCCTAAAGTCGCTGAGTTAATGCTAAAGTGCTGGGAAAAAGCAGGCTTACCAAAAGGGATTATTAACCTGGTTCAAGGTGAAGTTGATACCGGTAAAGCACTTGCTTCTCACCCTCAAATTGATGGTTTATTCTTTACAGGTAGTTCACGAACTGGTCATATATTGCATCAACAATATGCCGGTCATCCAGGTAAAATATTAGCCTTAGAAATGGGCGGTAATAATCCGTTAATCATTAAAGGCGTTAGCGATACTAAAGCGGCAGTTCACGATATTATTCAGTCAGCCTATATTTCATCAGGCCAGCGTTGTACTTGTGCTCGTCGTTTATATGTTGAAACAGGTGCTCAAGGCGATGCGTTAATTGCTGCACTTATCGTTGCTGTAAAACAAATTAAAGTCGGTGCCTGGAATGCTCAGCCACAGCCATTTATGGGATCAATGATCTCTGAAACGGCAGCGCGTGGCATGGTTGCTGCGCAAGCGACATTGCAATCTTTAGGTGGCGTGTCCTTGATTGAACTGAAACAAGTTGAAGCAGGTACGGGCATTGTCTCTCCTGGTTTGATTGACGTATCGGCGATAGCCAAACTGCCAGATGATGAGTATTTTGGACCTTTACTGCAGTTAGTTCGCTACAGTGATTTTGATGAAGCAATTCGTCTTGCAAATGATACCCGTTATGGTTTGTCAGCTGGCTTATTAGCTGACAGCAGAGAAGATTACGATTACTTCTTAGCGCGTATTCGTGCAGGCATTGTTAACTGGAACAAACAAATTACAGGTGCTTCTGGTGCTGCACCGTTTGGTGGTGTTGGTGCTTCAGGTAATCATCGAGCTAGCGCATTTTATGCTGCAGACTACTGTGCTTACCCTGTCGCTTCAATGGAAGCTGATAGTGTCAGTTTTCCAGCGAGTTTAAGCCCTGGTTTATCGATTTAACTTTAGTCTGATTTTTAGACAAAGTTCCAGCGCGCTTTAAGCAAATACTTGAAGCGCAATTAGCGTGATTTAACAGATTCTTATTGCCCGACCTCAATTAAGATCTGCTTTTTAGAAGGATTTTACCATGCATACTGACGTCAATTCGTTATTTGCGGCTATCTGGCAAGACTATATAAAAATGACCCCATCAGCAGCCAAAATTCACCAATTGCTGAGTAAAGGTGCGCCGATCATTAATGATCATATCGCTCTGCGTACGTTTAACATTGCTAAAGTGAATCTTAGCGTGCTGGCCAAGCATTTTACCTCTATTGGTTATGTTGATTGCGGTGATTACAAGTTTGAGCAGAAAAAGCTGATAGCGAAGCATTTTGAACATCCAGATCCAAGCCAACCTAAAGTGTTTATTTCTGAATTGTTAGTGGAAGAGTTTAGCCCTGCGCTGCAACAAACCATTAAAGGCTTTATTGAGCAGATTGATGTTGCTGCAACCGTTGCAGATAACTTCATCTATTCAGGCCGTCACTGGCAGCTTGATAAAGCCACTTATCAAGCATTACTGGCTGAAAGTGAATATGCGGCCTGGGTTGCTGCTATTGGTTATAGAGCAAACCATTTCACAGTATCAATAAATGATTTACCAGAGTTTGAGCGCATCGAAGATGTGAACCAAGCTTTGAAAGACGCAGGCTTTTTACTGAATGCTTCAGGTGGTGAAATTAAAGGCACACCTGAAGTGTTATTAGAGCAATCTTCTACCATGGCAGATAAAGTGGTTGTTAGCTTTACCGATGGTGATGCAGAAATTCCAAGTTGTTTTTATGAATTTGCCCGCCGTTATCCAATGGACAATGGTAAGCTATATACTGGATTTGTTGCGGCGTCTGCTGATAAGATTTTTGAAAGTACTAATGCGATGATGTAATCGATATTCTGTTTACTAAAAGCCTCACAATGTGGGGCTTTTTTATGTCCAGTGTTTGTGCGCTTATTGGGTTTTAGATTGCAGGCTTATTGAGTGGAATAACGATGGATACCGCCAAACCACTGAAATTTTCACTGGCGTTAAATTGCAGCTGAAAGCCATACTGCTCGCAAATTTCCTTCACAATAGATAAACCTAAGCCATGGCCCATAACATCCTCGTCTAAGCGTTTTCCTCTGGCGGTTAACAAAGCTAATTGATCTTGTTGTACGCCTGAACCGTCGTCTTCGACTGTGATAGTAATTGAATGATTGTGCTGTTTTTTTAATGATAATTGCACACAGGAATCTGTCCATTTAAATGCATTATCAAGTAAATTACCAAACAGCTCCATTCCATCCTCACGGTGAATAGGAATACGTGATAACTGTTGCGGGTTATGAATATTCTCAATCACAGTTTTATGCCGATAAACTTTTTTAAGGGTATTCAGTAAACTGGTAAAATCTTTATCGACAGTCATTTGAGCGGCAGGAAGCATATCGCCGGTGACTCTTGCAGCAGCGAGCTTTCTTTCAATCATTTTTCTGATTTGGTCTAACTGCTGTTGCATTGCTATTGCCGCATCTGGATCTGTTAATCCTAAGGCTTCTACTTGCTGCTGCATAATAGCTAAGGGGGTCTTTAACCCGTGGCTTAAGTTACCTAAGTTATTGCGACTACGTTCAATCTGTTTGGCGGTATAGTCGAGTAGCTGGTTATAGGTTTCTGCTAAGGGTTTTATTTCTGAAGGTATATGTTGAGTCTCTAGGGCGCTTATTTCCCCTTGGCGTAATTTGGCTAACGACTGCTGTATCTTTTTTACCGGTTTAAAAGACTGACGTAGAATAATAAAAATACCCGCTATCATTGCCAATAGCATACCAATATTAATAGCCAGTTTAGTGCCAAAAACCTCACTAAATACCCGCCTACCTATGCTTAAATCCTGGGCCACGGTTAATGTGGCCGTATTAGGGGTGTCATCAGATCCAATGCCAATAGATAGCAACTGCATATCGTTATTTTTCGGGCCTTTTGCCTGCCAGACACGTTTTTGTGAATCGGCTAATGGTTCTATTTCTAACTCAACGTCCCAAAGTGAACGAGACCTAATCACCTGGTTCGGTAAATTAAGTTGGAAATAACGGCCTGAATAGGCTGGTTTGTAAAAACTAGACAGTTGCTGATGATCGATTTCTATTTGGCCATCCTGTAATCTTGTGGCCAGAATAACGTGTTCAAGATCTTCCTCTAAGCGGTTAATAATAGAATCGTGAAATGCTTCTCTGAGCATGGACTCAAACAACATTAGTCCGATGATTGTGCTTAATACTATCAGCCCGGTTAACCAGAGGCTGAGCTTAGAGCGAATCGAGATCATTGTTCGATTATGCCATGGAAGATATATCCCTGTCCTCGGCGTGTTTCAATCGCCGTTTTACCCAGCTTTTTGCGCAAGTGAGTCACATAGACTTCAACTACATTACTTTCTTTTTCATCGTCAAATTGATACAACTTATCGGTTAGTTGTGTTTTTGATAGTAATTTCTTGGGTGACATCAGAAATATTTTAAGCAGCCTGAATTCCATTGCTGTTAGCTCAAACTCTTGTTCCGCGACAATCACTTTTTGCTCGTTTTCGTCTAATGTAACACCTGCGTAGCAAAGCTGTTTTGAGGCAGTATTTGCTCGGCCATGGGCACGGTTTATCAGTGCTTGTATGCGAGCAAGTAATTCTTGAGTATGGAATGGCTTGCCAAGGTAATCGTCAGCACCAGCATTAAACCCTTCTACTTTCTCGTGCCACTGTGATCTTGCTGTCAGCATGATAACAGGTGTGACTATGCCTTTTTCACGCCAACTAGTGATAAGATTTAACCCATTTCCATCGGGTAAACCAATATCGAGTATGACACAATCATATTGAGTTTCTTTGATAAGATAGTCAGCTTCAACCGCTTTATCTGTTACATCGGTAACATAGCCGGCTTGTTTAAGTTGCTTTTCTAATTCAGCCACTAAAAGTGGATTATCTTCAACGAGTAGCAGTTTCATGTTGCGTGCATTCACTAGGTAATTGAGTTAACGAATTTAGAGTACCACTTTGTGCATCAAATTGCAGATTTACAGTGTGGCCTTGTTTTAATTTTAGCTGTAAATTATACCGCCACTTATCTTTTTCTTGAAATAATTGTGCATCTACTAGCTGAACATCACAATATTGAGCTAGCCAGTTAAGGCATTCATCTAAAGAACGTATATGGCCTGCGCTAACCAGTTTTTGAACATGATTATGGTCTGCCTCATACAAGGTTTGAGTATTATTGAAGTTAGCGTTTAATGTGCTAAGGCTGAATAAGCCAATAGTGATAAACATGGACATACTCTCTCCAAGGCATAAAAAAAGTGGTGTGCAGATAAACTGACACCACTTTAATAATCTTGGCTTAAATCAAGCTGAAGCTTAACTTAACGCGTACCGTAAACCACTATCGTTTTACCGTGTGCTTGAATTAAGTTTTGCTCTTCAAGCATTTTCAAAATACGCCCAACGGTTTCACGTGAACAACCTACAATTTGACCAATCTCTTGACGAGTAATCTTAATTTGCATGCCATCTGGATGAGTCATTGCATCTGGCAGTTTGGCAAGATGTAATAATGTTTGCGCAATACGACCAGCCACATCCAAGAAGGCCAAATCACCTACTTTTTGGCTCGTGCTTTGTAAGCGCAGCGCCATTTGTGCTGATAGTTTCATCAGAATTTCAGGGTTTACTTGAATCAATTGCTTGAATTTCTTGTAAGAGATTTCGGCAATTTCACATGCTTGTTTAGCACGGACCCATGCGGTACGTTCGGCTTGTTCTTCAAACAGACCTAACTCGCCGATGAAGTCACCTTGGTTAAGATAAGAAAGGATCATCTCTTTGCCTTCTTCATCTTTAATCAATACGGCAACCGCACCTTTAACGATATAGTATAAAGTATCAGAATCTTCGCCAGCATGAATTAGCGTGCTTTTAGCTGGATATTTATGGATGTGACAATGTGATAGAAACCATTCCAAAGTTGGATCCGGTTTTGGCTTACCAATCAGAGCCATATTGATGTTCCTCGATTGATTGAAAAATAAGTAATCTCTAATTAAGTACTTTACGCTATTTAAATAGATAAAACCTTGATGGAGATCTAGTTTAACGACTGTGCATTTTATATTAACTTTTTAAAATGTAGGTTTATTTGATCGGATTTGAGAGTTAAGTCAATAAAAGTGCCAGATTAGAACTTAAGTCACAATCGTTTTCAGCGCCGCTAAGCTATTTTTATATGATTAACTTATATTCATGAGTAGGAGTATCGTTAGTTGTGGTGAATCTTCTATTATGGTTTATTGTAATGCCAACCTGAGTTGGTTTATGTTTAAGGTGTTATTGCTGTGGTTTATGAGGTGGATGTGAAGAAGTTATTCCAGATTAGTTTGGGTTGTATTATTTTTTGCTGTTTATTATTGTCTAAGGTACAGGCATTTTCACAGCCGCAAACTATGCAGTCGAACACCCAATCAAGAGTGGTGCATATTCAATTAAAGGCCGCTCAAGGTGATGCAGATGCTCAATTTTTACTGGGACTGATGTATTTATCAGGACGATTCGTTGATAAAAATATTACAGAAGGTTTTATGTGGGTTGAGCAAGCTGCAAATCAACAACATATTAAGGCACAACAGACTATTGCTGATTTAGCGTTTGAAGGTAAATTAATTCCCCGCAATTTACTTAAAGCTGAAAAATGGTATTTAGACATGAGCCAGCAAGGTGATAAGTGGGCACATTTTCGTTTAGGCTTTATTTATTCTGCTGGTGGTGATGGCGTAGAGCGCAATTGTGGTAAAGCGCTAACTCAGTTTGGTGCTGCCGGTGATGATGTCTCTTTAGGTAATATCGCCTGGATTTTGGCAACTTGTCCTGAGTCTGAATATCGTGATGGCTCAAAAGCGGTAAGTTTGTCACTTAAACTGCTTGAAACAAATCAAGGCGATCCGACTATTTTGGACAACTTGGCGGCAGGTTATGCTGAGTTAGGTGATTTTATTCAGGCCATTAGTGTACAGAAAAAAGCCATTGATGCATTAAAACTTTACCCTGAGGTAGCCAAAAGTGATGAGTTTTTACAGCGTTTAAAAAGTTATCAAAATAATCAAGCCTACAGAGAAATTATCCCACTTATGGATTAATTTTTATCCATAAATTTGGAGATGTTAATGCTAGAGGAGATATGTGTAAGTGGAGTGTTATACTACAAAATTTTGAATGATAAAAAGGCTTTAAGCGCTGACATGCTCAAGATGCTAACAGATCGAGATGGGGGGAATTAACATCTGAGCATATCAACTATCGTTCTTTCGCCTGAAGTCCCGATAGTTGTAGCCTAATATATCTAGCTTAATGCAAACTTAAGTGTCTATTAATTCAGTATGTTTTGAATAATTTACAGGAATGAGATGTTAAATTAATCTAACTTTTGTAACTCTAAGCGTTTATCCATCAAATCACGAATTAACGGTGTCAGAATCAGCTCCATCGCTAGAGACATTTTGCCACCAGGTACTACTAAGGTGTTGACCCTAGACATAAATGCCCCCTGTATCATGTTCAAGAAATAGGGGAAGTCGACATTATTCATACCGCGAAAGCGGATCACAACAAAGCTTTCATCTAAACTTGGTATATCTTTTGCGCTAAATGGATTCGATGTGTCAACCGTAGGCACGCGTTGAAAATTGATATGGGTACGAGAAAACTGTGGAGTCATATGGTTGATGTAATCATCCATACTGCGAACGATAGACCCCATGACTTTTTCACGGCTGTGACCACGGTCATTAGTGTCGCGAATAATTTTTTGGATCCACTCTAGGTTAACAATGGGCACCATGCCTATCAATAAATCTACATGCTTAGCCACATCGGCATCATCAGTGACCACTCCGCCATGTAAACCTTCGTAATACAGCATATCTGTATTAGGGGGTAAGTCTCGCCACTGGGTAAAAGTACCAGGCATTTGGTTAAAGGGCACTGCCTCATCAAAGGTATGCAGATAGCTACGGGTTTTACCAGTTCCTTTAGTGCCATAACTTTCGAAGCATTCTTCGAGCTTGATGAAGTTATTTGCTTCTGGGCCGAAATAGCTGATGTTACGATTTTCAGTTTGAGACTTACGGATTAACACTTCCATCTCAGCACGGGTAAAATTATGAAAGCTGTCACCCTCTACAAATGCGGCATTAATTCCCAATTGACGAAAAATATGGGTAAAAGCCGTTGTAGTCGTTGTTGTGCCGGCACCAGATGAGCCCGTCACAGCAATAATAGGATGTTTAGCTGACATTGTTCCTGCCTAGAAATTATCATGTTGAACATGGGGTAACAAAGCGATATGCATGGGCTTTGTACTCGTTGGGCTAACATTTATACGGCAGTTAAGACCTTTTGGTCAATGCTCACAGGCTTTATTATTTTGAGTGAATAATATTTTTGATATGACGAATGGCTACCGACTCATCCTCTTCACTGTATTCAACCACTAACTCACCTTGCTTTAAAGCCTGCTTACATTGCTTCATCATATTTAAAAGTTGCTGGCTATCGAGTTCACTAAAACTGCCATCTTCTACCTGAGTGAACAAGTACTCTTTGATTAAATTGTTCAGAGTATCACCTTCTAAACCGTGTAATGCGCTGTAGGGAATAATCATGCTGTATCACCTTTTCTACTCGATACTTGTGGGTCTGTAAGCAAAAAATTAATGATGCGTTTCTCAAGATAAAATCGAGGTTTCCAAGGCCAACCGCCATCGATAAAGCCGACATGGCCACCGGATAAATGCAGCTCGTAGTTTACCTCAGCAGAGAGTTCATCTTGTGTGGGAATAACTGCTTCAGTCATAAAGGGATCATCTTTAGCGTGAATGATAAGTGTGGGTTTACTAATGTGTTTTAGTAAGCTCAGGGCACTTGAACGGGTATAATAATCATCAACGCCGGCAAACCCATGTAACGGTGCGGTAACTTTGTCATCAAATTGATAAAAGGTATTCAGTTGCTGTAATTCAGCTTTACTCAGCGGCATTTGTGCGACTAAGTTATGATTATCGAGTTTTTCGAGCATTTTTTTCTGCAAACGCTTAATCAAATGTGATTGATAAACTGTTGAAAAGCCACTCTCTAATTTTTTAGCGCAGGCACTGAGCGTTAGCGGTGCTGAAACGATAACCGCCCGATCGAGTAAACTTTGATTTTGCTTACTGCCTTGGTATTTGGCTAACACATTGCCGCCCAAGCTATAACCAACCGCATATAAAGGTGAATCAGGGTAATACATTTTAAGTTGCTGTAACGTAAAAGCTAAATCCTCAAAATCACCGCTATGGTAACTTCTTGCTAAGCGATTGGGTTCGCCAGAGCAGCCACGATGATGATGTACCACTGAGCATAATTTGGCTTTGTTTGCTTCTACTAACATTCTACGAACATAGTGTGACTCAGTGCTACCTTCTAACCCATGGGTAATGACTAGAATTGGATCACCATTTTGTGGCTGACCTAACCAGTCTAAATCAATAAAATCACCATCAGGAAGCTCTTGCCTTTGACGAAAAGTATCTGGTTTGGCCACTTTGAACATTACTGGCAAAATAGTCTGTATATGTGGGTTAGCGGCCCACCAGGGGGGAGTAAAAGGGCTTTTTATCGACATGAGTCATTCAACGAGTGTTTGTGAAAGTTTAAACGTGTGTTTAAATATGATTAGTGTCACTGTAACACAGATAAAATTATCACAACAAAAATAATAGGGGGAAGAAAATGAAACGTCGTACCTTTCTTACCGGTGCTTTTGCTGGCACTGCTGTACTCGCTTTAGGCATTAATTTATACCCATCAGACCCTATTGCTATTGGTGGTGATTCTCAGTATCGGGTGTTATTCAGTGTGCTTATTCCTGTGTTGTTAGATGGCGCTTTACCGGAAGTCGCCAGCCAACGAAAATTGGCAATTGATACGACTATTGATGCTATTCAGGCTTCTATTGATGTGTTGCCGACAGATCAGCAAGCTGAGTTAAGTGAGCTGTTAGCGTTGCTTGAAAGCCGTTTAGGCTTGTTAATACTGACTGGCAGCATGACGCCATTAATGATGCGTTCGCCAGTCGATTTAACCAATATGCTTGAAGCATGGCGCTTCCATTACTTAGACATGGTACAGACAGCCTATCTTGGATTACGCGAATTAATTTTAGCCAGTTACTATGCTACCCCAGCTCATTGGGGAAAATTAGGTTATGCAAAGCCCACTTTTTTGCTTAATGCCTAAATAACCCAGCTTGTTTGCTCAAAGGAGACGCTTCAATTGGCTATTATTGATCCTATTACCACAGGTTTAGATTCAGGTTGGCAGCACATTGATGCCAGCACCTTGCAGCAAAATCGACATTTTGAAGCCGACGTTATTATTGTCGGAACCGGCGCCGGTGGTGGAACAGCCGCTGAAGTGCTCACTGAGGCAGGCCTAACGGTTATTATGATTGAAGGTGGTCCGCTTAAATCTTCTAAAGATTTTGATATGGAAGAGCGCCACGCATACCCTAATTTGTATCAACAAGCCGCTGCGATGAAAACCGCGGATAAAGGCATCGGCATATTTCAAGGCCGAGCAGTAGGTGGCTCAACAACCATTAACTGGACCACCTCGATTCGTACACCGAAACAAACACTCGATTTTTGGGCATCGGAGCGTTCAGTTATCAACACGTCAGTAGAAGAGATGCTACCGTGGTTTGAGAAAATGGAACAACGGCTGAATATTACCGAATGGCAGCATGAACCTAATCGTAATAATGGGGTGCTGCGCGAAGGCTGCGAGAAACTTGGCTGGGAACATACGGTTATTAAACGAAATGTAACCGGGTGTTGGAATACGGGGTATTGCGGCATGGGCTGTCCGGTTAACGCCAAGCAATCTATGCTAGTGACCACCATTCCTGCGGCATTAAATAAAGGTGCGACCTTAATTTCACGCGCTAAAGTGACTAAACTTGAGCACAGTGGCGATAAAGTTAATGGGTTAACGGCAACAGCATTAACCGAAGGCTTAAAGCCCAGCGGTGTTGAGTTAACATTCAGTGCTAAGCACTATATTTTAAGTGCTGGCGCAATCCATACCCCGACTATTTTAATGCGATCTAATGTGCCTGACCCACACAAGCTCCTAGGCAAAACCTTTTTACATCCTTCGCTGTTGTCTGGTGGTCTTTTTGATGAGCAAATTAATGGCCATAGCGGCGCACCTCAGTCTATTTATTCAGATCAGTTTGTTTGGCGAGATGGTGCAGCGGGAGACTTAGGTTATAAGTTAGAAGTGGCGCCTATCCACCCTGTGTTGATCGCATCTAAAACCATTGGTTTTGGTCAAAGTCATGCTCAATTGATGGCTAACTTCAACAAAATGCAAGTGATGATTGCTTTGGTTCGCGATGGATTCAATGAGCAGTGCATAGGAGGCCAGGTGCGTTTGACCGATCATGGTTTCGCATTAGATTACCCGTTATCAAATGATTTTTGGGCCGTTGCAAGAAAAGCTTTTTTATCCATGGCGGAGTTACAATTTGCCGCAGGGGCAAAAAAAGTATTGCCGATGAATGATGGATTAGACTTCTTAACTTCTTGGAAGCAAGCGCAGGAAGTGATTGGTTCAATGGACTTACGTTTGCTCAAAACTATTGTGGCATCTGCACACGTGATGGGCGGCTGCCCAATGGGAGAGGACACCACAAAAGCGATGGTGGATAGTTTTGGTCAATCGCATTATTTTACTAATTTGTCTGTGTTTGATGGCTCAATGTTCCAAACCAGTTTAGGGGCTAATCCGCAGTTATCTATTTATGGCATGGTGGCCAGAAATGCCACTATGTTGGCTGAAAAGTTGAAGGCCAGTTAACGGTTATGGCTAGTATATAAACCGACACAAGCCGTTTGTTTTACTACTAATGTTTTACTGCTAGCTCGGAAGATGTGACAGTGTTAGACCAAATAGGCTTAAATAGTGATAGCTGTTGTGGTTAGCTGTATTAAGTGCGCCATTGATAGTGGTATTGATAGGATCATCTTTAATCGTTTTGTCAGATGCTGTTGAATCAGCTTGAATGAGATTGATATGTTGTAGCAACATTTTTTGTGATTTACGCTCTAACATCAATTCAACCTGTAACATTTTTTGATATTCATCTGTGGTCAAATGCGCTTTAGCCAACCGCCGCAACTGGCGGTAAGGTTTTAATACGCCAGCTTCCCATGGCTCTATTACACGGGATAATTGTTGCCAATCATTAATACCAAGCGGATAAGATTGCTGATCTAGCTGCTGTGCTAGTAGTAGCAGATTGACATTCACCTGGTAATTGTCTTGTAGCGCAATATAAGCCTGTGGGTCACACAGGTACTTTTGCTCGCATTGTTGCCAGATGTCATTATGAAATGTTGTCATCGAAGGTTGCCTGTCAGCCATATATCAATCTCTGAATATTCTGTTAACAATTAGCATAGCGCATTGAATACTGTGAAATGGTACACAATGCGCATAAGCTGTTGAGATTATTTAACCCATTAATCAGCTTTGAATGACAGCTCTATTTCTTCAATTTGCTCTTGTATTTCTAACCAAGCCATTTCACTTTCATCCATCGCCTGAGTCAGTTTAGTGCGCTCATTGAGCACCTGCGTCATTTTGGCTTTATTTTCAGCTTCATACAGGCTTCCATCGGCTAATGTTACTTCAAGTTCTGCTAAACGGTCAGTAAATTTTTGCTGTTCAGTTTCTAGTTTTGTTTGCTGTTTTCTTAACGGTGATACCTTTTGGCGTAATTCTGCTTCAATTCTTTTTAGCTGTTTTTTGTCAATCTGTGGTGTATCAGTATTGGTGTTTTCTGACTTTTGATTAGCTTGGGCTGCTTTTGCTGCATCTAATAACCATTGATGATAATCATCTAGATCACCATCGAAAGGCTTTACCACACCCTGATCGACAAGGTAATAATCACTGCAGCTGAGGCGTAATAAGTGACGGTCGTGCGACACGATAACCATTGCTCCTTCAAAGGTTTGCAGTGCCATGGTTAAGGCATGGCGCATCTCTAAATCAAGGTGGTTGGTGGGTTCATCTAATAGCAGCAGGTTAGGCCGCTGCCATACTAGCAATGCCAGTACTAAACGGGCCTTTTCACCACCGGAAAAAGGTCTTACAGGTGATAATGCCATATCACCATTAAACCCAAATCCACCTAAAAAGTTACGTAATTCTTGCTCGCGAACACTGGGCGCAGCGAGACGAGACAAATGCTGTAGTGGTGTATCATCTAGTTGCAAAAATTCAATTTGATGCTGAGCAAAGTAACCAATGTTAAGTCCTGGGTTAGGCTCATACTTACCCGATAAAGCCTGAAGTTGCCCTGAAAGTAACTTAATTAGGGTTGATTTACCGGCACCATTACGGCCCAACAAACCAATTCGAGCACCAGGCACCAAGTTAAGTTGCACCTTACTTAAAATCGTTTTATCACCATAACCCACAGCAACCTGTTCCATTTTTATCAATGGGTTCGGTAGGGCTTCTGGTTCACGGAACGCCATTTGAAATGGATTGTCAGCTTGGGATGGCAGAAGCTCAGCCATGCGTTCTAACGCTTTTAGGCGACTTTGAGCTTGCTTGGCTTTACTGGCTTTATAGCGAAAACGGTCAACAAAAGACTGCATATGTGCACGTTCTTTTTGCTGACGTTCAAAGGCTACTTGCTGCTGTGATAAACGTTCAGCTCGTACATGCTCAAATGCGCTGTAGCCGCCTTTATAGAAGTTGAGTTTGTGATGTTCAACATGAATAATTTCATCCACGATGGCATCAATAAAGTCGCGGTCATGGGAAATCAAAATCAAGGTGCCTTGATAAGACTTAATCCAACCTTCTAACCAATACATGGTATCTAAATCTAAGTGGTTGGTAGGTTCATCGAGTAATAATAAGTCTGAGCGGCATAATAGCGCTTGAGCAAGGTTTAAACGCATCCGCCAGCCACCTGAGAAGCTTTTAACTGGGTTGCTTTGTTCAACATCGCCAAAACCTAAACCGGCTAATAGTGCACCCGCTCGGGCGCGGATAGCGTAGCCTCCAATGGCATCAATTTTACCATGAATAAGGGCGATGGCATTGCCATCATTTTCATCTTGCGCGGTGATGAGTTGAGCTTCAAGCTGGCGGAACTCAGTATCGCCATCTAAAACATATTCTAATGCAGATACATCAAGCGCCGGGGTTTCTTGGGCGACAGAGGATATTTGCCAATTTGCGGGTAGTGAGAACTCGCCTTTATCTAGGTGTAAATGACCTAAAATCAATGCCAATAATGACGTTTTTCCGGTACCATTTGCGCCGACTAAACCCACTTTGTGACCAGGGTAAATCGTCACAGAGGTTTCGTCGAGTAAGGTTTTACTGCCTCGAATTAATTGTGCTTGGCTAATACTGATCATGAACGCAACTTGAAGCTGTAAAATAAAGTGGGTGGATAATACCGTATTCGCGATTTATTTCCCACAATGACAGGACGTATACGACGCTTCCATGGCAAAATAGCCACTGTGATCTAATTAACCCGAATTGAGAGTGTCTGATGACAAAAATAAAAAAACGTTTTGTAGCGGGGGCTAAATGCCCTAAATGTGGCGCGAAAGACAGTATTTTATTATTTAAAGAAAATAACATTGAAACGATTGAGTGCACCGATTGTGACTATCGTGAGCAGCAAACTGATATCGAAGTGCCTAAAAAATCAACCGGTAATATGATCGGAGTATTTAAGCCTGAGTAAGGATGAAAGGGTGTTTTATTATGTTGTGAGGATGGGGCTAATACGTTTTTGCCCCTAATGCCAGTCATACATTAGGGGAGGTAAACGCATCCTTTATGTTAGGCTTATTAGCAATAAACGCCTTGCGACAAACATAAAGAGTTTTGCCTGAATACCGCAAGGTCATTATTAATGAACTAACCGATGGAACGAAAATCCATAGATTTGATTTATGTTTAACAGGCAGATGACAATACAGATCTTACTGACTCATTAACTCATCTGGTGACGCTTCAGCTTCAATTTTTGATTTATGCTGATTTAATACTTTAATCACATTGTTATTACTGAGTATGAGTTCGTCGAAGCGTTGGTTAATCTCTTGTAATTCTAACCCATAGCTAGGGTCATCTTTGGCTTTAGTTTGCCAAAAACGTTTACGATCTAATTTTTGCACTTCACTTGCTCGCAGAATTTCAAAGTAGCTATTTTCCTGCTTAAGACGATAGATCTCTCCCTCAAGTAATTGGAGTAATTTTTCTTTTGAAATGGTTTGCTTGTTCAGGAGTGCTTTGAGGGGATCAATTTTGATTTCACGTTTATCTGAATCGATTTCAGTAGTGATACCGTTTTCGTATTCAATTTTATGTTGGCGGAATGCTTCCGGACAAACGCTATGGCTGAATACGACTTTGTCATCTTTCATACATTTATAGATGGCATTAGTGTTCCCCTGCACCATAAAAGAACTGAGTAAAAGCACCAATAAATATATAGTTCTTGCCATGCGGCCACATATCCTTCTGTAAATCCATCATATACCGGTAGTTAGTATAGAACCATCGCAGCTTTATCACATAAATATGTTAGATAAATTTATGTTAAATAAACATCGCAAGTGTAACGATAAAACCAGTTTATTGACAATTGATTTTTTTTTGACGCATGTAATATCTACTACAGAAGTGTTTTTTACTATTTATGCCGCTCAAAATCACTCCTTTCTTAGCGAAAAATGACTTAGAAAGGCGTGATAGTGTTTATTGGGAATGTTTTTTAGTGCTTAAAGCTTGCCAGAGGCTGATTTTGCTTGAGTCAATAGTGTCGATTTTCATTCAACACTAGAATCCTAGTGATAGATGCTATCGATCAAATGTTAAGTTATCGATAAGACGCGCTTTTCCTAAATATGCTGCTGCGACAACCACCAAATTTTTATCTTCGGTAGTAACGGGTTGCAAATTGTGACTATTGCGGACTTCAAGATAATCTGGGGTAAAGCCAGCTTCAATAAGTAATGCAGTGGCGTGATGACTGGCCTCAATAATACTAATACCTTGTTGAATACAGAGTGCCATTTTATCTAATGCTTGTTTAAGCGCTGCAGCATTTATTTTTTCTTCAGTGGTTAAATAACCATTACGTGAACTCATGGCTAAACCTGATGGCTCACGAATCGTTTCTACGCCAATAATATTAATTGGTAACGATAGGTCTGCGACCATGGTTTTAATGACCAATAATTGTTGAAAGTCTTTATTGCCAAAAAAAGCCATGT
This sequence comes from Shewanella glacialimarina, assembly GCF_020511155.1. Lineage (NCBI taxonomy): Bacteria > Pseudomonadati > Pseudomonadota > Gammaproteobacteria > Alteromonadales > Shewanellaceae > Shewanella > Shewanella glacialimarina. The sequence goes on along the minus strand of NZ_CP041216.1, from coordinate 3,752,034 downwards.
CTGGCTGAACTATGTTGAACAGTTTATTCACGATCGTCGCGACACCACGGAAATGGCCTGGACGACTTGCGCCGCAAAGCTCATCACCGATTTCTGGTACTTCTATAAAAGTTTGTTTATCTAAGCCTTTAGGATAAATAGTCTCTGGTGTTGGGGTAAATAATAATGCAGCGCCAGCGTCAACTAAGGCTTGTTTATCTGCCGCTAAGGTGCGTGGATAAGCGCCTAAGTCTTCATTTATACCAAATTGAAGTGGATTAACAAAAATAGACACAACAACATGGTCAGCTTGTTTCAGTGCTCTACTAACAAGGGTAATATGACCCTGATGTAAATTACCCATGGTTGGGACAAATGCAACTGTTTCGCCTTTAATGCGCCAAGCGTTTACTTGATCGCGAATGTCAGATATGGCGGCAGTGGTGATCATGATGAATTAAACCTGCGAAATAATTAATTAAAAATGTGTTCTTCAGCTGGGAATGAACCGTCGGCTACTTCGTCAATATAAGCGCGAATGGCGCTGCGGATCTCGCCAGTTTGTTTAAGATAGTTTTTTGAAAAGCGAGGAATGTAACCACTCGATATGCCTAAAACATCATGCATAACTAAGATTTGACCGTCAGTATCTGCTCCAGCGCCAATACCGATAACCGGAATTGAAAGTGCTTCTGTGATTGTTTTAGCTAAGGTTGCCGGAATACATTCAAGGACTAATAATTGAGCACCAGCTGCCTGTAAAGCTTTGGCTTCATCTAAAATACGTTGAGCATTATCTGCATCGCGTCCTTGGACTTTGAAACCACCAAATACATGGACAGACTGAGGCGTTAATCCTAAATGAGCGCAAACTGGGATACCGCGTTCAGTGAGCATTTTAACACTTTCAAGTAACCAGTGACCGCCTTCAACTTTGACCATATTAGCGCCAGCCTGCATTAATATTGCAGCATTTTGCATGGTTTGTTCTGCGGTTGAATAGCTCATAAAAGGCATGTCAGCGATCAGTAAAGCACGGTTTATACCGCGACGTACGCATGTTGTGTGATAGGCAATATCAGCAACGGTAACAGGTAAGGTGTCATCATGACCCTGTAACACCATTCCCATAGAGTCACCCACTAATAAAACATCAATCCCTTCGCTGTCAAAGGCACCTGCAAAACTGGCATCATATGCGGTTAGTGCAGTGAATTTTTTACCTTCTTTTTTGAACTTCAATAGGGTAGAACTAGTGACTTTTGACATAGTAGACTCTTAATACAATTCAAATTTATACGCTGTGGAGCATATACTCTAAAGTGGTGAAATCAACTTTTATTCGGTATTTTGTGCAAAGACTGCTGCATTTCTGGTGTCAGTAGTGATTTAAGTGCCTGATGACAAGGCAAAATTAAGTCTTCAGCAATTTCAGCCAGCGGGATTAACACAAAGCTGCGTTCCTTCATACCGTAATGCGGGACCTGTAATCTTGGTATATCAATGATGTGTAAACCATATAATAATAGATCAAGATCTAATGTTCTTGGTCCCCAACGTTCATTACGTACCCGACCTTGTTGTTGTTCAATATTTTGAAGGCTATTGAGTAATTCAATGGGTTCAAGGTGAGTATTAAAGCAGGCTACTGCATTAACATAATCAGGTTGAACAACATCACCCATGGGCGTTGAGCGATAATAACTCGACACTGTGATATCACCAGTGACAGCAATCTTTTTTAACGCAGCAACAGCTTGGTTTAGCTGTTGCTCTGGCTCTGCAAGATTAGCCCCTAATGCGACATAAACTAGAGTCATTATTCTGCTGCTGAATCCGTTTTAACAGCAGGTTTGCGCTTTCTTTTACGCTGTGCTGTATTGCGATTACGGTTTGAGCTTGTTTTGCCTGAGCCTTTAGCAATATCACCACGTTGTGTTTCATCAGCTTCAACAAATGATTTCCACCACGCAGCCTGTTTGGCTACGCTGCCACCTTCAACTTCACCTCGCAGTAACAATAAATCATACGCTGCACGGAATTTAGGGTGCTCTAATAATTTAAATGCGCGCGAACCTTGGCTTCGTTCAAATCTAAGCTGTAGCTGCCAAATATCTTTTGCAGGTGTGCTAAAACGGCGCGGAATGCTGATAGTGCGACATTGCTCTTCCATCACATCGCCCATAGCGGCAACATGGGCATCGTATAATTGCAAACCACTTTCAAGGGCGATATCGTCAGCACGTTGCTTTAGTGGATACCATAGTATTGCCGCATAAAAGAATGCTGGCGTAACAGGTTTATCTTGGTTAACACGATCGTCGGTGCTGCGCATAACTGCGTTGAGCATTTTAGCCGCATGGCCTTTAGGCAAGTCAGCTATAACCCCTTGTATTTGAGGGAATAGTGGACCGAACAAATCAAAATCTTGCATCATTTGATAATTAGCTTGAGCTTTGCCTGCAAAGAAAAGTTTTAACACTTCTTCGTACATACGTGCTGCTGGAATATCGGCTAATAGTGGTGCTAATGATTTAATTGGGGCGGCAGATATAGGATCAATTACCATCGATAGTTTTGTGGCGAACCTTACCGCGCGCAACATCCTAACAGGGTCTTCACGATAACGGGTTTCAGGATCGCCTATTAACTTAATTTTACGTGCCTGTAAGTCTTCAATGCCACCGCCATAACTGCGGATAGAAAAATCACTAATATCATAATATAAGGCGTTAACCGTAAAGTCGCGACGCTCAGCATCCTCATCAATTTCACCGTATACGTTGTCACGTAATAGGCGGCCTTCGGCATTTGACTTTGAAATTGTGTCGCTATTTTCGCCATGATGTCCACGAAATGTTGCCACTTCAATAACATCACGTCCAAAAACAATATGTGCTAAGCGAAAGCGACGTCCGACCAAGCGGCAATTACGGAATAATTTTTTGATTTCATCTGGAGTGGCATTGGTCACAACGTCAAAGTCTTTAGGCTCCAGCCCTAATAGAATATCGCGAACTCCGCCACCGACTAAATAGGCTTTAAAACCTGACTTGTGCAGTCGATAAAGCACTTTTAATGCATTTTCGCTGATCTGGCGGCGCGAAATATCGTGGCTATCACGTGAAATGATATCCAAACGTAAGCCGTTTTGTTCTTCTAACGGCTGGTCGAGCTCGGGCGCTGCTTTATTATTGTCAAATAAATTCTTGCAGAACTGACTAATACGGCGAAAAATAATACACCTCGTTGACGCTAAATTAATTGATTAAAAATCTGGCGGGTATGATATACCAATTGTGCGCCAATGAGTAGATAACTGTGTGATAAGTGATGTTGAGAAATTTCCAACAGTTGTTTAGTGCTAATCTACCGCGACAGCTGGTTTTGCTAAGATAATTTCACTGTGCTTTGGCACATTGGCTAAGGAAAACTGTGCTACCGCTTGAGCGAGCATTTTATCTACATGGTCAATATCAACTTTAGGTTGACCTAAAAAGTCTAGGGCGGCATTCAGGCTTTGTTGTGGAGCTTGTATATTGATTGCTGGCGCATGGTTTTGCTTGGACAGTTTAAATCCTGGTTTTGCACAAGCGAGTGGTAGGTGCAACCAATCAGGTGTTGGTAAATCTAATAGGTGAAATAAACTGATTTGTCGACAACTGGCTTCTAACAAATCGCTGCCTCTGACGACTTCAGTTATTCCCTGAAAAGCATCATCAATGACGACAGCAAGTTGATATGCAAATAGGCCATCACTGCGTTTGATAATGAAGTCTTCACCCGCAAAACCACTTTTAACATTAATGTGACCGCGATTGAGATCATCAAAAAAACTGACTTTAGCGCTATTACGAATACGGATAGCACCTGAACTGTGTGCTGCTTTAATATTGGCTACACCACAGCGGCTATCGTAAACGCCTCCCATAGTTTGAATCATTTTACGGGAACATTGGCAATAATATGCTTGGTTTTGAGCAACAAGTTTCTCTATGGTGTTTTGATAGACTTGAGTTCGCTGACTTTGATACAACACTTTGCCATGCCAATGTAGGCCATAGGCATCAAGCGTTCGCAGTATGTCATCACTGGCACCGCTAACTTCCCGCGGAGGATCGATATCTTCCATTCTGACTAACCATTGGCCATTTAAACTGTGGGCACGTAAATAACTACCGAGTGCGGCAATTAATGATCCAAAATGAAGGGAGCCTGATGGCGATGGCGCAAAGCGTCCGATATATGACATATCTTAAGCCGTTTTGAAGTGAGGGCAAATTAAATAGAAAGGGCGAGAGTGATCTCGCCCTAAACGTATTTAACCAGCCATTTGCTTTTCTTTGATTTCTGCTAACGTTTTGCAGTCAATACATTGATCAGCGGTAGGTCTTGCTTCAAGTCTGCGGATACCAATTTCGATACCACATGAGAAACAATAACCAAAATCGTCTTCTTCGATTAATTGTAGTGTTTTCTCAATTTTCTTGATCAACTTACGTTCTCTATCACGAGCACGAAGCTCTAAACTGAACTCTTCTTCTTGAGCTGCGCGGTCAACAGGATCTGGAAAATTTGCAGCTTCATCTTGCATATGAGTCAGTGTACGGTCAACTTCTTCACGCAATTGGTTACGCCATGCTTCGAGTATCACTTTAAAGTGACGACGTTGCGTGGGATTCATATATTCTTCACCAGCTTTTTCCTGGTAAGGATCTACACCTGCGATAGCGAGTACGCCAAGTTTCTTAGTGCCTTCAGGCATAACGCATCTCCTGTAATCGTTTGCGTTTAATTGCGGCTTATTTTTTACGGCGCTATCTATACCAGAATCTGTATAGCGTGGCAAATTTTTTACGGTATAAATCTTTTTTATTTAATTCACACCATCACTTTGCATGGACCGATAATTCTACTGGCTTGGGGTGACAATAGGGTTTGATATGCCAGTACTTCAACGCCTTGGTTAATCGCTTTGTTGAGTAAGTCTGCGTACTGAGGATCGATATGTGCGGCGGGTTTCACTGTTGATATTCCACTGTGCTGCACCACAAACAATAATACCGCACGATGACCCTGTTGTACCATTTGGATTAATTCTCTTAGATGCTTTTGTCCCCGCGTAGTAACGGCATCAGGAAAATAACCTTCACCTTGCTCTAACAAGGTACAACTCTTGATTTCAATATAGCACTTAGGCCGGTCTTTGCGCGTTAAAAGAATGTCGATGCGGCTATTTTCTTCACCGTATTTCACTTCACGCTGTAAAGTGGAGTAACCAGTTAGCTCGGTAATAACGCCACTATTGATAGCTTCCTCGGCAAGGGCATTGGCTCTAGCACTGTTTACGCCGATTAAATGATCTTGATCCGATTGCATTATTTCAAATGTGTGGCGATATTTTCGTTTCGGGTTATCTGATTCAGAGAACCACACACTTTGACCAGGATATAAGCAGTTTTTCATTGAACCAGTATTAGGGCAATGAATGGTGATTTCGCTGCCATCATCTAAAATGATATCGGTCAGAAAACGCTTATAGCGTTTAATGAGTCGGCCATGTTGTAGCGGGGGAGTGAAGTCCATATAAATTCATTTCACGACAAATAATGGCCACCATACACCATTAGATAAAAGAATGTGACAGCTGATATACTATTGTCAATTTCGTTATTCGGCTGAATACATTATTATTCTATGGTGACGTACCGCGAAAATGCTGCAAACAAGGAATTTATCATGCAATTTATGACTGTCATTTTAACTCAAGAAGCTCCCGCAACTCATTGGGGCAAGTCCGATGTCACTTTTGAAGGCCAAAATAGCTTCATTCATTTAAGTGGGAATGCACCGCTTCGCCAAGTGCAAATGGCTGCCCGTAAAATTCGCAATCAAGGCATTAACCAAGTTCAGCTTCAAGGTGAACTATGGACTGTTGATTTACAGTGGGTGTTCGCCCAAGGCTTTGCCACCGCCAAACCTGGCTATGAAGTGGTTTGGTGTGGTGATGACCAACAACAGCAAATACTAACAGATCGTGCGCAGTCCGCTGCGTTTGCCCGTAAGTTAATTAACGATACCCCTGAAGATCTTTCGCCAGTGTCACTGGCTACCCAAGCGGCAAATTGGCTAAAAGACATTGGTGGCGATAAAGTGACCTTTAATATTGTTGAAGGTCAAGACTTGTTAGCTAAAAAATGGGTTGGTATTCATGCGGTTGGCCGTGGCAGTGAGCGTCCACCGGCATTATTAGAATTAGATTTTAATCCGCTTGCGGCTGATGCTCCCGTTGATGTTGCGCTTGTGGGTAAAGGCATCACATTTGACTCCGGCGGTTATAGCTTAAAGTCGTCGGTAGGTATGTTGGCGATGAAGTGTGATATGGGCGGCGCTGCAACTGTGACTGCTGCTTTAGGTTTAGCCATCAAGTCTGCTTTGAACAAACGAGTCAAACTGTATTTATGTTGCGCGGAAAACCTAGTCAGTGGCCGTGCATTTAAATTAGGCGATATTTTAACCTATAAAAATGGCACCACAGTAGAAATTGTTAATACCGATGCAGAAGGCCGTTTGGTATTAGCTGATGGTTTACAGGCTGCTTCAGAGTCAGGCGCTAAATTAATTATCGATGCAGCGACCTTAACCGGCGCTGCAGTTATGGCGGTAAGTAACGAATATAACGCAATATTTTCACCACAAACCGAAACGATAAAAATGGCGCAACAATGTGCAGCCGCAGTGGGTGAAAATGTGTGGCCATTACCGTTAGATCCTTGGCACCGCGACACTTGCCCATCTGCTTACGCTGATACGGCCAATAGTCGTCCAGTTAAAGGTGGCGGCGCAGGTGGAGCATCAAATGCAGCAGGTTTCCTATGGCGCTTTGTAACACCTGAGGCAAACTGGCTGCATATTGATTTAGCGGCGGCATTTGAGTCCTCTGCTACAGGGTTATTTAGCGCAGGCGCAACAACCCATGGTGTACTGACAGTGGCTGAAATTCTGAAGCGATAACAGCTGACCTTAATACCTTAAGCTAAACGGTATTTAAGGTATCAGATAAATGTTTGAACTCAAGCCATCGAAAGATGGCTTTTTTTATCGCTGACAATCAATCGTTTTGTAATGGCCAACTGTGCAATATGTTATATTGCTCGCCTTGTTTGGTTCTAACTGAACGATACAAGTGTAAATGTGTTGGAGAGACTGTGATGGGTAACTTATGATCCAGATTAATTAATCTTTGTTGCGCATAATCTAGTCTGTCAGCTTTTTTAAACAAGGTGATATGTGGTCGATAGTGCCATTGGCTTTGGTGAAGACCTAAGTGCAAGCAAACTTGTTGAGCGGCATCAGCCATGTTAAGCAGTATGTCGTCGGCAATGCCCTGGGCACATATTATGCCTGGCTGAATCCATAGGCAAAGTGTGTCTAACGTTAAATGAAATACAGGTTTTATTAGCTTATCTAAAGCATCCAATAGTCTGGGTGTGGATGAATGACTCACTTGGCCAAGAAAAGCTAAAGTAATATGCATATTTGATTGTGTTACGGGTAAAGCTTCTGTATTAATACATGTTGTAAGCTTTTGCTGTATATCAAAAAATTGACGATTATCTGTTTTGTTGACGCTAAATCCAATAAATAATCTTTGTGCAGCTATTGGGTGACTTGATTTCATTATTTATCTCACTATCTTTAGAAACAGATTAATTAGCATAACGGGGTACTGACGAAAACAAGGTTTTCGACTATTGTTAATCTTGACCGTGTTAATCATGGTGAAGCTATACGAAAAGTATGTAACATGTGTAAATAGAACAAAATACTTTGGGCAGTCAAGGAAGATGGCATTATGTCTATATGAACAATATATCGGCTATACCCTCTGACCAATGGCTGTAAAGAATATATCTCGCGAACTTTATTATTGAGTTGATTAATGGCTGAAAGCACCCAGAATTTATTGAAACAGGCTTTGACCTATGAGTCTTTAGAAATGGATAGCCCGATGTCAATGTTAATGATTGATAGTGTGCTAGCGCTAATATGCAAACAACTTAGTTGCGATATCGTGTTCGCTATTAAAAGTAGTCATAGCAATAACACATTTTCACCCAGTCTTGATATCGTCGATACTTCAACATATAAGGTTGCTAGTCATTCTACCAAACACTTCTCACAGCAAAACTTATTAACTCAAGCGATTGAACAAAACAAAGACTTGATTGATCTGGTACTCAATTTATCAAAGCCATTACATATTGATCAGCAACATTCTTCAGCTACAACAGAACAAGAACAATTCATTTGTCAATTTTTTGCACAGTCAATTGATAAAAATTTAGCAATATCACATTTAGAAATAACTCCAGCGGCCAGTGTGGGTAATGTCAGTGTGGTGCTTATTGCAATGTCATTACAACAAACCACGGTAACAATTGATTCTCAACCGCAAAGCTGTGAAAGTTTTTGGCAATCGGTGTTAGATGAACACTGCTTTCATTTAGCAGCCGCTTTTGAGCTAAAACGATTATCGGTTTTATTGGTTAATAAAGAAAAACAATACCAAGAGCTATTCAGCCATTTGCCGATGGCGTGTGCATTAATTGATGTTAAAAATTTAGTAGTACTACAAAATCAAGTATCGCAAAACATGCTGAAGTTTGAAGTTGGCCAGAGTTTGTTTGATTGTCTTCGAGATGATGATCACGCGCTATTACAAGATACATTACATATTGTTAGGCAAGGTGTGCTTCGACAAGCTTGGTGTGAGGTGCCGCTAAAATTAGGTATATCAACCCATTGGTATAAAATGAGTTTTTGCCACGCATTAAATTCGCAGCAACAACTATTATTAATGGTTGAAGATGTCACCGAACGTTATCGTTTAGCTGACGAACTGACATTTCACTCAAATCATGATGCGTTAACCGGGTTACCTAATCGGGTGCAATTTGAAGGTATGTTAGATGAGTTACTTGCCAGCGATGAAGCTATTCCTGCTTGCGTGGCCTTTCTTGATTTAGACCAGTTTCAAGTTGTTAATGATTTAAGTGGTCACCAGGCTGGCGATGAGTTATTGCAGCAAGTCTCTAAACGCCTTAAGCAGTTGGTACGCAAAGGAGATGTGGTTGCTAGATTAGGCGGTGATGAGTTCGGTATTTTAATGTATCACTCAGATGAAGTGTCTTCTCAACAAGTCGCTAAGCGAATATGCCAACAGCTTTGTGAACATGAGTTTACATGGAAAAAGGTGAAACATAATGTCAGCATGAGCATTGGAATTGCGACATTTGATCCTAAAGCTAAAGATATTTATGAAGTCATGAGTCAGGCCGACGCAGCATGTCGGCTTGCTAAACAAGAAGGTCGGAATCGTTGGCATTATTTTAGTTCAGACGATCCGCAAGTACATATTCTTTATACTCAAATGGTTGCTTCTGTCGATATTACCGGTGCTCTAGCACTTAACCAGTTTGAGTTGTTTTACCAGTTAATCGAGCCCCTTAATCATAATGAAGTGGGTTTGCATATGGAAATTTTGCTGCGCATGGTGCTAGAGGATGGCAGCTTTGTTTCTCCGGCGATTTTCTTACCTGCGGCAGAACGATATAACTTAGCATCAAGAGTCGATCGTTGGGTAATTGATAATTTGCTTAAATGGGGCAGCGAAAACCTCAATATTTGGCGAGAATTATCCATGGTCTCAGTTAACTTGTCAGCCATGTCGCTGGCGGACCAAAAGTTTATGAGCTGGCTTGAAATGCGTTTAATGGTTGAGCCTGAGTTGGTTGATAAACTGTGTTTCGAAATAACTGAAACCGCAGCAGTCAGTCAGTTAGAACAAGCAACCGCATTAATTGATTTGTTGCGTCCGTTAGGCTGTAAACTGGCATTAGATGATTTTGGCTCAGGTTTTTCAAGTTTTGCTTACTTAAAAACCTTGGATGTAGACTTTGTTAAAATTGATGGACAGTTTGTGGTAAACGTGTGTACCGATCGCAGAGATAAAGCCATTGTTTCGGCGATTTGCCAACTAGGTAAAGATATGGATTTCGAAGTGATTGGCGAGTTTGTCGAAACCGCTGAAATCGGCGTAAAACTAAAAACATTGGGTGTTGATTATGCCCAGGGATATGCGATTAATAAACCTTGCCCATTATCCACACTTAAGTCCGGTATTCGTTCACCTTGGCTGGCGGTTCGTGGACTTGATAATATGATTTACGATATTTAATCCTTTGCGAGTTTGCAATAGTGCACAGGGACAGTAAAATGACGCAATATAAAATATTGATGGCAATATGAATCATGGCTTTAAATTGACTAATGGATTTGACCGTACCCCATTATTGTGAACATATATGTTCGATGTAAGCATAAATAAAAGCACGCATTAAAACATTAACTGTAGCTCCTAAGGCCCCCTTAAATCATTTACACTTTGTTAAATAATTTGACTTTAACTAGCCCTATGGCTGATGTAACCAACATGACTCCTGCTGTTTTAAATGTGCCTATTACCGCTGTATTGCCTGATATTTTGCATGCGGTTTCATCTCATAATCAAATTATTTTACAAGCTCCCACAGGTGCAGGTAAATCAACGGCACTGCCTTTAGCTTTACTTCAATCGGGTAAAATTAAGGGCAAAATATTAATGCTGGAACCTCGTCGAGTAGCGACTCGTAATGTGGCGCGCTTTATTGCACAGCAACTCAATCAACCCCTTGGTCAGCAAGTGGGTTATCGAGTGCGGGGTGATAGCCAGGTTACTGCTAAGACTCAACTTGAGGTGGTCACCGAAGGTATTTTAACGCGGATGATCCAAGATGATCCTGAGTTAAATGGCATTGAGATGATTATTTTCGATGAGATTCATGAGCGCCATTTGCCCACTGATATTGGTTTAGCCTTGGCGTTAGAAGTACAATCATCATTGCGTGAAGATCTGATTATTCTGGCAATGTCAGCAACCCTAGAAGCGCTGCCACTGCAAACTTTAATGCCTGAGGCGCAGGTTATATACAGCGAAGGAAGAAGCTTTCCTGTTGATGTGAAATACTCCCCTATAGGGTCTTCACCAGATTGGCTTAGCCATATGGCTAAAATTATTGCCGAGTTAATGCTTGAGTCAAAAAGTGATAGTGCACAGCAAAATGGTTCTTTGCTGGCTTTTTTGCCTGGCAGAGGCGAAATAAATCGCTTAGCGAGTTTATTACAGCCAAAGTTAAGCCAAGATATTTTATTGTGTCCTTTATACGGTGACTTAACCGCAGCTGAGCAAGATAAAGCGATTCAAATAGCCCCTAAAGGTTTTCGTAAAATAGTGCTTGCCACTAACGTTGCCGAGTCCAGTTTAACGATTGAAGGTATTACTATGGTGGTCGACAGTGGCTATCAGCGCAGTGCTAACTTTAACCCTAAAACCGGTGTGTCACGCCTGAGTTTAACCCGTATCAGTCAAGCGTCTGCTGTGCAGCGAAGTGGCCGAGCAGGGCGCTTATCAGCCGGAACAGCGGTTAGACTGTGGAGCCAGGAAGAACAAGGGCGTTTATTAAAGGCAACATCACCTGAAATCGTGTTGTCTGAGCTGACCAGCGTAGCATTAGATTGTGCCTGTTGGGGCGCTAAGCAATTTAGCGATTTAGCGCTATTAACTCCAGCCCCTAAAGTGAACGAGCAATTAGCTTGGCAATTATTACATCAGCTTGAGCTGGTGGATAGCGAGCATAAAATTACCGCATTAGGCCGAGAGGCGCACCAATTAGGGTGTCATCCACGTCTGGCGCATATGTTACTTAGCGCCAAAGCATTAGCACAACTTAATGGTACACCTGAGTTTGCATTATTAGCCTGCTTAATTGCAGGCATAATAGAAGCCAGAGGTTTACCCGCAAAAGGCGCTGATATTAGTGGCTATTTGTCGATGGCTTGTCAGGGGCAAATAGGCCAACAAGCCAAACAGTGGCAAAAGAAATTGTCACTACAGGGAGATATTAAGCAGTCTGTTCACCTAGCGAGTGATTATGATATTGCCCATCTTTTGGGGTTAGCGTATCCAGACCGCATAGCCAAAGCACGAGGCCAGTTAGGTTTTGTGTTAAGTAATGGTACCGGCGTTACCCTTGACCCTCAAGATCCACTCGTTCATGCACAATGGTTAGTGGTGGCTGATTTTCAAGAAACCCAAGGTAGAAATGCAGGCAGAGTGTATCTAGCTTGTGCGTTAGATGAGCGTTTATTAAATGATGAACTTGCGCATTTAGTGACCCAGCAAAGGGTGAGCGGCTGGGATGAAGCTAAAGGACGTTTCTTTGCGCAAACCCAAACACAGTTGGGCAGTATTGTGCTTAAATCTGTGGCTGACACCAGTATCAGTTCAACCGATATTCGAGCTGCATTAATGGCATTGGTGCAACAAAAAGGCCTAGCCATTTTAAATATGGATGAAAGTGTTAAGCAGTTGCAATTAAGGGTGATAATGGCCGCGCATTTATTGCCAGATTTGTCAGCCAAACACCCTTGGCCCGATTATACCGATGCCGGTTTAATGGCCAGTACAACTCAGTGGTTGATGCCTTACTTAACCGATGTACGCAGCTTAGCGCAACTGACTAAGTTAGATTGCGGCAAACTGTTAATTAATCACCTTACCTGGGAGCAACAGCAAACTTTAAATAGTCTAGCACCTACTAGCTGGCTGATGTCTACCGGAACGCATGCGCCTATTCGATATCAGCTGCCTGTGGATGAATATGGCCAGGCGTATTTTGAGTATGAACAATTAAGGGCTTTACTGAGCGTTAGGCTACAAGAAGCGTTCGGCATGGGTCAAAGCCCAGTATTATTTAATGGTAAACTGACCGTAACCATGGAATTATTGTCACCCGCGCGGCGACCGCTTGCGACAACGGCCGATTTAGCCAGCTTTTGGCAAGGGCCTTATGTCGAAGTGAAAAAAGAAATGCGCGGCAGATACCCTAAGCATTTATGGCCAGATGACCCTGCCAATACAAAGGCAACCAAATTTACCAAAAAGAAAACTCCTGGCTTATAGGCCATTGAAGCTATTTTTATCTTATTAATAACCTTGTAGAGCAACATGGCAAAAAATAAAGCAACAAAGACATCAACAACAAAATCCTCAAAGCACAAAAAAGGCTGGTTGCTAAGTCTACTTTCATTGGCGTGGAAACTGTCACTCGTCGGTATTGCATTGGTGACCTTTTATGCCATTTATCTTGATCAAATTATTGGCCAAAAATTTGAAGGTCAGAAATGGCATTTACCTGCACAAGTCTTCAGTCGTTCTATGGCACTTTATCCTGGGGCTGCTATTAATCATCCACAACTTATGGCAGAGCTTAAATTACTGGGTTATCGCAAAGTGGCTAATCCCCGCCAAGTAGGTGAGTTTTCTGCATCGAGCACGCGTATAGAGTTGTGGCGTAGGCCTTTTTTACACCCTGAGGGGAATCAAGCTGAACAGCGCGTGATGATAAGTTTTGATAGCTTAGGGGTAAATTCTGTTGAGCGGATGAGTGATAAACGTGAATTGGCAGTATTCCACTTAGAACCTGTTTTATTAGATCGTATGATTGCCAGCGATGGCGAAGACCGCTTATTTGTGCGCACTCCGGAAATGCCTCAATTAATTGTCGACTCATTATTGTTAGTAGAAGACCGCAGTTTCTATGATCACCATGGTGTTAACCCATTGGCCATTGCCCGTGCTGTCGTGGTTAACATTACCGCAGGCCGCACCGTACAAGGTGGCTCGACGTTAACTCAGCAATTGGCTAAAAACTTCTTTTTAAGCAGTGAACGTTCACTTATTCGTAAAGCTCGTGAAGCATTAATGGCGATTATTATTGATTTTCGTTACAGCAAAGAGGAAATCCTTGAAGCCTATTTAAATGAAGTTTACATGGGGCAAGATAAAGCCCGTGGTGTACATGGAATAGGTTTGGCATCACAGTTCTATTTTGGTCGCCCAGTGGCTGAGCTAACCGTGGCGCAGCAAGCATTTTTAGTCGCGGTGATTAAAGGCCCATCTTATTACAACCCTTGGCGATATCCAGCACGTGCACAAGAAAGACGTGATTTAGTGTTACGTATTTTAATGGAGCATGATAAGCTAACCGTCGCGCAGTATAAGGCGGCGGCAGAATCTCCTTTGGGATTACGTGATGGGAAAAAATCTGTTCACCAGAAACTGCCCGCATTCTTTGCTGTGGTAAAAAATGAATTAAGTCAGCGTTATGGCGATAGCTTATTAAGCCAGTCAGGCATAAAGGTCTACACTACACTTGACCCTATGGCTCAAGATGCGGCTGAAAAAGCGGTGGTGTCAACGTTAAAGTCGTTAGATAAGCGAGCTAAAAATGTTCAAGTTGGCATGGTAGTCACAGACAAATACACCGGTGGTATTGCTGCAATGGTAGGGGATAAACAACCTAGCTATGACGGTTTTAACCGTGCTGTAGAAATTCGCCGACCAATTGGCTCGCTCATTAAACCGTTCGTATATGCCGCAGCGTTAGCTCAAGCGGATAAGTTTACTTTAGCCAGCCCATTAGCTGACAAACCACTCACCTTGAAAAATGAACAAGGTAAAACCTGGTCACCCAATAATGTGGATAAAAAATTCAGTGGCGAAGTGTCTTTATTAGAGGCATTCACCCATTCAATGAACGTACCAACAGTGAACGCGGGTTTAGCGGTTGGGGTTGATAACGTAGCAACAACCATTCAAAAAGCTGGTTGGAATGAGGCCATACCGCATTATCCGTCTATGTTATTGGGCGCGGTGAACGGTTCGCCGTTAATGGTCGCACAGGTCTATCAAACCATTGCTGATGAAGGGCGCTATCGTAAACTGACCTCTATCACTGCGGTGTTAGACAGTCAAAATACGCCGCTTGAGGTCAACCGTTTAGCAAATGAAATAGCCATCGATCCCGCAACTGACTATTTAGTTCAGTATGCGATGCATAATGTTGTACAAAAGGGCACAGCTAAACGCTTAGGTGCTGCATTTCCAGGGGTTAAGTTGGCCGGTAAAACGGGCACCAGTAACGACAGCCGAGACTCATGGTTTGCGGGTTTTGACGAGCGAAATGTCGCCGCTATTTGGGTAGGACAGGACGATAACAGTAAAACGGGTTTATATGGCAGCAGTGGCGCTATGGCGGTTTACCAGGCATTTTTAAATGAACGTCCGCCGTTAAGTTTACGTATGCCACCGGTGAACGGCATTGTGAATGGTTATTTTGACCAGACAAATGGTGCAGCTATGCAGCCTAAGTGTCATAACGTGGTTAACTTACCCGCCCATCAGGTCAGTTACAAACCCGCAGCAAATTGTGGTGAATCATTATCTTGGTGGCAAAAGTTGCTAGGCGAGTAACGACTACTTTTGTTAAGGCACTCATGCTGCAATTTGCAGCGTGAGTGCAACATGAGTGCAGCATAAACATCACGGCATTAACGTATGGCTTATTTTAGCTGTTTGCTTGTATGCTCACCGTTTCGTGACGCGAGTATAGAACAATAAATAATATGCTTAATAAAATGAAGATGGGTCAATATCTAAACTACTCGGAGATACTCCTCGCTCTATATAAACCTCAGATTTTAATAAATCAATCATAGTGACTTCGCTGTAGCGTTTATTTTTTTGCGAATAAAAACATTTCACTATTGGGTGTAATGCATCGCGTCCTTTAGCTTGCCAAACTATCCCGACTTGCTCATTAGACAGCAGTACTAGTGAGCCTACCGGGTATATTCCAATGCAGCGGATAAACTCATAAACTAATTTTTGGTCTAAATGAAATGGGGTTAAACTGATCAAAATTTTGAATGCTGCAGCTGGGCTCATGGCCTCTTTATAGCAACGTGTTGCAGTAAGGGCATCAAAAATGTCAACAATGCAACTCATCCGCCCATGCAGAGGAATATCATCTCCCTCTAAACCCTTAGGATAACCACGACCATCAATTTTTTCATGGTGCATTAGGCAAACATCTTTACTTATTTGCGACAAGCCTTGGGTATCATCCATGATGGCCATCGCATAGACTTGGTGCAGTTTCATGTGTTCAAATTCATCCGGAGTGAGTTTGCCAGGTTTGTGCAGAATGCTATCTTCTAGTTGAATTTTACCTACGTCGTGGACAATACCTCCAACGGCCATTTGCCTAAGTAAGTCGGTATCAAGGTTCAAATGATAGCCAAATGTCACCAGTAAAAACGCAACATTAATAGAATGTTCCATCAAATAAGCATCTTTAGTGCGCAGTGCTGAGATACATTTAAAGGCGTCAGCATCATCTAATATCAACTCAATCATCTTGTCGGCAACAGCCTCGAATGGACCAACTTCAATTGCTTTGCCTTCATAGGTTTCTAATAAGACCTTTTGAATTAAGCTTTTGGCTTCAGTGAGGAGTTTCTTAGCATAGGTGCGTTTATCCTCTCGGGAGGAAATGGCTTTTCGTACTAGAGGATTTAGGCCACTTGATTTTGTTGTTTTTAGCCCACAAGTGTCCGATGAGCGTTCTATATCGACCCATACTGTGGTGATATTATTTTTTATCAGTTTAGCGATGGCATCACTGTGTTTTATTTGGCCTGGATTAAGCACGTCTACTTTGTCTTGTTGGCGATCAATTGCCACAATGAACATCCCTAGTACAAGCTTATCAATTGGGATTTTAATGACATTTTTTGATCCAACAGAATCGTTCATGCACATATTACTCCAAAAAAGGGGACTGAAAACGAGTAGAGTCAAGACAACATTTGATTAACATTGTTAATCAATTTAGCATATTCAGCGAGAGATTACCTATTTAAGCATGAGGTTATGACGATATTTATTAACCTTCATAATAGTCATTTTACCCAAGGGGTTAGCTCAGTTACTATTTTGATCCTGCAGGCTTGATTCGTTTATAAGCTGACTTATATGGATTAATAGTATGAAGTAAGTCGATTTTTGAAACTCGAGTTAATTTATTTAATACTGATCTACCCAGTGATTATTACCTGTCGTTTAGTGATTACTTAAATCAGTTTTTAATTTAGCGATTTCATTTAGCATGGCTATTTGGTTTTGTTCCATTTTAGCTTGATTTGCTTCCATACGTAATAATGCATTTTCTAACTCATTTTTAATCGCTTCTTGATGTGCTTCATTGCGTTCAGACGATTCATCGGGGGAGACAAAAACTGAAGCCATATAACCTGAAATTACCCCAAAAAAGCTTACGCCACTGATAATTACAATACCGCCAATGACGTGCCCTAAAGTACTCACGGGATAAAAGTCACCATAGCCTACGGTTGAAATGGTGACTAATGCCCACCAAATAGCTTGTTCTGCGGTATGAATGTTTGCGCCATCAACACCCGACTCAACGATCAGTATCAGTACTGAAGCGTTGGCTAAAATCAGAACCATCGCTAGCAGCAAACTTGCCAATGTGGCTTGCTTTTTTTGCTTCAACAAAGGTAAAAAAATCGAGCGGCTGGTGCGGATCAGTCGAATAACGCGCAGTATTTGAAATACGCGAGCAATTCTTAATGCTTCTATAGCGGGAATGCTGGCAACAAAATCTATCCAATGATGGCGCCAGTAGTAAGCTTTATTGCGTGCTTTAAACAAGCCCCAAAAAAAACGACTCATAAAAACAAAACAAATACCGCCGTCGATATACAATAAAATACGATAGGTCTCGGGTTCGAGCTTGCCAAAGGTCAATGCTAAAACAATGATCACCGAGAAAAATGATAAAATCATCATCGCAAAATCAAAAGGATTGAGCGAGTTAATATTTTTAGTAGCCCATCGCTTAGATTTGATCATCAAAAAAAGTCCGTTTAGTAAAAGTAGATCTTGGATTCGTTAAGTGGCATTTTTGACATAAAAAAACGCGCCAGGCAAAAGTCTAACGCGTTTTAAGTATTTATTCATTATCGGTAAAACAATGAGTCATTATTTCTTATCGATAAAATGAACCAGATCATCCAAGACTCGCTTTTTGATTTCAAGCTGAGCATCTGATGGTAAGGCATATTTTTCTGCTAACAATACATAATCATCAGCGCTTAGCGATACCGTCAGTCTAGGTCGCTTAGGGCGTTTAGATACCGACAAACCCAGAATGGTGCGAATTTGATCAGAAGGACTAACACCGCGATCTAGCGCGGCCTTACGGATAGAATATTGAAATTGCTCATCAATATCAAAAGCCACTTGAGTGGCTTTGGCTGCTTTTTGATTATTTAACCATTTCTCTGGTAATGGTTTACCTTTGCTCATAGCGTCGACTCTCCTAGATTAGCTTGCAGGCCAGTATTCGCGGATATCCGTTAATGGGCGATATAAGGTCAACATGACCTCAGTGTCGCCACCTTCATAAACTTCAATATCAAGCGCGTGAGTGTCTTGGTTATTAATGAGTGAGTAACTTTCAAATGCTTCGCCGCGGGCACCATTTTCATCCTGTGGAGGCTTTTGACCACGGTAATCTTCACGGTGAAAATAACCAAAACCGGCAAATTCCACTTGATGATAATCGTCGGACAGCCACTGACCAAACTCTTCAGCTGTGTCAGCTGATAGCGTTTGTAAGGTTAGAGTCGCTTTGCCTGGTTCTTCAAAAATTTCAGCAAAAGCATCTAAGTCAAAAAGCTTATCAACTGTGTCGCGATTCACTTTAATAGAAAAACTTAAATAGGCTTCGTCTTCCACCACGTATGACATAAAAATTGGGCTGCCACTGTGACCACGTAATAAGTATT
This sequence comes from Shewanella glacialimarina, assembly GCF_020511155.1. Taxonomy (NCBI): domain Bacteria; kingdom Pseudomonadati; phylum Pseudomonadota; class Gammaproteobacteria; order Alteromonadales; family Shewanellaceae; genus Shewanella; species Shewanella glacialimarina. Next base: position 3,733,239 of record NZ_CP041216.1, on the reverse strand, counting down.
CACATTGCTGCGATCGTTCATATTCGTAAGTGTGGATAGCTTCAACCTTTAGCTGCTGTCCGCGCAATTGCGCGGGCAACGCAAAGCTGTCATCAAGGGTTAACATATCACCCTTGAGCAGCTTATTGGGATGGTCAAGCTGGCGCTTAGGGGCTTCTTTTTTGCCGAATAGGCCGCTTAAAAATCCCATAATCAATTAGCCTTTACGTGCTTTAATACGATCAAGTACTGCATTAGCACTCGACTTTTGCTCACCAATGCCAGCTTCTGCTAGTTTGGCGTGTAATGACTTGTCGCTGTTTTCTTCCGCTAATGTTTCAGATGCTTTGAGGCGATCATCAAACTGTTGTTGACGAGCTTTGATGCGCTCTAAAGAATCTTTAGCGTTAAGCAGTTTTGAATTGCTTGAGGCGAATGAGTCAGTAATGGTCGCAGTGGCTTTTTGCACGCTTTCAGTGGTCTTTACCATGCTTAATTGACGTTGGTAATCAGATAACTGTCGTTCAGTTTTCTTAACCAAATCTTTAAGGCGAACGGCATGCGAGCTAAAGCTATCATTGGCAGTCTGTTGCTCAGATAACTCTTGGTCAAGTTGAGCGATTTTTTCTGCAATTTCAATTGCTAAAGCTTCATTACCTTTCTCAAGCGCTTGAGTGACATAACCTTCATGCTCAGCAATACTGCGCTTTAAGCGGTCAACTTCACGATTGGCTTGCATTTCTTTCGCCATCACGTCAGTTAACTCGCGCTTGGCGTTGGTTAAATGTTTTTCTGCATCACGAATTTCTTGTTCAAAAATACGTGTTGAGTTTGCGTCAACAATGCTTTGACCAACTTCTGTCGCGCCGCCACGAAATGCGGTTAGGATTTTATTTAAAATGCCCATAATTGACTCCTTAATTCAAAAACTCTGAGAGTTCATCGATCACTTCCAAACAGTTGTCTGAAAGTACTGCTAATTCTTGCTCAATCTCTTCCATACTGGACTCGACTGATAATGCACCGTAAACCACATATTTATCATCGATTTTTGCGAATGAAGATAGTGGCATTGGAATGTTGAGCTCTAACATGGTCTCAAACATTTCTGCGCGGCGTGATTGATTGACTTCATCTTCGCCCCATAAGTAACTGATGCACAATATTTGGTTGTCAGTCACTGAGACAAAAACCGGAATTTCTTCTCGGCCAACAACGTTGACTTGAAGCACTTCTACTTCCCCGTCAATTGGGTAACAATCAAATTGAAAACCGGTACGGCTTTTGTCACAAAGACCATTTAAGTGGTTAGCAATAGTGTGGATGTTCATAGTTGTCCTTATATGACATATTATGTCTGTGTTAAAGATAGCATCAAGACATAATATGTCAAGTGCTATCGTGTCCATTAAAAAAGATTCATCACTTCATTTTCAGACCATGCAGCTAAATGATAATGGTAAAGCTGTAATGAGCCAATGTGGTTGATTTTGACATCTTGTTGTTCAGCATAGTAATTGCCAGGAAATTCGAATGCTCCGTTGACTAAGCCTAAGGTGAGCCAGTCGCTTTGAATAGGCAGTTGAGGAAGTGCCGCCAACCTATGTTTAGGTGATAAACCTTGTTTACTGCCAATGCTCCAGCCCCATTCGCCAAAGCTGGGGACATTATGGTGGAACTGGTCGACCTTAAAGCCAGCAGACGCTAGGGTTTTGCCAATAGAGATAAAGGCTTTAGGGGCATGATAAGGTGAGGTTGATTGTACGGTGATAATACCATCGGCACTGAGTAGCTCATTTAGCTTACGATAGAATAAATCGGAATAAAGTTTATTTAAATCAGGGTGACTAGGGTCTGGTAAGTCTACAATGATGGCATCAAAGTGTTGACCTTGCGCAATTAAGCTATCTACCCCATTAAAGGCATCATCATTGATAAGTGTCAATCTGGGGTCATTTAAGCTATTGCCGTTCAATTCCAGCATTGCTTTGCTTAAAAAAGCTGGCATGTCATCGGGAGGTGACTTAAATAAGGTGACTAAGTCTTTATCTAAATCTATTAGGGTGACTGTTTTAGGTTCCCAAGCAAGTACTTGCTTTAAACCTAGGCCATCGCCGCCACCAATAATTAATACATTGTCATGTCGTGCACTGGCTGCCAAGGTCGGGTGAACCAAGAAGTTATGGTAAATGTGCTCATCACTACTGGAGAACTGTAGTCGGCCGTTGATATACAAATTATAAACTGGGGCTAATCCATTACCTCGTAACCGCTCGGTAAAAGTGAGCTGTTGAAAACGGGTTGATTTTGCATATACAACTTTATCTTTGTATAACAAATTATTGAAGTGTTGTTCCCACTGTGGCCCTTTGGTTGCCAATAGTCCAATGCAGACGCTAGCAATGATATGCCCGACAAGTAGCCATTTTGCATGGTTGATATTATGCCAAAAGCGCCAAATGAAAATAGCGCCAGCAATCAGGTTTACACTGGCGGTGAGTGCGGCTGCAAGTTGGATATCTATCGATAACATAAAGAATACCCAAATAGCAGCACCAATCCCTGCACCTACGTAATCCGCACCGTAAATCGTCCCCGCGTTATGGAGTAAATGCGCTTCCGAAAGCGACTGCCTGACTCTGGCGATCAGCGGAATTTCCATACCAATCATCAGGCCTAATATTACTCCCCAAACATAGGGAAGGTATTCACTTAGCGACTGTAATGTGGCAATAAAGCCACCGTTAGGCAGTTGATCTGGTGGCAAACCTAAGTTACTGGCAATAGCCAATGGCAGTTGTTGCCCAAAGCCAATAACTGCCGCGGTAATGATGATGGCGAACGAGCCACACAAGGCGACACTTAATTCTAAGATGGCAAAACCGGTGAAAGCACATTTGATTTTACGTGCGGCAAATGCGCCAACTCCCATAGAGACAATCATTAAGCCGATCATGGTGTAAATAGCGGCTTCTAACGCACCTAATATTCTTCCAGCATAGTGTGAAAGTAGGTACTCATAGATTAAACCACAACCGGCAAGCAGTGCCATAATGCCCAGCAGTAAGGCATCATCAAACCAGGTGATACGTTTATTTATAGGTAAAGCTGGAGAGGCAGCATCACTTTGCTTGAAATCCTCCGCTGTTGATTGAGGTGTTTGTGTTTCAAGCAAAGTGTTAGACATAGTTGTTAAGCCATTAATGCCGTTAAGATTAGGGCAACAGCAATGCTGATTGCCATTTCAACCGCGGCAATACCGATGTTGTGTTGTTTTTCGACTTCTTCGGCTAAGTTAATACCAGCAAGGACTAACTTTTTGACTAGCATGATGACCAAACTCATCAGCACTAGCATCACAAAAGAGAAAATTAACCAGCCGATAAGATTACCCACATAGGCGGTTGGAATGTATAGAATAAAGTGGCTGGCGGCATTAAAGCTAAGTGCCATCGCAATCATATAACCGCTGTGACGTATGGCGAGAGCTGTTTGTCCTTGTTTTAACGCTTGTTGCATTGAGGCATCTTGATTACGTTTGGCATAACGGCTTTCACGCAAGCGAGTTAAAATAACTAAGATTAATTGTGACACTAAAAATGCACTGAAAATGGCAATAAAAGTGTCGATAGTGATGTCTTCTACCCACATTAATACGGCGCGAATTATAATCGCCGTTGCGATAGCTGCTGCAGCATCTACTATAGCAACTGATACATTACCCTTAAGTATTTCATCACTTTTATTAAATTCATTTAAGGCAATTTTGTCATGTAGATAACGCCCTAGCTTAATCAGTACTAGCCCGAAAAAACCGTAGGCGGTCATGCCGATGGCTTCTGTGGTATATGATATTGCCGCTTCTCCGGTTATTGCGCCTGTTAGCACAATACCTAAAGCTGCGACTGCGCCAGCAGTGCTAATACCAAAGGCAAAATTATCGCGTACTGCCAGTTCTTGGGTGCTATTAACCTTAATTGACCAGCCCTGCAAATAACGCATTAAGGCTAATAAGATAACTGCGATAGTTAAATCAATCGCAAGAATAATGAGTAGTGGCTCTGTGATGCCATATTGTTGAAGAAATGTCATTGTCAGTTCTACCTATTTGCCACGACTAATGCCGCGAGTGGTGCGGCTACTTGAATTACGGAAACTACTCGTTTTTGAATAGTTTGAACGAAACTTATTGCTTGCTGTACGGGTTGTACTACTGGCTTTAGGGGCACTAGTACTTTGACGAGATAAGCTGGTTGATCCTGTACGAGGTTTAGCGTACGGGCTATCAAACTTTTTACCTTGGCTGGCGAAGCTTTTTTTGGTTTGCTCATAGGTTTTAGCCTGCGAGGTTGCTTGCTGAGGTGAGGTGTAGCGATAGCGGCCGACATCATTGTAGTAGCTATAGCCACGGCGGCTTGACCAATTGTCATAACGAATAGGGCGTTGGAAGACATTAGAGAACATCGCATACATGCCATACCAAGCCCAAAACGATGTACCGCTTGAGTTCGATTGCCAACTGCCATAAGACGGATTACCTACCAATTGACTGCCAGGACCAAAATCTTCACTGCCATTGGCTAACGCTGCCGCTTCACGGCTAATAGAATTTACTCGAGCTAATTTACCTTGAGATAAATCGGCAACCACGTTAACCGGATCTGACAACATATCGTTATACAAGCTGGTGTCAGTGGCTTGGTAGACGTTTTCTGCTTCAGCTAGTTGCTGGTCTAAGTCAATAAAGTTAGCCGCACTCGCCAAGTCAGCATTGCGACGCAGCAAAGATTGATACATAGGCCCAAGGGTGGTGGCATCTAATGCCAGCTCACTGATTAACGGCGCAAGATCAGGACTTTGCCTAGTGAGCAATTCACTGTATTGCTTTAACAAGGTTGCATTGCGTAATTGACCACTTTCAAGACCGCTTTTTAGTTGCGCTAAACGCTGTGTGGTTAATTGTTGATATTTTGCGATTTGCTCAGGTCGATCATCACCGCAGCCAGAAAGATTTAGGCCGATAAAAAGCATGATGAAAAACGTGAATACACGGGGAAACTTGCCAGCCATGTTTTCTCCAAGTGTTATAAAATTCATGTGCATAGGGCACAATTTTTAATGTGCGTATAGTACAGGGTATAGTATCTTGAGTATATTAACCTTAACTCCAAATAGTAAAAGCACTTAAAGCGTTATTTGTTCTGCTCACAGTGCTGAAATCAAGCGTAATAAGTTCGTTATCGGCGAGTAAATGACTTTTGACTATGTTTAAGATGGCGGTTTATATGCTAAGCCATCTTAATTTAGTCACTCGTCTGTTAATTTTAGAATTGAAGCTATATAAAATTTCTGATTCAAGATATAACATTCTTGACATATTATGTCTAACAGAGAATTTGATCAAAGGACAATTATTGCCATGCCATCTCAAAGTAACAAGGTATTATCTGCACAAATACAGCAAACAGCAGAAAGTTACTGGTTAAGACTAGTCGAGCTCTGGCCTGAGGCCACGATGCTGACTAATGTTCAGCAAACCGAGCTGCGCACTGTATTAGGGCTAAGTGATTATATTGCTGATCAGTTATGCCGTAATTCTGAATGGATACCACAGCTTTTTAGCGGTTTGCTTGATGAAGTGGTGCGCGCGGACTTTGATAAAGAACTACATCAAATATTGGCTGATTTAACCACAGAAGATCAAGTGAAGTCAGCATTGCGGCAATATCGTAATAAACAAATGGTGCGTTTAGCCTGGCGAGACTTTACTAATTATTCAAAACTAGAAGAATCGTTAATTGATTTATCGTCACTGGCTGAAGCTCTGGTTATTGCCGCTAGAGACTGGCTTTATAATGACTTATGTAAGCAGTTAGGCACGCCCTCAGATGCTGAGGGTAAACCGCAGCCTTTATTGATTCTCGGTATGGGTAAATTAGGTGGCCGAGAGCTTAATTTCTCTTCTGATATCGATTTAATATTCACCTTTCCTGAACATGGCGAAACTGTGGGTGGCCGCCGCGCGATTGCTAATCAGCAGTTTTTTATTCGTATGGGACAGAAGCTAGTTAACTTGCTTGACCAAGTCACCGCCGATGGCTTTGTGTTCCGGGTAGATATGCGTCTACGTCCCTATGGCGAAAGCGGGCCTTTAGTGGTCAGCTTTGCCGGCCTTGAAGATTATTACCAGGAACAAGGACGCGACTGGGAACGTTACGCCATGGTAAAAGCCAGAGTACTTGGCCCCTGGACCGCTTACTGTGACGAGTTACATGGCTTATTACGTCCGTTTGTATATCGCCGTTATATTGATTTTTCTGCGATTGAGTCATTGCGAAAAATGAAGCAAATGATTGCCCAGGAAGTGCGTCGCCGCCAATTAACCGACAATATTAAGCTCGGCGCTGGTGGCATTCGTGAAGTGGAGTTCGTGGTGCAAAGTTTTCAGTTAATTCGGGGAGGACGTGAACCTGCACTGCGTCAGCAAAGCTTATTTGGCGCGATTGATATTTTATACAGTTTAGGGCAACTGGAATACTTAGCTGTTGATGAGTTAAAACATGCTTATATTTTATTGCGCAGAGTTGAAAACTTGCTGCAAGCCATTGATGACAAACAAACCCAGACATTACCGAATAATTCATTGGACTGGGAACGTTTATGTTACAGCATGGGGTTAACCAACGAAACGGATTTACGCACTCATATTGAAGCGGCTATGGCAAAAATTCATGGTCATTTTAATGCCACAGTAGGTGGCAGTGATTCACATGAACATAGCGATCATTGGACAAGTTTGTTTTGGAATATTCAGCAAGATGATCATGCTGACAATTTATTGCAAGAACAACAAATTGAAGACCCTGAATTATGGCCACTTCTCAGTGACTGGCGTAATACCGTTTCTAAGCGATCAATTGGCCCCCGAGGTCGAGAAACCCTAGACCGGTTAATGCCAAAATTGCTAGAAGAGTTAACGGTTCAAACTAAACCCAGTTTGGCATTTAAGCCGGTATCTAAGGTGTTGGATAAAATATTAACCCGCACCACTTATCTTGAATTGTTATGTGAAAATCCAGGCGCCCGTCAACAATTGGTCAGTTTATGCTGTGCCAGTCCGTGGATAGCTAAAGAGTTAGCCAACTTTCCAATGCTGTTAGATGAGCTAATCGATCCCGCTCAACTATATGATATTACGTCGATTGATGACTATCCAAGCGAGCTGCGACAATATCTGCTGCGTGTGCCAGAAGATGATATGGAGCAGCAAATGGAAGCTTTGCGCCAGTTTAAGTTATCGCAACAGCTAAAGATTGCCGCGGCAGATGTCACCGGAGTATTACCTGTTATGCAAGTGAGCGACCACCTCACTTATTTGGCTGAAGCTATCATTGAGCAAGTTGTATTACATGCTTGGCATCAAATTGCTGCACGCCACGGTGTGCCTCAAGGAACCTCTCCAAATGAGATGGGTTTTGCGGTTATTGGATACGGTAAATTAGGCGGCATTGAGCTGGGCTATGGTTCAGATTTAGATTTAGTCTTCTTACACGGTAATAACATTGCGGGGACGACTGATGGCGAACGGCCAATAGACAACAGTCATTTTTATTTAAAATTAGCTCAACGCATAGTACATTTATTTGCGACTCGTACCACCTCAGGTGAATTGTATGAAGTTGACATGCGCCTACGTCCATCGGGATCCTCAGGATTGTTAGTGAGTGAAATTGAACGCTTTGGTGAGTATCAAATGCAAGATGCATGGACTTGGGAGCATCAAGCCTTAGTGCGTTCGAGATTTGTATTTGGCGACCATGAGTTAGCCCATCGTTTTAGCTTACTAAGAGCGCAAGTATTACAAATTCAGCGCGATAAAAATGAACTGGCCACCGCAGTAAGGGATATGCGTATCAAAATGCGAGATCACTTGCTGCAGGCAAGCGCTGGCATGTTTAACTTAAAACAAAGTGAGGGTGGAATTGCGGATATCGAATTTATCGCCCAGTTTATGGTGTTGGCTTATGCACATCAATACCAAGAGCTAACCATATGGTCAGACAATGTGCGCATCTTTGAAGTGTTGGCTGATTTAGAACTGATGCCGGTGATGCAAGCGCAGCACTTAACTCAAACCTATTGTTGGCTAAGAGATCACAATCATGAGCTCACGTTACAACAAATGGGCAGTCAAATTAATCAAGACTTGGTTAAGAATAAAACCGATACCGTGATTGAAATTTATCGCCATATTCTTGAAATGAAGTATTAATATCATAACTGGTATAGCTAAAACTGAAACAGGTTAACTTTAGATAAAGTTAACCTGTTTTGTTATATGGCTTTGAACTGATGTTGACAGTGATTAACTCACGACTAATTTTTCAATCCAAACTTGATACAAAGGTAAGCCGATAAGTACGTTAATAGGGAAGGTTATCCCCAATGATGCCAGCATAGCTAAACCAATACTGGCATCGGGGATTGCCGCTTTAATTGCAGCGGGTGCGGCTATATATGAAGCACTGGCGCTTAACCCTGCCAATACAAGAATACTGCCTGAAGGTAAATCTAGCATCAAGCCTAAGCCAATGCCTACCCAGGCTAAAACAAAGGGGGCGATTGCCGCAAACGCTAACAAACGCCATTGCTTGTACGGCAGTGGAAAGCACACTTTTGCTGTGCTAATCCCCATTTCTAATAAGAACAATGCTAAAAGTGTTTTAAAACCACCCATTAAAATGGGGGTTAATGGCGCCATACCTTCAGTGCCATAAAGCCAGCCGATAACCACACCACCACACAGTAACACCACTCCGCGACTGGTCAGCGCTTCATGCAGAACACTGCCATAGGAAGCGGTTGTTATTTGAGGGTTATTTTTAGCCTCTAAATGACGGTGCAGCCATAACATAATAATAATGGCGGGTAATTCTAATAGCACTAAGTAAAGTGTGGTTTCAGGGCGTAAAGGTAAATCAGAATAATCGACCATAGCTAATACAACCGCAAACGTACCAGCGCTAACCGAGCCATAATGAGCAGCAATACTGATGGCTTCTTTTTGTTCGAGTTGTATCGCTTTACGTAAAATGGGGTATAGGGTGAGAGGGATAATAAAACCCAGCGCAATAATGGCAACCAGTTCACTTATTTGTAGGTTATGCGTTTCACCATGTAATGCCATACCGCCTTTTAAGCCAAGGGTTAACATCAGTAAAATGGTCAGTGTTTCGTAGGTGGCTTTAGGGACTTTAAGATCGGATTTAATTAATCCTGCAAGCAGACCTAAGGCAAAAAAAGCAATGACAATATCAGGCATAGTAGCTCATGTTCTCGTTATGGATGAAATTTCATTCGATAATTTTATGGGCTGATTGTGCCTTGTATTCGTATTTGATAGCAATGTTTTATCAATGAAACTGCGATATGATGTTTACGATCAATGAAGTGCTATATTCAATGGCTAAAGTGACTTAGATAACGTGAAGAGAGTGATATGAAAAACGAAATTGATATCCATAGGGCTTTACGGGTCTTTAATAAAGTGACCCAATATGGTGAGAAAACATCAGATACCGCTGAATCGGTCTATCACTTATGCGGCATTAACGCGATAACAGGTTTTGATGGCTATACCATTACCTTAAGCGATGCGCAGGTAAAGTTAGATATTTTCTTTCATAACAAATACCAGTTTGATTACCCTAATAACGAAGCGTTAGATAATTTTTTAAAGCGCTTTAGTGATGTAGAAAAATTTACCCGCGATTAGTTTACAACCAGCGGCGCATTTCAATTAATCTGCTATAGGTACGTTTAAACTCAAATGATAATGCACCGCCTTGGTATAGATTTTCAAGCGGGATATGTGAATGTATTATAAGGCAGACATTTTGATCATATAGTTCATCCACCAAGCTGATGAAGCGGCGAGTTGGATCATCTTGTATTGAATAGGCGAGTTGTCTTTCTCCGGTGCTGGTGGCGATAACACCATCTTCAGTGCCTCGTGCTTTAATCCAGCTTCGAATTTCACCGCCTAATGCTGGCACCTTACTGAGTAAAATTGCCTTAAATTGTCCTGCTAACTCAATATAGTCCAGCGCACTTCTGGGACCACTGCATAATGCGTCAAACTCAAACCAAGCAAGAGTGTCTATGGCATTTTCTATCGGAATAGGTCGCTGACAAATAGAGATAATGTTTGCCGTAAATGGCTTGTTTTTATCAATCGCTAAAGCGGTATTGTGCTGTAACAGCTTATAAACACTCGGCGCATCGAGCTTGGACGGCAACATAAATAAGGGGTTATGTAATGCAGTACCTGACTGTAGATGACATTGCTGGTCGCAAGCTGAATAGGCACTCAAACGATGATCGACGCTACCGTTAAGGTGGATCTCTTGGGTATGGTGTTTCAGTAACTCAATAGTGGGTAGAAAGCGATCCCGTTGTAAGCCGCCTTTATACAACTCACTAATGGTAATGTTAGAGGTAGCGACTAATATTACCCCCTCGGCAAATAATGTCTCAAATAGGCGTGCTAGTAAAATCGCATCGCCAATATCGGCAACAAAAAACTCATCGAAGCAAATCAAACGATATTGTTGTGCAATATCTTTGGCGATGTGGGTGAGCGGATCTCTAATGCCAGTGGTTTGATTTAGACGCTGGTGCAGCATGGCCATAAATCGATGAAAATGCAGACGTAACTTGGGTGTATTAGTGATGCTTTGATAAAACAAATCCATCAAAAATGTTTTTCCGCGGCCGACATCCCCCCACAAATAAATCCCTTTTATATCAAAGTTATTACCTGAAGAGCGCAATTGATAGTACAGCGAGTCTAATGCTTGCAAGGCCACAGATTGCTCGGCATCAGGCTGTAAGCTTATTTGGCTTAGGGCCTGGTACTGTGAAAGGGGCGATAATGTCATAATAGGATTCAAAGGAATAAACGGCATTAGTATAACTCAGTTCAATTTCATCATGGGTCGCGTTTATGCTCAGTTTGATGTAAATTTGCAACACCCCTAATCTGTAAAGGATAAAATAATGAACAATAAAAGCAAGGGTGTAACTTACATTGGGGCGGATATGTCGCTCAAGGGTGAGATCGACATTCAAGGTCCTGCATTGATAGCTGGCAAAATTACCGGCGTAGTTCGTTCTAGTGATGAAGTTAAAATAGAGCCCGGTGGCGTAATAGATGGCGAGGTATACTGCCAAGAGTTACGTGTAAGCGGCACGTTAAAAGGCAAATTGTTTTGCAATAAACTGGTGATTATTAGCACTGGTGTTGTTGAGGCCGATGTGTCGAGTCACGATATGGAAATATATGATGGTGGCCAATTTATTGGTATGCGGACAAAAGGTCCTGATGCCGGTGTGTTACCTGTATCAAGTGATAGTGACGCTAGTCAGATTTCTCAGCCAGCAAACTCTAGCGATAATTTTCAAACTGAAATAGTGGCCCCCAATTCACTCAAAACAACAACTAGCGCGTCCTTAAATAAAGATCAAAAAACCAAGGCATCTTCCAATAAAGTCTTACTTGGTTTTGGTGCTGTTGCTGTCGCAGCTTTGTTAGGCTGGCAATCTGGCGCATTAACTCAGTTTGCACAAACGCCAAAGGTAAGTTCTGAACCTGCACTTTTTACCCCATCATCTGAACCGGTACAATCAATAACCGAGCGTAATGCCGTTAAGTTATTGAATGATGTTCAAACTGAACAGTTTTTTGTTGAACAGAAGGAAGAACTTATCAATGCTGGGTTAGCGGATCCTAATGTGGCAATGGAGGATTTACAGGCAATGGAAACATCCAATGCACTAATGTCAGGCAATATAGATACATTATCTAAAGAGTCAATGGCGGCAACCGAGCAAGTAGCCGATAACATAAAAACCTCAGATGTAGTGAAAGCCGTTGCAGATTCAAAAAGCACTGAAGACAAAGAGGACAAGATAGCCGCTAAGGTTAGCGCGATTACTGATGCGGTGAATAAGACACAAGCAGATGACTAATTGACTAGCAGCAAAGTGGCAAAGTGGCAAAGTGGCAAAGTGCAATTATGCGTTAGCGAAAATCTCATTAAAGTAAAAAAGACCCATATAATATGGGTCTTTTTTATACAAGCTTTCTATGATTAAGCACAAGCTTTGCTATATAACGCAGTTTAGTCGCACAGATATTTAAGGATTGATACGTGTTGGAATACCAGTACGTTGCTCTAATAAGCGTTTTAGTACAAAAGAATCTGTTTCAGCGTGTGCAATAAAGCGAGTGGTCTCTTTATTAAAGGTTAATGCAACCGGCTCATTAGATTCAAATTCATTTTGTGTTTTAGACAGTGGTTGATGTACTTCTAAATAACGATTGCCATCAGGTTCAGCGGTGTATTTAACCGGTTGATTAACAAACTCGACTCGGGTGCCCACAGGAACTGTGTTAAATAAATGCTCTATATCATCATGACGTAAGCGGATACAGCCTTGGCTTATCCGTAAGCCGATACCAAAAGTAGCATTGGTGCCATGAATAGCGAAAAGGTTACCTATATAAAGGGCGTATAACCCCATAGGATTATCAGGGCCTGCTGGCCATACAGCCGGTAAGGTTATACCTTTGGCTTCATAGATTTTACGGGTTGTAGCGGTAGGCGTCCAGGTTGGATTTGCGCGCTTACGTTGTACCGTTGTTACCCAGCTTTCTGGTGTGTCTCTACCAATTTGGCCAATACCAATAGGTAATACTTCAACGGTATTAGTCCCTTTAGGATAGTAATACAAACGCATTTCAGCCACGTTGATGACTATGCCTTCCTGCTTGGTATTAGGTAAAATCAATTGATGTGGGATCACCAAAGTGCTACCTGGAGTTGGTAGAAATGGGTCAACACCAGGGTTTGCTTCTAACACATTGGTTAACCCTAATTGAAATTGTGATGCAATATCTTCCAGTGTCAGTTTACCTTCGGGCACCACATAATGTTGGTTTTCACCTACTAATAAACTGCCTTTGGCAGGTAAGCGATATTCTAATGCAATACTATTGAAGCTAACTATTGCCATAGTTGCAGTAAAAACGGCATATTTTACAAGGTTTAACATAATGCTGTGGTATTCCTATTTAATAGGGTTATTTTATGTGGCAGCTGATACGCTGTAACAGGGCGCATCGTCACTTATTCAGGTTAAAATATCAACCCATTTTTAGGTTCATATATTATATTTAACCGATAGAAATCTGATTTCTAAATATACTGGATTAGCTAGCAGACGACTTAGTGGATCTTTATTAGTCGTAAAGCGATGGACTATTTTCATCAGGGCGTGTTTTAAAGCGTCGATGAAGCCACATATACTGGGAACGTCTTCTATTAATTATTTGTTCAATCATTTTATTACCGCGTATCGCATCATCAAGTTCATTGTCGCCAGGAAAGTTATCTAGAGGTGGCAATATCTCAATTTTATAGCCTTTATCGTCACTTGTGCGTTCAACAACAAAAGGTAATACGTTTGCCTTACCTAATTTAGCCAACGAGGTTGCCCCAGTTATTGTAGCTGCATCAGGCACTGCAAAAAATGGAATAAACACCGCACTTGAACGGCCAAAATCTTGATCCGCCGTGTACCAAATAACATCCGGTGCGCGCAAGCTGCGGATCATCTGACGTACATCACGTTTAGGCACTAGTCCTTTGTTAGAGCGTAGTCGGCCTTTTACCTGTAAATATTCCATCACTGGATTGTTATGCGGGCGATATACTCCAATACCAGGTTGGAATTGACCAAAAACACGAGCGCCCATTTCTAACGGTAAGCAATGAACCGCAAATAAAATAACGCCTTTACCATTTTGCAAACTGTTTTCAACATGCTCCTGGCCTGTCATAGTCATGTGAGCTTGTACTTTTTCATCCGACCACCACCAAGCATTAATGGTATCAAATAGTGCTTTACCCGTTTCTTCAAAGTTACTTTTTAGCAATGCCTGTTGCTCATTTTCAGGCATGTCGGGGAAACACAGCTTAATATTACGTTTAGCGGTGTGAGTTCTACTTCCCGCCACAATCATTACTAAACGGCCTAATCCGGCGCCTATTTTCATTTGCATTGAAATCGGTATAAGTTGGGTTATGCGCATGATTGCTACGCCTAACCAGAGTAACCAATACTTAGGGTGATAGAGTTTTGAGGTGAATTGGGCTTTTTCGATCACAAATGACTCGTTTATCGATGAATTTTTTTAATATTCTAACTCATTTCTCTGTGAAAATTAGGTACAATCAAGGGAATTTTTTACAACAAACAGTGATTACACTATGAAGGTTTCTCTTCCTGCTTTTGAAAATGCCCGTGTTTTAGTGATTGGCGATGTGATGCTTGACCGTTATTGGGTTGGCCCAACGGCACGTATTTCGCCAGAAGCCCCTGTTCCTGTTGTGAAAATAAATCAAATTGAAGATCGTCCGGGCGGAGCGGCTAACGTGGCATTAAACGTTGCTGCTTTAGGTGGCAAAGTGCAACTAGCCGGATTAGTTGGTAAAGATGAAACTGCTGAAGCGCTGACTTTAGGGGTAAGAACCCTTGGGGTTGAACCACAATGGCTGGCAGTTGAAGGCAAACCGACTATTACTAAGTTACGCGTATTATCGCGTAGCCAGCAGTTAATTCGTCTTGATTTTGAAGAGCCCTTTGAACTTAGCCACAGTGAACAGCTATTTCAGCAAGCTGAAGCCTTGTTAGATGATATCGATGTATTAGTGTTATCTGACTATGCTAAAGGCGCCATTATCGAACCTAAGGCGTTTATTGCCAAAGCCCGCGCTAAAGGGGTGAGTGTATTAGTTGATCCAAAGGGAAGTGATTTTGGTCGCTACCATGGTGCTTCATTAATTACCCCTAACATGAGTGAATTTGAAGCTGTTGTAGGTACTGTTACCTGTGAAGATGATCTTATTGCAAAAGCAAAAAACTTATTAACTCAACATGATTTTAAAGCCATTTTAGTGACTCGCTCTGAAAAAGGCATGACGTTAATTACCCTGGATGAACCTGAATTACATATTCCTACCGTTGCGCGCGAAGTACATGATGTTACTGGAGCCGGTGATACGGTTATTTCTGCATTGGCGACTTCTATTGCCGCAGGTGCGACGCTTGCACAAGCCTGTGCCATTGCCAATACCGCAGCGGGTATTGTTGTCGGTAAATTAGGTACCTCTACAGTAAGTCGTATTGAACTGATTAGCGCCCTCAAAATTAATCAAGGTGAGTCGGGCTTTGGTGTCATGAGTGAAGACCAGTTAGCCTATGCTATGGATCAAGCGCGTTTACGTGGCGAAAAAATAGTGATGACCAATGGCTGTTTTGATATTTTACATGCGGGACATGTCAGCTATTTACAACAGGCTCGTGCCCTTGGTGACCGATTAATTATTGCCGTGAATGATGATGCATCGGTTAAACGTTTAAAAGGAAATGGCCGTCCAGTTAACCCGGTTGATCGCCGTATGGCGGTTTTAGCTGGTTTAGCGTCAGTTGATTGGGTTGTCGCTTTTGCTGAAGACACACCACAGCGAGTTATTGCGCGTTTACTGCCTGACTCGTTAGTAAAAGGTGGGGATTATAAAATTGAAGATATTGCTGGCGGAGCAGAAGTCATCGCTAATGGTGGTAAAGTAGAAGTACTTGGTTTTGAGGAAGGGGTGTCAACGACAGCAATTATTCAAAACATTATGGCTAATAAATAGTGTGACGCTTTTTTCAAGGCTGAAATTGCCCTTCACTGATATCTTTTTTATTCATATGGTTAAATGCTATCGATGCATTTACTCTTGTGTCGATGTGAAGGGCAAGTCAGGTCAATTAATCAAATTAGTTGGCCTGCTGTTTTGTATTGTTCAGTCAGTTAATCTGCATGCCGAGCAGTTAGATTATATTACTCACCAGCAACAAATATCTTCAGTAGATACCCCGTCAGAATGGGTTAATATTTTCAACAAGCAGGCATTAATTTGTCCGCTGGCCAATATTGACTTCTGCCTCAAAGAATTACCACACTCTCTACAGAAACAAATAGGATTATCAGCACTGAATGTTCGCCAATCTATGGGCTATAAAAGTGCGATGGTGTTAGCTGTTAACCATCCAACTATTGCGGGAGTTATAGTAATACAAGCTGACCGAGAGCCCAAGCAACAGACCGGCTCATTAGGGCTTGAAACCTTTAGTATTGAGCTTATTAACCAAGCTCAATTAAGCTTATGGCATGAGATAGGACACTTGCATAATATTGCATTGCAGGGCCTGGAATTACCGTCAAACTTAACTGATTACCAGCATGAGTGGTTAGCTGATGTTTATTTATTTTGGCATTTAGCGCAAACACAACAGCTACATTTTGCCTTGCAACAACTGCATCGTCGTAACTTAGCTATTATTCATGATAGTGATAACTTATCTCACTGGAGTGCCCCTCAATTGCAGTATTTGTTACAAATGAATGCACAGAAACCATACGTAAAAGATATTCCTTATCGTGAATTTATAGCGCAAATTTATCCCCAGCTACCCAATTATTCCACCAGAGACATTAGCGAATTTTCAAGTTTAATCCAACGTACATTTGGTGCCGGTGTGGTGCAACCATTACCCAACTATATGTTTTGGCGCCAACCCGATTTAGCCAAAATTCTTCAACCGACATTAGATTTTTTGATGGGAAAGCCAGCCGCACAAAAATGGCGCAGTCAATATTTAGAGTCATCGCAAAATTTGTAAGCGCTATCTACTGATTTATATGATTTATTTAAAGTGAAATTTTTTGTTGTATTTTTGCTAATTGGTTAGGGGCTGCTTAGTAGAGAATTAGATTAATACTCTTTGAATTTTAAAGGTAAATTATTAACAGGTGTATCAAAATGGCTGAATTTTGATACATTTTGTCGTGTAAATGTTGGCAAGTCTGTTGTTTCTGGGGTTATTTTTAGCGGTACTTTCTAATGCTGTCTGGTAAGATTTTCTCCCAAATTATTAGCGAGACACAGTTGCATGGCCAAGCGTTCAAGAGTTGAAACCGAACAAACCGTAAATCAAATTTTAGATGAAGCCCTTAAACAAATCCTTACCATAGGTTTTCAGGCTATGTCATATACAACCTTGTCAAATGCAACTGGCATTAGTCGAACTGGTATTAGTCATCACTTTCCAAAAAAGACCGAGTTTTTAGTGCGTTTAGATCATAGGATCGGGCAGCTATTTGTTGATACACTCGATTTTAGTTCTATTGCATCGTTAGAGTTATCATGGAAAAAAGCAGTGCAGGGTGAAGAGCATAAGGCAGTACTGAAACTGTTTTTTAGCCTTTGTGGTACCAGCGATGATAACGTGACATATTTTAAAGCAGTCAATATTGCACAAGAAATAGCGTCAACTGAGTTAGGTGAGGATGGCGTAAAATGCGTAAATCATTTAATAGGTTACAGTGCTATTTTATTGCTAGAAAGTACGCCTCAACAAAAAGCGGCTTAATTGATAAATTGTCTGAGTGGGCTTCCCTTACGTCCACTAAGACCATTTGAATGCTTATATAAAATCGCTGCGACCAATTCAAATAGTATGCTAAATCTACCTATCCTTATGTTCTACAAGTTATGTTTGCTTTACAGCGAGCATGATTGTGTATCCCCACCATGCCCCCAAAAACGCTAGCAACATATATTGCTTATTTAGTCTGCTGCAGTCACATCTACTGATCCTGATATTGACGACATAATCTATATAACTAGGTGTTATTTTAGGGGGAGTAATATTTTAGTGGTGGCAAGGCTGTTAGGGTTACCGGCACTTATCTCATGGTTTATCGACAGTGTTTTATTGGCAGTTTTTGATAGGGAATACTGGCTTGATAAAGTAGTAAGGAAATCATTGGGTGTTATTTAAATAACAATCGTTTAGCGTATTTTTATTGGTAGTGAAATTGAAGGATAATCGCGCTTATTTATCATCAAGTAAGCGCGTTTTTTAAGCCAAGCGGAAGGATTATAAAGTGTCTTTACGGGATTGGTAGTTTTGACACATTTGTTGTGCTTTTTCTTCGTCGTATTCACGCAGTCCACTTAGCACTAAGGTTTTTTTCCCAGTACCAATAACACGTTTTTCATGACGCAATTCAAAGGTCAAGGTGACATCACCACGTTTGCCATTAATTAATAACTGTTGATCAATTAAATGTAGGCTAATGTCATCAAAGTCAAAGTGGTCAAGATGAAATGACATACTTTCGTAAATCACCAAAGGGCGATCAGGGTTAATCATTACCTGGTGTTGCTTCATCATAGGAACCAATACGTGGATAAAGTTTAATCCAGAAAACGCGACATAACTTTTGATGAATGCGGCTGTTTGTATATCACATTGACATACTTGCCCCTGGCGAGTGACGTGCATGTACTCTTTATTTTTCGCATCAATGATAGTGAACTTATCTTCGCCAGCATTGGGTAAGCACAATTCAACACCATCACCGACCATACCAGCAAACTGGAATGTCATGTTTTGGCTTAAGCCATATTCGGTTAAGACCAGTGCAAATAATAAGTCACCCGGCACACAAAAACGTTTTGCGCCGACATCATGGATAGGGTTGAAATCTCCAGCAACCCGTTTAGCAAAATCACTGGCTTGTTGTGCCGCGATAAAAACACTTTGATCTTGCTTAGAATAATAAGGTGATAAAAACATGATGGAATGAGTCTTATAATTAATGGTTAATTTTTTCACCGTAGTTTACTGCACATTTAGCAATATACTCACCCGATGACTCGTTATCTTTTGATACAAAGTCAAATCTGAATGTTTTTTGTACTGACTGGCGGTGATCTAATTCACATATGTGAAATTGGTCGCCACAAGACTACCTTATTTGTAAATAAAGCGTACCTATTTGTTGATTTTAAGGCTCGCTTAAGTAAAATTACGCACAATTGCTAACGTTAATAAGAATTGTTTTTATTTGTATTTTAGTAGTTAGTAGTATTTGGGAGAGTTAACATGAGCCAGTCAAACACCTTACGTTTGAGTGTTTTAGCAAGTGCATTATTGATGAGCATGGGTGCAACAGCCGCAGATAAAGCTGCCGTCACAAAGCAAGTAACTAAACAAGCCAACATTGAACAAATAACCATATTCGGTAGTCGCAATCCTATTAACACTGTACCGGGCAGTGCGCATGTTATCTCTGCAGCTGATATTGAGCAGTTTAAGTATACCGATATTATGCGTACATTGGCTTCAATTCCAGGTGTGTATATTCAAGAAGAAGACGGCTATGGCTTACGCCCAAATATCGGAATGCGCGGTACAGGTCAAAATCGTACTGAAAAAATTACTATTATGGAAGATGGCGTATTAGCCGCTCCAGCGCCTTATTCTTCACCAGCGGCTTATTATTTCCCTACTTCTGGTCGTATGCAAAGTGTAGAGATTTTAAAAGGTAGCTCTACGGTTAAATATGGTCCACGTACCACAGGTGGCGTAATTAACATGCTATCGCGTCAAATTCCAGATGCTGATTTGGCGGGTAAAGTGGATGTTGCCGCTGGTCAAGATGGCTTTGGCAAAGTACATGCTTATGCCGGTGGTCAAGGTGATCGCGTCGGTACGGTCGCTGAAATCTATCGTTACCAAGCTGACGGTTTCCGTGACATCAATGGTGTTGGCGGTGACACTGGTTTTGTTAAAAATGATGCGCTTGCTAAAGTCAGCATTAAAACGGATGAAACTGCTAAGTATCAACAAATTGTAGAGTTAAAACTGAAGTACGCCGATGAGGTTTCTAACGAAACTTATATGGGGTTAACTGATGCTGATTATGCTGCAACGCCATTTACGCGTTATTCTGCGTCACAAAAAGATCAAATGACCACTGAGCACAAGCAAATACAGTTAAATCATGTGATTGAGCTTAATGATGCACTTTCACTTAATACTACGGCTTACTATAACGACTTTCACCGTAACTGGTATAAAGCGGATAAAGTGGGTGGTTCAAGTTTAAGCAGTGGCGGTGTACAAAATGCAGCTGATTTTGACAAGGGCTTAGTTACCGCACCTATTGACGTGAGTGTTAAAGCGAACAATCGTAGTTATTTATCTCAGGGTTTACAAACTGAATTGAATTACTTTGTCGGTAACCATGAGCTTGCATTTGGTGCGCGTTACCATGAAGATGAAATGGACCGTTATCAGTGGGCTGATACCTATCAATTAGACACTTCTCAAGTAATGAACCGCACTAAAAGCGGTATTCCGGGCACAGATTCTAATCGTATCGATAGTGCAGAAGCCTGGTCATTGTTTGTTCAAGATCGTATGACCATTGGTGATTTTGCTATTACCGCGGGTGTTCGCTACGAAGACGTTACCACTAATCGCGTAGATTGGGGTAAAGCAAACCCAGGCCGTGATGGTGAAGCGAGTAAAGATGTTGATAACAGTTTCAGCGCCATCATGCCTTCTTTATCAGCGACTTATCAAGTGAATGACGCGCTTATCGTATTAGCAGGCGTACAAAAAGGTTTCTCTCCTGCTGCACCTGGTAACGCTGACGGTCAAGAAGAAGAAAGCTGGAACTATGAAGCGGGACTTCGTTATAACCAAGATGCGTTAACATCAGAAGCTATCGTATTCTATGGTGACTACAGCAATATGCATGGTAACTGTACAGCGGCTCAAGGTTGTGATGATAACAACATTGATAACCAGTACAACGCCGGTGAAGTTGATGTAACGGGTTTAGAGTTGAGCTTAGGATATGAGTTTAACCAAAAAGGTGAATTAAGCTTCCCTGTTAAAATGGCCTACACCTACACCAGTGCAGAGTTTGGCTCTGATTTTACCTCTGACTTTGAAAGCTGGGATAGCGTAAGTAAAGGTGACTCGCTAACTTATCTGCCAGAAAATCAGTTATATCTATCAGCAGGTGTTGCAGCAGAAAGCTGGCAAGTGACATTGGCGGGTCGTTATACCGACGATATGCGCACTAAAGCGGGTCAGGGTGATATTCCTGCTGATCAGTTAATTGCTTCTAAAACAGTATTTGATTTATCAGCGCGTTACTTTATTAACGACGCGTCAGAAGTATACTTAAATGTAGATAACTTATTTGACGAAACCTACATGACCACGCGTGTTCATGGCTCAGTTTTCTCTGGTAAGCCACAATCTGCAACATTAGGTTATAGCTATAAGTTTTAAGCTTGGCGTAATAGTGAACGAGTAAAATCAGGAGGGCTAACCATGTTAGCCCTCCTTTTTTTATAATATTTTTTGGTACCTAACTAGCTATATTGAGTCAATGAATCATTAAGATTAGGTAAGTTGATTCATTTTGTTATGGATAACAGTTATTTGCGGAGTAAATAAAATGAGTTTAAAAGCAGACAGAGATATCGAAAAAACATACACAACAGCTGAATTTGTTGCAAAACTAAGGCGATTAGCTGACTCACTTGAAAGTGGAACTAAATTTGAGATCCAGATAGCCGGTGAAAGAATTTATGTGCCAGTGCGTGCCACTTACAATATAGAGCATGAAAGAATTGATTCAGAACAAGAAATAGAATTCCAGATTAAATGGTCAAACGATTAAATTATTACTCTTGATTATTGTATATGGGCGATAAATAGCTGAACCTTGATTAAGGCTAGTCTATATAAAACAGTATTGTTGCTGGTTATAAACATAAAAAAATACCAGCCTGTTGGCTGGTATTTTTATGTTGCAAAGCTCAGTAATTAAAGCGCTTTTAGAATCGCTTCTACGCTGTCTTTAGCATCACCAAATAGCATTTGAGTATTGTCTTTAAAGAACAGTGGATTTTGCACTCCCGCATAACCTGTGTTCATTGAACGCTTAAAGCCAATCACGTTTTGCGCTTTCCACACTTCCAGTACTGGCATGCCAGCAATTGGACTGTTTGGATCTTCCATCGCAGCAGGATTAACTGTGTCATTGGCACCGATCACTAAGACGGTATCAGTACTGCTGAAATCTTCATTGATTTCATCCATTTCTAATACAATATCGTACGGCACTTTTGCTTCGGCTAACAATACGTTCATGTGACCAGGTAAACGCCCTGCAACGGGGTGAATACCAAAGCGCACCTTGATGCCTAAATCACGTAATTTACGGGTAATTTCTGCAACCGGGTATTGTGCTTGCGCAACCGCCATACCATAACCTGGGGTGATGATGACTGATTGAGAGTTTCTCAGCATATCAGCAACATCTTCGGCATTGGTTTCGCGGTACTCGCCCACTTCTTCATCGCCACTTGTGGCGACAGCATCGTTACCAAATCCGCCGGCAATGACCGAGATAAACGAGCGATTCATCGCTTTACACATGATGTAAGACAGAATTGCGCCCGATGAACCAACCAATGCACCGACAATGATCAGTAGGTCGTTTGATAGCATAAAACCCGCAGCGGCTGCAGCCCAACCTGAGTATGAGTTAAGCATCGAAACCACAACTGGCATATCCGCGCCGCCAATCGAGGCCACTAAATGCCAACCAAACGCAAAGGCGATTAGCGTCATAATCAAGATTGGGGTAACCGCACCGCCTGTTTGCACAAATTGCACCATTAACACTAACGATACAATCACCGCGGCTAAGTTCATCTTATGACGATGTGGCAAGGTCAGTGCTTTTGATGGCAGTAATCCGCGCAGTTTGGCAAATGCCACTACAGAACCGGTAAAGGTTACTGCACCAATAAATACCCCTAAGAAGACTTCTACAAGGTGAATATTAAGCATTGCCCCAGTTAAATGTTTACTTTGCTGCTGTACTTGGCTTGCCTCAGCAAATGCCGCTTCAGCCGTTGCAAGCGTCGTGTCTAAGTCATTACCGATTGCCACCACAATTTCGTTAATTGCCTGTGGGTGTAAATCGATAAAGCTGTTGTAACCCACTAATACCGCAGCCATGCCCACAAAACTGTGAAGAATAGCAACTAACTCAGGCATTTCGGTCATTTCAACTTTCAGTGCTAAGCGAACGCCAATTGCGCCGCCAATCACCATAGCTAAAATAATCCATACAACGCCTGTGGTACTTGGGTTTAAAATAGTTGCACCAAGGGCAATAACCATCCCTATGATGCCAAATAAATTGCCGTTTTTAGCCGTTTCTTGTTTTGAAAGCCCCGCAAGGCTTAAAATAAAGAATACCGCCGCGACAATATACGATGCTGTTACCAGTCCTTCTGACACGATAATTCCCCTTAATCTTTACGGAACATTTTCAGCATGCGCTGAGTGACGGTAAAACCACCAAAAATGTTAATACTTGCAATTAACACTGCGATAAATGACAGCACTGTGACCAGTGTTGAACCCTGTCCAATTTGCAGTAAAGCCCCGACAACAATAATACCTGAAATGGCATTGGTGACTGACATAAGCGGTGTATGCAATGAGTGAGACACGTTCCATACCACGTAGTAACCGACCACACATGACAATATAAATACCGTAAAGTGCGACAAAAACTCCGATGGTGCAACTGTGGCTATTGCGCCAAATGCCATAATACCAGCAAGGCCTAAAATATACTTAAGCTTAGAAGGGGCTTTGGGTTGAGCATTTTTGGCCGCAGGCGCTGCGGCTGGTTTGGCTGGTGCTGCAGACACTGAAATGGCCGGAGGCGGGAAGGTAATTTCACCATCACGCGTTACCGTCATATTACGCATAACAACATCGTCAAAGTTAAGCAGCGCGTTACCGTCTTTTTCCTTGCACATTAACTTCATCAAGTTCACAAGGTTAGTGCCATAAAGTTGCGATGATTGCGCCGGTAGTCGACCTGGTAGGTCAGTGTAACCAAGGACTTTTACACCGTTGTCGGTGATAAATTTTTCGCCCGTCACGGTATATTCACAGTTACCGCCAGTGGCCGCCGCTAAATCGACAATCACAGAACCTGACTTCATGCTATCAACCATGTCTTTGGTGATCAGCTTAGGCGCAGGGCGGCCAGGAATCAGTGCGGTGGTAATGATAATATCGACATCTTTTGCCTGCTCGGCAAATAACGCCATTTCAGCAGCAATAAACTCTTCTGACATCACCTTAGCGTAACCGTCAGATGAACCGCCTTCGGTGTTCTCAAATTCAAGCTTTAAGAATGTGCCCCCCATAGATTCAATTTGCTCGGCTACTTCTAAGCGAGTATCGAAGGCACGGACGATTGCGCCCAGTGATCCCGCAGCACCAATAGCGGCAAGGCCAGCTACACCCGCACCAATAACCAGTACTTTAGCCGGTGGCACTTTACCTGCGGCAGTGATTTGGCCGGTAAAGAAACGGCCAAATTCATGGGCGGCTTCAATAACTGCACGATAACCACCAATGTTAGCCATAGATGATAGGGCATCTAGTGACTGAGCGCGTGAAATACGTGGCACCATGTCCATCGCCATCACGGTAATTTTTTTCTGAGCTAATTTGTCAACTAAGTCAGGATTTTGAGCTGGCCAAATAAAACTAACAAGGGTAGTGCCAGGTTTCATTTTGTTAATTTCATCGTCTGTAGGTGCATTAACTTTGAAAACAAAGTCAGCTTGATAAGCATCTGCGACAATTTCAGCCCCTGCGTGTTCAAATGCGGCATCATCAAAACTTGATAATTTACCTACATCCGCCTCTATGGCCACACTAAAGCCGAGCTTTTTAAGTTGTACCACTGTGGCTGGCGTCGCAGCAGCGCGCGTTTCACCTGCAATACTTTCTCTCGGTATTCCAATCTGCATGACTGTTCCCTGATGGTTAATGAGTAAAATGCGATAAGGCTCCCCCGCCAAATAGCATAATATTTTCACATGATCATTCGTTGACGGTCGTGATCAACAAATCGATCGTATTTGGCTGGCATTGATATCAGTTGATGAACATCAATAGGTCTCTGTTGACGGTACCTTTTGGGCATCGTTTTGTTGTTTTATGCAGAGAACAATTAACTTGATAGATAACCAATTGTTAATCCAGCTTCTTAGCTTGCTGTAGACACTGCAATCAAACAAGTGCTGCAGGGTTAATTAATGCTGTTTTAATTAAGGGAAATTAAAAACTTTTAACTAACCCACACTTTTGTAGCCTAAAAAAACGACTTTGCATATTCCTAAATGGAATAAAAAATTATTTTTTATTCTTTTTTGCTTTTAGCGGACAGGAGTAAGCTTACAAACATTACACTGTTATAAGGCCGTCTTATGTTGTTAAACGAACTATCTTCATTAGCTTCACCTTTGTCACCAGGGCAAGTCGATAAGCTAAAACAACTCACCTCTGAGTTATCTGCTGTGCAATTAGCTTGGGTAAGTGGCTACTTAGCTGCCAGTGCTAACGCTAATGACAGCCAAAGCCTACTGGCTGGAGCTACACAAGCAAGTGCTAGCCAAACAGTGACTATTCTTTATGGTAGTCAAACCGGCAATGGTCGAGGCGTAGCAACAGAATTAGCGGCTAAAGCACAGGCACAAGGTTATGCAGTTAATTTAGCCTCAATGGGCGAATATAATGTGCGCCAATTGAAGCAAGAAACCCTATTGCTAGCAGTGGTGAGTACCCATGGTGAAGGCGAAGCGCCAGATGACGCGATGGAATTGCATAAGTTTTTAGCTTCAAAGCGTGCCCCTAAGCTGGATAATCTTCATTACTCAGTGCTCGCGCTAGGTGATTCAAGCTATGAATTATACTGCCAAACAGGTAAAGATTTCGATGCTCGTTTTGCTGCATTAGGTGCAAAACAATTACTGCCATTGGCTGAATGTGATGTTGATTACGAGCAGGCTGCGTCAGATTGGCAAGACAGTGTATTAGAAGCCGTTAAACCTCATATTCAAAGCGTGGGTGCAGGCATAGTTTCTGTACCACAAACACAAGCTGGCAGCAGTGCGTTTACTAAGCAACAACCGTATACCGCTGAAGTATTAGTCAGTCAAAAGTTAACCGGACGCGATTCAGACCGTGATGTACGCCATGTAGAAATTGACCTTGGTGAATCAGGTATTTCGTATCAAGTCGGTGATGCATTAGGCATTTGGTTTAGCAATAACACTTTACTTGTGCATGAAATTATTTCAGGTTTAGGTTTATCTGCAGATGATCAAGTCATCGTAGGTAAAGAAACCTTAAGCCTTGTTGACGCCTTAACAGATAAAAAAGAGCTAACCCAGTTATACCCTGGTTTAGTAAAAGCATGGGCTGAATTTAGCGGCAGTGCAGAGCTATTGGCATTAAGCGAAGATAAAGAGCAAACACGTCAGTTTGTACTCGCCAACCAGCTGGCTGATTTAGTGGTCGCATACCCAGCTAACGTTACCGCAAGCCAATTAGTTGAAGTATTACGCCCATTAACACCGCGTTTATATTCAATTGCTTCTAGCCAGGCTGAAGTAGAAACTGAAGTTCACTTAACGGTTGCATTGGTTGAGGATGAGCGTCAGGGTCAAGCCCGATTTGGTGGTGCTTCTCATTTCTTAGCATCAGCAGAAGAAGGTCAAGCGGTTAAGGTTTATGTTGAACCGAATAATCATTTCCGTTTACCTGAAAACCCAGAAACCCCAGTGATCATGGTAGGCCCTGGAACCGGTGTAGCACCATTCCGTGCCTTTATGCAGCAACGTGCCGCAGACGGCGTAACGGGTGACAGCTGGTTATTCTTCGGTAACCCACACTTTGAACAAGATTTCTTATATCAAGTTGAGTGGCAGCAGTATTTAAAAAGTGGCGATTTAAGCCGTTTAGATGTAGCGTTTTCACGTGATCAAGCTGATAAAGTTTATGTGCAGCATCGTATTACCCAGCAAGCTGAGCATGTATGGCAATGGTTACAAAATGGTGCCCATGTTTACATCTGTGGTGATGCAGAGCGTATGGCTAAAGATGTACATCAAGCATTAGTTGGCGTTGTAGTATCACAAGGCGGGTTAACTGCTGATGCAGCTGAAGCTTACTTAGAAGATTTACGCAGTAATAAGCGTTATCAGAAAGACGTGTACTAACCTTATAGCATTAGTATCAGTAACAGAATTAGGCTTAGCTGCAAAGAGGTATTGCGACCCGATGAGTCAATAGCAATGCCGCAGCTAAGCGATTAAGCAAGATTATTGTCGTACCAGGTTATTAATCGTTAAGTCATTAAGATTAAACGATCAACGCCTTAGCGAATATAGAATTAAGAGGCTGTCTCCATGAGTGATGAGCAAAAATTAGCAGTAAACGAATACCTAAAAATCGACAGTGATTATTTACGCGGTACTATTCAAGAGGGTTTAGACACCCAAGTGACCGGATCGTTTAGTGATGGCGATCAGCAGTTAATTAAATTCCACGGTTTTTACCAACAAGACGACCGTGATTTACGTAACGAACGTAAAGAGCAAAAGCTAGAACCTTTATATAGCTTCATGCTACGAGCTCGCGTGCCAGGCGGTATTTGTTCGCCAGCACAATGGTTAGATGTGGATAAAATCTCATCAACGCTAACCACTTCAAACAGTATTCGTTTAACTACGCGTCAAACGTTTCAGTACCACGGCATTCCAAAGCGTAATCTAAAAACCTTGATCCAAGGCTTAGACAGAGCTGCACTAGACTCTATTGCGGCATGTGGTGACGTAAACCGTAACGTAATGTGTAACCCAAACCCGGTTCAGTCTAAGCTGCATCAGCAAGCTTATGCCGTGGCTAAAGAGCTATCTGATCATTTACTACCACACACTCGTGCTTATGCCGAGATCTGGTTAGATGAAGAAAAGCTATTAGACACTGAAACCCATGAACCGGTTTATGGCCAAACCTACTTACCGCGTAAGTTTAAAATGGCTGTGTCTGTGCCGCCAGATAACGATGTTGATGTTTACACCAATGACCTAGGCTTTATTGCCATTGAAGAAAATGGTCAGCTAATCGGCTTTAACTTAGTCGCTGGTGGCGGTATGGGTTCAACCCATGGAGAAGTTGAAACCTTCCCGCGTTTAGCCGATGACTTTGGCTATATCAAAACCGCTGATGTGATTAAATTTGCTGAAGCCGTGATGACTGTGCAACGTGACTGGGGCAACCGAGTTAACCGCAAACGTTCACGTCTTAAATACACCATAGTTGATCATGGCTACGATGCATTTAAAGCCGAAGTTGAAAAGCGTACAGGCATTAAATTCGAACCTAAACGTGATGTCGTTATCGGTGATCGTGGCGATCGTTACGGCTGGGTTGAAGGCATTGATAACAAGTGGCACTTAACCTTGTTTATCGAAAGTGGCCGCATTAAAGATGTACCGGGTAAAACACTGCAAACCGGTTTACGTGAAATCGCTAAGATCCATAAAGGCGACTTCCGTATGACTTCTAATCAAAATATGATTATTGCCAGTGTCGCAGCTGAAGATAAGGCCGAAATTGAAGGCTTAGCGCGTAAGCATGGTCTATTGGGTGAAGTGTTATCGGCAACCCGTGGTCACTCTATTGCCTGTGTGGCATTACCTACGTGTGCATTGGCGATGGCCGAAGCTGAGCGCTATTTCCCTGAATTTATCGATCACATCGATGCATTACAGCAAAAACATGGCATTGGCGAACAAGCTATTGTGGTGCGTATGACAGGCTGTCCAAACGGCTGTGCGCGTCCTTTTGCGGCCGAAATTGGTTTAGTGGGTAAAGCACCTGGTCGTTATAACTTGTATTTAGGCGCCAGTTTCGAAGGTACCCGCTTAAACAAAATGCACAAAGAAAACATTCAAGAAGCTGAAATTTTAGCTGAGTTGGATGGTTTGTTTGGCCGTTACGCTACTGAGCGTGATGCGGGCGAGACCTTTGGTAACTTTACGGTACGTATTGGTGTCGTAAAGGCGGTTTTAGACGCCGCTAAGGATTTTCATGGGTAATTTCTCTATAGGACCTGAGCAGTTAGTGGCATTGCTCATTCAACCTAAAGAGGTTCAGCAAGCGGAACTGGCAAAGATAAATCAGTTTTTATCTGCTTTAACCGCAGCTGAGCGTGTGGCATGGGGTCTGGCATTTTTGCCAGGCGAGCATGCTTTATCCTCTAGTTTTGGTATTCAGGCTGCTGTGATGTTGCATCTAGTCAGTCAGGTTCAAGCCGATATTCCGGTCATTTTGACTGATACCGGTTACCTGTTCCCTGAAACTTATCAGTTTATTGATCAGTTAACCGAGCGTTTAGACTTAAATTTGCAAGTATATCGCGCTGATCAAACCGCAGCATGGCAAGAGGCGCGCTTTGGTAAGTTGTGGGAGCAAGATTTAGCCGGACTTGAGCAATATAATCGCATCAATAAAGTTGAACCTATGCAACGTGCTTTAGCTGAACTTAACGTGGGCACTTGGTTTGCGGGTTTACGCCGCACACAAGCAGGTACGCGAGAAGCATTGCCTATTCTAGCGATTCACGGTAATCGTTATAAATTACTGCCGATTATTGAATGGTCTAACAAAGATGTGCATGAGTATTTAACCGCCCACGCTTTACCATATCACCCATTATGGGAACAAGGGTATGTGTCGGTTGGTGATACCCATTCAAGTAAGCCATTAGAGCTTGGGATGACTGAAGAAGAAACCCGTTTTAATGGTATGAAGCGTGAATGTGGATTGCATTACGAAATATAGCTTTTCGATAGTGTTACTGTGACCGTTTTCGGTTGAGTAAGTTGTCGTGAGTAAATTGAGTAAGTATATGAATTTTAAAATACTCCCTAAAAAGAGTTAAATTTTGTTTAAAAAGTTAGGCAGAGTACGCAATACTCGTCTACATTTACTCATTCCCGTAGATAGTTTTTTGTAGACACTTTTTAGGACTGTTTTTGCAGTCCAAGTACCTCCAAAAGCTTCGCTCGCATCCTCGAGCACATTGATTGACTTGTTAGCGTAATAAGCAATCAAATTTAAGCCCCAACAAGTATTGCTTGTTGGGGCTTTATATTATTCATCCTAGCTGTTTTTTTTGATCCTATATCACACAAGAGTTACTTCATTTCTGGGCGAAAAGTGCGCTTGGCTTAAATTCTGTTTACAGGCTTACCATGGCATTGACTTACCGACACGCGCAGCTTTTGATTTAAACAAGAGCGCTCCATATAGATCTTCCGCCCCGTCCATGGGGCGGACGGTCGTCTCGCAAACACTCATGGTTCACCTTTATAGTCTTTACGTAACCTTTGAGCTTTAAAAAAACAATCCCATATTTTGCATCCGAGACTTAATTGAGATCACCAACCTTATATTTGGACAGAAGTGGGTTGGAAGATTTGTTTTTATAAAAGTGTAACCAGATCCAATTAAATCCTCATAGGTTTGAGATTAACTACAAGTGCAGATGATCCAGCGAGACGCCGCAAGCACCTCCATGTGGGCTTAACCAAAACATCCTTGTTTTGGATACTCGCTGGCTCATCTGCACCTGAATCTTTGTCTCTTCGATTTAGCTTCATTGATGGCTGCGGGAAAGAGCTATATAAAAACAGGAGTTAACTCATTTCTGGACATAATCATTTCTTAGACATACATGCAGTTAAATTTCATCCGCAATTTCAAGAATCATAATATCAATATTATTACTCCATTCTTCAAGATAACTATCGTGAATAAGCCATACGTTTTGGCTTTCAGCAAGCTGTCGAGCAGATTTGGTATAATCATTATTTGTTACAACTACAGCACCAAAAGCTTCGTAATAATCTCGTGCAGAAGAAACTTCCTGAACGGCGTTATTCCCTACAGGTTGATTATACAATTTACATTGAAATACATATTTAAGACCATGTTTTTCGGCTACTACATCAGCACCTTGATCCCCACTTCCTGAAGTATGGTAGGCATTCCAACCAAAGTTACATAAATGGCTAGCAATAATATTCTCATATTCATAAGGTGTTATTTCTTGATTAACATCTACTGTAATATGAGCAAAATCATCGAATTCAATATCATCAACAATTTGGATGATAAACTCGTGAAGTGGTTGTTCAAACTCTTCAAAACTATGAAAATATTGAAGTCGATCTATACTAGCAAGAGCATGTTTTAACACGGGAGGGGTTTTATTGATAATGTATGACATTATAGCTATTTCCCTTTTTTGACTAAAGGTTTGAGACTCTCTAACCCAGTCATCAATATTTATATCACCATATGAATCACAGAAAACTAGTTGTCTTTTTCTCAGGGATAATTTTTGTAAATAACTATTCTCGATTAAAAAATTTTTAATTAATGCTTTTTTTATATCCTCAGACAGAATCATTGTCTGAGCCATATAATTTATTTTTGAATCTTCCCAAGCAATATTTTTGGTGATTGGCTTGTATAAGTTATCAGTTATGTCAAAGCTATTTTTGAACCAAGTCTCATTACTACAGTTATTTATAATAGCATCACGAAGTTGATGAACTTTATCAATTGAATATGGATTTAGTATTGATTTCAAGAAATTAAGCATTCATTATCCTTAAAATTAGTATGGTCACAGTAGACTTTAAAAAGGGAGCAGATCGGCATATGCTATTGAATGGCTTTTTCTTCCCTAAATGGCGTGCTCGATGATTATGTTCGAGGTTACCCAACTTTGTCCTTAAGTTTTCATACTTTAATCTACTTTATGGTTTTAATTCAATGTTTTAATACAAGTTGTATAAGGTAGGTTAAATCAGTCTGTGACTTCAATCTAATCCATTTTCTGCCGCAGGTTCTTATACAGATGATATTTTCGCTTCTTAGATTTAACTTCATTTGTAACAATTCCATAAGATAAGCTGAGATGTCCAGTTTGAATTGAGGTCATCGAGAAAAGGCCGTCAGCTTGGCATGGATGCCACGCTAGCTTTCGTTGGGCCAGGGACGGCTCATCGGAAGCGTTAGGGCTTTTCGACAATGGCCGAAGCCGGATACAGATGAAGTTTAAAGCTGGATCGATCCCCATCGAAAATTATGCGCTTTTCAGCATTTTTCGTCTGGGGCGGCAGGGTGATCCAAGAGGGTATTGCTGTTGATACCCTCTTGGTCTGGTGTGGGTGAAGCGCCACGACGTTGGTGGCCGCAGGCCATATTTCCAAACAAACTTTGGGGCATAAATAATTTACAGGCTTACGATCCTAGGCACATTTCTGGACAAAAATGTTCTAATGTACCTTCGGATTAGTTACAAATTCAAATATCTTCCATAAATGTTACGAATGAAAAATGGAT
The DNA here is from genome assembly GCF_020511155.1 of Shewanella glacialimarina. Taxonomy (NCBI): domain Bacteria; kingdom Pseudomonadati; phylum Pseudomonadota; class Gammaproteobacteria; order Alteromonadales; family Shewanellaceae; genus Shewanella; species Shewanella glacialimarina. The sequence goes on along the minus strand of NZ_CP041216.1, from coordinate 3,700,968 downwards.
ATATAGCCCTATCCTTAAATTACAAACGTTTATCAGCATCTTTGTAAGCTTCAGCGCCTTCTCTTTTTCCAACTGCTACGACAAAAACAGTGATCCGCTCATCTTGCACTTGGTATATCAATCGATAACCCGCGCTACGCAACTTGATTTTGTAACAATCTGGTAATTCTCGTAACTGATTGGCTTCGACACGAGGGTTAACCTGCACCTCAGCCAACTTCTTCTTAAACTGCTGGCGAATGGTATCACCCAACTTGTGCCATTCCTTCAAAGCACGGGGATCAAACTCCAATTCATAGGTCATCCAAAGTAACCTTCACGCCAGGTTGTGGATCGGCCAAGCGAGCCTTTGCTAATTCTAAAAGGGCTTGGTCCTCATCGGTTAACAGTACCGGCTTAAATGGCAGCACCCCTCTTTGCGCTACATATTCCAATGTTTGGCGTAGCAACTCTGATGGCGTCACACCGAGTTTTTCCAAAGCCGCATAAGAGCGTGTTTTTAGCTCATCATCGACACGAATATTAATGGTTCCCATAATCAGACTCTGTAGTTACAAATGTAATTACATGCTATGAGTTTGCTGTACAAATAGCAAGCACCAAATGTTGTCAGATAGCGCCCCTAGGTCGAAGCGCCAAAAAATATCAAACTATTATATAAATGCAGAGTAGTGTCGAAAAGATTTTATGATGTTAATAGTAGATAGATTTACCTCAAAATGGTGCTTTCATAAACTAGTGATAACGATGTTCGAGCAAAGTTTAAATTGGATGTTCTCTAACAAGGAGCAAGGGCAAAACCAAGTTAGTGTTCTTGAAATCATCTTTTTCCACTCAATCTTTAAATCCTGCAGGTTAAGCTAAAGGTGTCGAATTTAGCTTATTGACTACACCTTTCAACCCGAGTAGCGGCCTCTATTTAAAATGATAATCATAATTAAATTGAAGCCTAAGCTAATGCGTTAAGGTCGAATTAATGTTAAATTATTGAATCGTTTACCTATGTCTTTGAAAGTTGGAAATAGGTACTTTTGACCAACAGATAATCCTCGTGACTCTCATGGAAGAGTTAAATAGTGAATAAATTGGAGTTTATAAATGAATAAAATGGCTGTTGCAGTTGCTGTATTAGCGGTTGGTGCGGGTGGATATTATTTTAGCCAACAATCTAACTCAGTAGTGGCAAATCCTATGCTGGATTATATTCCAGCAGATACGTTAGCGTTTTCAGGGCAATTAAGCCCTTTTCCCTTTAAAGATTATCTGTATAGCTCTGCGGGAAGTGCTCAAGGTTATTCAGTTGAGCAGCTTGGTGAGTTGAGCGATTTTTCTGAGCCGCACGAGAAGTTTTTCTTAAGTCTTTATAAGCAATATCTGACATTGATGACCGAGCCTGACAAGCTGATAGCGCATTATGGTTTACCTGATGAGATGCAAAGTTATTTTTATACTCTAGGTGCTTTGCCAGTGATGAAGCTTCAATTGGCTGATGCGAAAGCGTTTTGGGCTGAATTAGATCGCGCAGAGCAAGAAAGTGGCTTAACGCACACAGTCGGCACCACCGCAGAGCTTGAATACCGTGTTTATCGATTAACCGGTGAAGATTCTGATGAAACAGTGGATATTATCTTTGCTGAAGATAAAGGTTGGTTAACTGTTACGTTAAACACCTCATTTAACCAAGTTGAATTGTTGCAAACCGCGTTAGGTGCCAAAAAAGTTGATAACCCAATTTCTGCCACCACTATGCTACAAGATATTGCCAAGCAACACGGCTTTATGCAAGACAGTATTAGTTTTATCAACCATGTTGAGTTAGTGAAAGGTATCACCTCTACCGATGGCAACATGTTGGCTAAGCAAATTACTAAATTGGCAGCGCTGCAGGATGAAGATCCATTTGCCGAACTTCACAGCGAACAGTGTCAAACTGAGCTAATGGGCATTGCTAATAACTGGCCTCGTTCGGTAATGGGATTTAAGTCTTATTCTGTATCGCGTGAAGAAAGTACATTTGATGCGCGTTTTGTGATTGAAAGCAAAAATGCAGTGATACTGGATGCATTATCTAAAATGCGTGGTTTTATTCCTGATTTTGGTGCTGATGCTGCCGACCATATTATGTCATTTGGTTTAGGGATTGATGTGGCTCAGTTAGCACCATCTTTAAACGCGGTTTGGAAAGATTTAAAAACACCAAGCTACCAATGTCAGCCTTTAGCTGGAAGCCAATATGCATTAGAAGAGTTCAACCCAGCCATGATTGGTATGATGACCGGCATGGCTAATGGCGTTAAAGGGTTAAGCTTAACGGTAATCGATTATCAGTTAAAAGATACTGATGGTTCACCAGCTTTTGACAAGTTAGACGCGTTAGTGACTATGTCTGCTGAAAACCCAACCCTGTTGCTTGATATGGTTAAACCTATGTATCCACCTTTAGCTCAGGTTGATTTAAAGGCTGACGGTGAAGCGGTTGATGTCACTTCACTGTTGATGTTGCCACCTGAGTTTGGCGTACAAGCAAAAATGGCTGTTAAAGGTCAGCATTTGGTATTGTTTGCCGGTGATGAAGCACAAAAATTAGCGGATAGTTTAGGTAAGCAAGCATTAACTTCAAATGGTTTACTTAACTTGGCGGTTGATTACGAGAAAATGTTATCGCCAATGATGACCATGATAGAGCAAAGCGGTGAAGAAATTCCGCCAGAGTTGTCTATGATGAAAGATTACAATATGAGTATGCAGATGACGATTGATATTAATGCTAAAGGCATTGAGATTGGCTCGAAAGTGAATACTAAAGCCGCTAAGTAATTTGTAGCAAGTGCTTGAAAATAGGAAAGCCGTTCGCTTAATCGCGAACGGCTTTTTATTGGCCGAAGCGCTAAAGCTAAACCTAAAGCGAGTGCATGCTAGGCTTAAATTGTCGGACATTCAGATGTAAAAAATCGACCCCAGATATCATTCTGAGGTCGATTATTAAGGTTACTGATTGTATACGTTAGTTGTTTAACCCAGAGGTTAGTTAACTAAACCACGACGCTTTAATAGGGCGTCAGTTGAAGGTTTTTTACCGGCAAAGTCGATATAGCTTTGCATTAGATCCTGGCTATTACCTTTTGACAACACAGCATCACGATATTTCTGGCCATTTTCTAGGGTTAAACCACCTTGTGACATCATGTGCGAGAACGCGTCTGCGGCAAACACTTCAGTCCATAAGTAAGCGTAGTAACCCGCTGAATAACCGCCGCCGAAACTGTGGCTAAAGTAGGTGGTTTTATAGCGTGGTGCTACAGGCGTGTAATCTAAACCGTGTTTTGCTAGTGCTTGTTTTTCAAAAGCGGCAACATCACTAATTTCAGTTCCTGCAGCAATTGAGTGCCATTCCATATCAAGCAGCGCCGCAGCTAAGTACTCAACCGTGCCAAAGCCTTGGTTAAAGGTATGTGACTTTAATACTTTAGCAAGAAGCTCTGCAGGAATAGGCTCGCCGGTTTGATAGTGCTTCGCATAGTTTGCTAGTACTTGTGGCTCTATGCTCCAGTCTTCGTTGGCTTGTGATGGAAACTCAACAAAGTCACGTGCGGTTAAAGTGCCCGCTAAACTTGGATATTTAACCTGTGAGTATAAGCCGTGAATAGCATGTCCAAATTCATGGAACATGGTGCTCACTTCGTCAAATGTCATCAGTGTTGGCTGACCTTCGGCAGGCTTAGGAATATTCAGCACGTTATAGACCACTGGCTTAGTATTTTTCAAGAATGATTGGCTAACCAATTCATCCATCCAGGCTCCACCACGCTTACCTTGGCGTGCATATGGGTCTAAATAGAACAGGCCAATTGAGCTGCCGTCTTGGTTAAATATTTCATATGCAGTCACATCTTTATGCCACACAGGTAAATCAGCGCGCGGTTTAACTGTGATGCCATAAAGCTTATTCATCGCAAAGAACAATCCGTCATTTAGTACAGTGTTCATTTCAAAATAAGGCTTAACCTGGCCGTCGTCTAGGTCATATTTAGCGGTACGTACTTTCTCTGCATAGTAAGCCCAGTCCCATGGTTCAAGGGTAAAGTCTTTACCATCTTTAACAATTTCAGCTTGAATATCAGCAGCTTCAATTTTTGCTTTAACCAGTGCTTTTGGTGCTAGGTCGTCAAGTATGCCGTAAACCGCTTCTGGGTTTTTGGCCATTTGATCGCCTAGTGAGTAAGCCGCCCATGTTGGGTAACCTAATAGTTGCGCTTTTTGTGCACGTAACTGAGCTATTTTAATGTTTAACGGCGCGTTAGTTTCCATGGCGCGATAAGCAGAGGTTTGCCACAATTTTTTACGTAAATCGCGGTTTTTAAGGCTAGATAAAAGTGGCTGAGTGGTGGTGTTCACTAAGGTGATCATGTAACCCGTTTTACCGGCAGCTTTTGCCGCAGAGGCTAGTGATGCGATGTCGTTATCTGATAAACCGTCAAGTTGCGCTTTATCTTCAACCAAGATCACGTCATCTGTGAATGATTTCAACACGTTTTGTGAGAAGCTCGTTTCAAACTTGGCTAATTCACCGTTTAACTGACGCATTGTGCTTTTGTCTGCATCAGACAATTCAGCGCCTGAACGTACAAAACGCTCGTAGTAAACTTCTACTAAGCGTAAATCTTCGCCGGTTAATGTCGCTTTGTTTTTATAAATAGTTTGAATGCGGGCAAAAAGCTTTTCATCAAGATAAATATTGTCCTGGTGTGCCGTTAGCTTAGGAACAATTTGTTCTTCAACACTGATGAAATTGTCGTCAGAAATTAATCCGGTAAGATTGAAAAAGGCGCGTTGAGTACGGTCTAAAATCACACCGGTTTTTTCTAACGCGACAATGGTGTTGTCAAACGTGGCGGCTTCAGTGTTATTGGTAATCGCGGCAATTTCTGCTTTGTGCTCTAACATGCCCTGTTCAAATGCAGGTAAGTAGTCACCCGCTTTTAGTTTATCAAATTGCGGCGCCATATATTGTAAAGGGCTTGGCGTTAATAGCACGTTGTCGGCAGCGGCAGGCGTTTTTGTCATTGTTGTTGATGCCTCTGCGGTCGTTTTGCTGGTCATTGAAGTGTCTGCTGATTGCTCCGAACAGGCGCCAAGCATTAGTGCAGCACTGACTGCTGTTGTTATAAGGGTTTTACGCATTGAAATATCCTTGGGTCTTTGCCCGATTGAGGTGCTTTACGCCTATTCAAAATATGATCGTAGCGTTGAATAGTGGCCGTAAAAACATAAAATAATAACCTCAATACAATACCAAGCCTTCGCCTTGCCGCATAGGGTTATGATATTAACTAAGATTAATTTTTAAAATCTATGCCACCAATAGTGATATTTGCGAGATATATAGGCATCTAAGTCATAAATTTTAGTGGTATTTTATGGATATTCGCGTAGCTTAATAATGATAAATACGCACGATAAGGGCGATAGATGAAAGCGGGTAAACACGATACAAAACTGCTAAAACTTGCAATGGAAATAGGCATGGGCTACGCGCAAAAACGGGGTTTTGCTGATTTTGGTAAAGGCATTTCACCCAAAGATAAAGTGGAATGTATTTATCGATTATTGGTTGAAGATAACCTGATTCAAGCCTTAGCCGAAGATAAAGATGATGGTCCGAATCGCAAGCATAAATTGATATTATGGATCAGTAAGCAACTGCCTAAAGAGCATGAATTACTCAACTGATCTTTACTCTCAAGGATACCGTTAACGGTATTAATGGCCTTGGCATTGCTTCATTCAAGCGATTATTACATTCCAGCGTCTGTTACTTTTCAGTAATGGTTACATTTTAGAGATTGTTAAATGCTAGAAAAAAGCGAACCTAAAAGAGTTCGCTTTTTTGTTGGGCTATTTTCGACTATGTCACTCATCTTATGGTGACAACGCTATATATGCAAAATAGTCCTGTAGCTTACTGCCTGATCACTAAGCATAGCCTTTACTCAAATCATACAGACGATTTGATAACTCTGATGACGAGCTACTGACATTGGCTAATTCAAGCGCATCCTTGGCATTTAAGTCATTACTGACTCTAATGTTTTCGGCAAGTTGGTTAATTTCGCCCGACACGTTTGACTGCTCACTGGCTGCTACTGCTATTTGCGAAGTGCTGCGACTTATGCCGCTAAACACTTCGATAATTTCATTAAATCCTGCAATAACTTTCTCTGATCGAGTCAAAGACTCACTCGATAAAGACTGTGAACTGACGATAATATTCACGCCCTGGCTAGCAGATGTTTGTAACTGAGCTATCATAGCTTCTATCTTGCTGGCTGACTCTTGAGAGCGGCCAGCTAGGGTTCTTACTTCATCTGCAACCACCGCAAACCCTCGCCCCTGTTCGCCCGCTCTAGCGGCTTCAATGGCGGCATTTAATGCCAACAAATTCGTTTGCTCTGAAATACTTTTAATCACATCTAACATAGTACCCATTTGTTGAGAGTCCGACGCAAGACGATTAATAATATTGGCAGTTTGTTGAAGTACTTCTGACAATGCCTGGTTGGCTTTACTATTTTCTTTAACATCATCCATACGTCGTTGAACCAGACCTTGGGATTCGTCGACGGTTTCTGAGGTTGATTTGGTGTTTCGTGCCACCTCTGCTGCGCTGGCTGACATTTCTGTGATGGCAGCGGCAAGCATGTGGTTTTCTGTTAGTTGTGACTCAGCGCGTTGCTTTAGCATAGAGGACATATCATTTAGCTGTTTTGCTCGGGCTTTGGCCTCCACTGCTTCGTTTGCTATCTGTCCAAGCAAGCCCTTAAGATGTTCGCTGTATTGGTTAACGGCTTGTTTTAAATTACCTATTTCATCATGCCTGTCAATTTTGAGCGTCGCAGCAGAACCACCACTGATTAACATGCGAATTTGCGCAGTGGTCTCATTCACCCATTGCATCACTTTGTTGGCATTCAAAATCAGAATACCAACAAAAAAAAGCAGCATTGGAATAAGCGTAGCGTATAAGCTTAAGCTTAAATCACTGATAGGTTTTTGGATGATAGGGTCAGGTAGCACTATGCCAATCTTCATGCCTTCTTCTGGCATATCCATTATCGCCAACATAGAGCCACTGCCTTCGACAACGCCCTCTGGCAGTTGAATGATGGTTTGGCCGCTGTTGATTGCGCTTAATAGCGGTTGTAAGCTGCTATCTTGGGCGACAACATCATTGAGTTTTTTCATATCAAGGGATGTTGAGCGAATACTTGGAAAGCTAATAATTTGATTGTCTTGACCAAGTACAAAGTTGAACCCGCCCGACTCTTGGTTTTGGCGCTTAAACAGCTTATCTAAACCCGCTAGCATTAAATCAACGGTTGCCACTCCCCAAAACTGACCTGCTCGATTAATTGCGACAGTGCAGGTGACCATGGCCGTGCCACTGACCGGATCTTCATAAGCTTCAGACCAACCGCATTGTCCAGTGTTAAGTGAACGCCCCGCAATATACCAGGCTTCATTATGATAGCCAGGACCACTCGGTTTATTGTAATCATCAATTTTGTCTAATTGCCCTGAAGCATTTCGTGCCCAAAAAAAAGATTTTAATGCCACACCTGAGCTAAAAGCGTTAGGTTCTGGCCAAATGCCCCCGCCAGCGACATTGGCATTGCCAAACTGGTCAATTATTTGGGGAAATAGCAGCGAAAATTGTTGTTCATCTAAGGGTAAAGTTGCTGCTAACGAGGCTAAGCTTTGGGTCAACACAGCGCCTTTACTGAGTTCAATTCTTACTTCATTAACACTGGCCGAAATACGTAATAGCTCTTTCTTTTCAACCTCTTTTTGAATAACCGGTAATGCTAATGTCTGCATTACCACATAAATAAGTACAATTGCTGTGACTAATAAACCCACACTAAGGTAGGTCGCTTTTTGTGAAATTAATAACGTTTGCTTTTCCATTAGGAATACCCTTTACGAGCTCACTGAACCGGATGTTACTTTCGCTTTAGCATCACGAATTAACGCTAATCACATTATAGTCGTTAAATTTTTATCGGCAGTTAAACCATGCTTTAATCCATATAAATATAATTAACAATATCCATATAGTGTGGTAATAATGATAAATGCAATTAGCCATTTATTTAATCTCTGTGCAGTATTGGTAACTGGACTAAAAACCTTATTCATCCCCTGAACATTTGCCAATATTACCGCTGTCAGCCATTATTAAATTCTTAAAATGAAAAAAGCGAACTCCTGAGAGGTCGCTTTTTTTGTGGGACTTTTTAAACACTATTTTTAAGTACTATTTTTAGTCGCTTTTTTATGTCTTAGTCGCTCTTTTATGGACGTTGCCATTAAAAGCAGAGGCGACCCACGACAGTCATAACACGTCACATTTACATGTCGCATTATTCTAGGGACAGTCACAGTGGCTTGAGCTTTTAGGCTCTAACTTACTAATCTTCAATCCCCAGGATTAGCTTGCTATATTGCCAGTTGCTTGGGGTGGCGTATGTGAGTAACTTTTCTCTATCGACAATACGGCCTTCTAAATAAATGCGCTTAAATTCAACCGTTTTCGTTATGTCTTCGCTGACTTCAAGAGGGAGAATGATAAAGTTTGCCTTAGCGCCTGCTTTGATTCCCCAGTTAATCCCCAAAAATTGATAAGCCTCATGGGTTACCGAGAGTAAAATATCTTTGGCTGACATGCCTAATTGCTGCAAATGAAATAACTCAACGTGCAGGCCAACCCCTTGATACATAGTTAAGTTGGCGCTATCTGAGGCGGCAATGATGGTGACTCCTTGGGCAACAAGTTTAGTGAGCGAATCTGTGGCATTAACCTTGGCGTGAAGCCACTTTTCTGATGTTAGCCAGTCAACTTTACCTTTACTCTTTTTCTCAACGGGGAACTGCTCAAGTATGGCTGGTTTTACCAAGGTTCGGGTTAACTCATCGGTATGACTTTTAGGGACTTCTTTGAATAATCGCTGAGTTTCAAGGATCACGCCGACTGTGGTAATAATGGCGGTTTCGTTGGCTTTTAGCAACGCAGGGATATCCTCTGGCATAGGCGTAAGAGGGAGATGGGTAATGGCATTCGCGCCAAGTTCACTCGCGGTTCGCACATCCTCCCAGCTTCCCACATGAACCACTGAGGGGATATTTAGTTTCCTGGCTTCAGCCAGAAATGCTTGCAGGGTTTCTTTAGATACAGTGGGTCTTCTAGGATGATCCTGCTCTAAGACCACTTTGAGTACATTGGGGCGTTTAACTGCCAACTCTTGCACTTCGAGCGGGACTTGCTCAGGCGAATCGATAATGCGGGTCTTAATGCCCATTTGGGAGCAGTGGCCTTTTGTTACCGTGAAGCAAGGGCCTGCGGCAAACAGCTGTGCTTCATCCCTTATGCTTGGGTATTGGTTATCGCGGTAATCAAGCAGTTGATCTTCCTTGCCGAATAAATCCAGCGCACCGTGCACTCCAGCGTAAAGCATGGCGTTTAAAGTACCTCTTATGCCTATGTATTGGTAACCCTCGTTATGGGTAAGTGAGCCATTTCCCCAAGCATGGGTGTGCATGTCTATCATGCCTGGCAACATAAGATCGCCGGCCAAGTCCTCTTGGAAAATGCCATCATTGACAGGGATAGCCTCAGTCACTTGAATAATCTCATTATCACGGATTAACACATTCTTTAATGTGACTTCTTTAGAATCAGGGTCAAGCACAGAGGCATTTAAGAACCAACGCTCTGCAGCGCTCGCATCTGAACCTAGTGCTAAATAGTTGAGCAGTAAAATTAAGGCGAGTGAAAGCTTCCATATTAATTTCATGGCATTTTCCTTTTGTTGTTTTAAGGTGGATGTCTTAAGGCAGTGGCAGCTAGATCTGCTGCCACTGAGATATGGCTAGGTTAGGTTGAAATACTGTTTTACCTTGCTGGTACCGCTGCGGCTGGTGGTGACGCTGGTATCGCAATCGATAAACTGAATTTGATAGTTGCCGTTTTCTAGTCTCACAAGATTATCCACTCTTTGGGTATTGATAATGGCGTTTCTGTGCACTCGCAGAAAGTGGCTATCTAATGCTAGGTCCAGCTGCTCTAATGTTTTATCAATGACATAGTTTCTCTCTCTTGTTTGAGCGATTGTCATATTGAGATTGGTTTGAAAAAAGACGATATCTTCTTGTTCGAGTATGTAGGTTTTATTACCTGATTTTGCACTGACCCTCACTTTAGCTGACGCTGATTGCACGTCTTTAGCGGCTATGCGTGATAAGGCTTGGGTGAGTCTTGCTAAGTTAAATGGCTTTAGCAGATAGTCTATTGCGCCATTGTCGAAGGCCTTAAGGGCGAAGTCACTGTAAGCTGTGGTAAAGATAACCTGGGTTTTGATATTTAAGTTATCGAACAAGCTAAAGCCACTGTGCTCACCAAGCTCAATATCCAGAAATACCACATTAGGTGCTAGCTGGTTGATGCGCTCAACCGCATCTGTTAATTGCTCAGCTTCCCCTAATAAAGTGATATTAGGCAATTGTGATAACTGCAGTTTTAATTTCTCACGGGCGTGAAACTCGTCTTCAACAATAAATACGCTTAGCATTTGGCCTCCAATGCAATTTGGTAACTTGCTCCATTGTCATTTTTTATCTTAAGTTCGCCTAGTTGATGCAAGGCTAAGCGTTTTTCAATCAAGCTTAATCCGTGACCGTTACGCTGGCCGTCGAGTACTTTTTGCGAAAAGCCTTTGCCGTTATCCCTTATGCTTATTTCGCAGCCCTTAGGGCTTGGATGGATCTCAACCTTGATTTCAAGCTTGCTGCCTTTATTGTGTTTTATGGCATTTTCAAAAATAGGCTGAAGCAGTAAAGGCGGGATGTTAATCGCGTCCAAAGTGGCTGTTATTTGCCAGTCGACGATTATTTTGTCGCCGAAGCGGGCTTGTTCCAGCGATAGGTATTTTTTGCAAGTTTCGATTTCCTGATTAAGGGGGATTAGCGGTGTTTTGATATCGAGACTGGCCCTTAAAATATCTGAAAAACTGTGCAATATGGTATCGGCTTTTTGTGTGTCTGTGGCCATTAGCGCTGAAATAGTATTGAGGGAGTTAAATAGAAAGTGCGGGTTTAATTGGTTAGTTAAATTCTGTAGCTGCGCTTGCTCTCTTAAGTCTTTTTCATGGGCATAACGCAAACTAAGGCTGTATGTTTCCCATAGCGTAAACAAGAAAACGCCCCACAGTAACGCAGCATAAAATCGTTCAAAAAGAGGGAATGTAAAATGGGCAAACAATGACAGGTGAAGCTCGGCAACAATATTGGCACCAGCCCACATAATCAGGCAAAACAACATAGCTCTAAATGCAATATGCCTTTGGCTTATCGCGGGTAAATTCTGTAGAAAGTAATATATCCAGAAAGGTCCGAGATAGAAAAAAGTAAGCCAAATAGGTGTGCTGTATATGAACAGGGTATTATTCGGTCGTCCCATTTGTAGCCATTCGTTACTCGCTGGCAACACATATAAAAATGCTAAAAATAGGCTGATCAAAATAGAATTTTTTTTGCTTACCTGCATTTATTGCTTCCTGATACCTATTTTTTTGGACATTGTGCTTATGAAACATGCCTTGTTAGGGCTGGTTTGAGACAATTGCAACTATATATAATACTGCCGCTTGCACAAGTAGCGATATGGCGAACTGCAGAGATAGCATCTTGAAATGTAGACCTGGGAGTATGAATTGATTTACGGCAAACTAACATCATAGTGTTATAAACTGCATGGGGCAGTAAAATATCTGAGCAATGGTCTAATATCGCGTACATTATATTCACTCCAGGAAAGACAATTACCTAGATTAATACTAAACCAGCGTTAATCCATATCGTCTAGATAATGTGTCTGCAATTTTCGAGCTCGGAAGTATTTTTTTAATGGTAAGGAGTGCGCTGATGTCGACAAATATGACATCCAGAAGGCAGTGTTGTACCGCACAATATATAGCTCTTTGCGATCAAACGCTTACTATGACAGTTAAAGGTAAGGTTGTAGTTTTTATAAGTAAGTTTATAAACCATGTATACGCTTCACAAACAAGCTAGCCATCGGGTTGGCCTTTATGACACATCTTAAATTAATTTAGAGACCTAAAATCAGCGTGTGGCTAGATACAACATCATCCAATGCTCCCCGTAAGCAAACTCTGCCAGGATAACTTTTACTTTTAGCCCAAGATGATTTTAATTCATGTTGGTTAGCTGTAGAATCCGCCCCTTCTTTGCTGCTGACCTAATATTTGTGCCTTTATGATGATTGACCTAGCTTTACTGCCTGTTTATTTAACCACTGTTATCGCTCTTCTATTAATACCGGGTCCTGATATGCTATTAATCGCCAGCTCTAGCCTCAGCTATGGCCGCAAAGTGGGTGTATATGCCAGCTTAGGCAATGCAACTTCTGGGCTTATTTTAACCTTGCTTGCGGCCATGGGTGTGTCTGCATTGGTTGCTATGAATCCAATAGCATTAGAGTTATTGCGTTTACTGGGTGGTGCTTATTTACTTAAAATGGGCTGGGACTGTATGCGCAGTCTCGCAACAGAGGCCCCTGAAATAGAGCAGCAAAATAACTTAGCTAAATTGCTTTATCGCCGCGCAGTTACCAGTAACCTTCTTAATCCTAAAGCACTGCTGTTTTTTGTTTTGTTTTTACCGCAGTTTGTCTCTACTCAGCTTAGTGCCAGTTCAGGCGAGCAAATGCTGGCATTAGGGCTATTGCTTAATGTGATGGGATTGTTGTTTAATTTGTTGCTGGTGGCTTTAGTGGGAAGTTTAGGTAAACCCTTGCTGAATAATGAAAAGTTTCGTACATATCAGAACAAGTTTATGGGCGTGATATTTTTTGCTTTGGCGATTTGGTTACTGTCTTCTCAAATATAAAATGTTAGTTAACGCATTGAATAAATGTGTTATTAGAAACTAAATAATAAAAAGCCACGGTTATAAACCGTGGCTTTTTATTGTCTATTTACGCTACAGATATTAATCTATTGCCGAGTTAGATTCACTTTAGGCTAGTTAATTGCTAATTATTTAATTGCAGCGATTTCTTTCTCAACCGCAGCAACTACAGCGTGAGGACTGCTTAGATATTGTGAGTGGTCGATAAAAATAGCGTTGTCATTGACGGTCATTACCATAACAGGGAAGCCTGCAGTACCGATGACTTGTTGAATTTCTTCAATACCTTCTAGCACGTGTTCTGCCTCTATACTCAGCTCATCTTTAAACACTTTATTTGATGGCGATAGTTTAAACTTTTCGACAATGGCATTGAAATCGTGTTTGTTATCTAACGGGTTGCCTTCAATGAAGTGTGCCCTTTGTATAGCATTTAACACATCTAATTGTTTGCTGGCTTGTTTGCTTTGTACCCATCCCATTAGGTTTGCGGTTTTCACTGAGTTCTTAGGGCTATTTACATAGCGAATATGATCTCTGCCAAACTTAAGTCCACTGATCCGTGCAGCGGCTTCCATCTGTTCTTCGCCAGCACTGTCTTGGCCTATGTAATGCGCACTGTGTAATAAGTGAACAATCATTTCAGGGTAGGCTGCTTGCAATGCATTTACCAAAGGTGTTGCGGCATAGCTCCAAGGGCAGTGTGAGTCGTAGATAAAATAAAGCTCGGTGGTCATTGAGGTCATTCTTGTTGGCGGTTGATAAGTTGATCCTAAATAGTTTGTTGGCATTATTCAATCATTGAATCATTGAATCAGTGTTTATTGTCCAATGATAAACTCTGTTGATAAGACTAATGGATATCTTGTGATTATTCATGCTGGTTTAACGTCTGACCTATACAGTCATGGCATTAACCTTAATAAATCATACTTGATTGCAGGAGTGAGAATGTCGCAGGCTTTTTTATCGAAAACACGTGTTTTAGTCATAGGCAGTTGTTTGGCTACGGGAGTTGTATTGTCTGGTTGTGGCTTTTTCGGTGCTGATGAAAAACAACAAGCAGAAGCGCTTTGGTTAGCGAAAGATGAACAGTTAAAATCCGCCATAGAGGCTGTTCGAAGCGAAGGCATTGATGCGGTGATTAAGAGCGCCGAAACGGGTAGTGTGTCAGCATGTGTTGCTGCCAAATTAAGTCAAGATCCGCTTGGTGAGTTAGTCAGTGTGGAAGGTGCTTTGGCTGAGTCTGCTCAGGTTGCTGAATTAATAGGTTCAGTACAAAAGTTACTGGAGCAAGATGTCAGCTTTGAACAAGTGGCTAGTTTGCTTCAAAAGGGGGCTGATGCCGCGTCTTACGCTAAGGCATTAATTGAGCAGCAAGGGGTAACGGGCGCGATAGCCAGTATGCAGCAAATGGCAATGGCTAGTGAGCAATTTGCTACCCAAGATTTAGGTGGCCATTTTCAGCAACTTCTACTTGAGTGTCAGACTAAATAATCTCTGATCGGGTTAAATAAAAAATGGGGTTCAGATTTTTTCGGAACCCCATCAATATGATCTGCTTATTCTATCTAAACGACAATCAGTGCGTCATCGTAATCAGCGCTGCAGGAATAATAAAGAAGACTGTAGCTATATGAGCCACTACAGTTAATTTATTATTTTGGGCTTTTTCAGCTAACCATTCGGCACAGTTAATCGGCAAGTTACGGAAGGAAGGGATACCGTACAGCACTAATACGCCTAATACGTTAAAACACAAATGCACAAATGCTATTTGTAATCCCAATATTGCGTGATCGCCAGAAACAGCCATTGCCGCCAGTAATGCGGTAATACAGGTGCCAATATTCGCGCCTAAGGTGAAGGGATAAGCTTCTTTTAGGGTAATAATATTGTTGCCTATAAGCGGCACTATCAAACTTGTCGTGGTGGATGAAGATTGCACCAGCACCGTAACAGCTGTACCTGCTGCAATGCCATGACCAGGTCCGCGACCCAATGCCGTTTTTAAGATTGTTTCTGCGCGTCCAACCATTAAGGTTTTCAGTTGCTGCCCCATAAATAACACCGCAAAAAACAAAATGAATATACCCAATCCAATG
Source organism: Shewanella glacialimarina (assembly GCF_020511155.1). NCBI lineage: Bacteria > Pseudomonadati > Pseudomonadota > Gammaproteobacteria > Alteromonadales > Shewanellaceae > Shewanella > Shewanella glacialimarina. The sequence continues at coordinate 3,685,879 of NZ_CP041216.1, read as the reverse complement.
ACAATCGTGCCATTAATGATTGGGTTTTCAAACTGTAGTTGGCTGGAAATAAATTCGGTTACAGGCTTTGTCATCGGTTTGATAAAATCGAAACCAATGCTGCCAGAACTGCCCATTGCGGCAAAGGGGGCGACTATCCAGCCGCTTAACTTTTCCAGTAAGCCAAACATAATTTCTAATGGTAAGAAGATGCACACCGCGAGTAAATTGAAAAAGTCATGCACGGTTGCGCCTGCAAAGGCACGACGAAATTCATGCTGACAACGTAAGTGTCCTAAGCTAACTAAGGTATTGGTTAAGGTGGTGCCTATATTTGCTCCCATGATCATGGGAATAGCGATTTGTAGAGGTAAACCGCCAGCGACTAAGCCGACAATAATACTGGTAGTAGTACTTGATGATTGGATTAACGCGGTGGCAATTAAACCGACCATTAATCCGGTTACAGGGTGTGAAGCAAACTCAAACAATGCCATTGCTTGTTCACCGCTTGCTAATTTAAAACCTGTACTTATCATTGCGACAGCAAGCAATAGTAAATACAGTGATGCTATTAAACTGAACCAACGCAATGTATTGCCAATTGGTAAGGGAGAAACGCTCATGCAACAACTCCAAAATGACACTTATGTGACGCGGCGCATTCTATCAGAAGGCAAAAAAAAGTAATCAGTTTGGCAGAGCAAATTGAAAATATATTTCTAACAAAAAGCGTGATCTTTTTCATGTAAAATTCAGAGTGTGGTTTTTAATATAAGCTTTTGAAAATATTACTTTATATTTTTGGAAGCGCGGCGACTTGTTACGGTGTTCCTCTGTATTCAGTTAACGATAAACATTATCTTGGTAAACATATCAATGGATGAACCGATCACTATTTCACTGCCTTCACTTATTCATCGAATAGAGGGAAACAATGTTAAGCATGCTAAAGCTATAGCCTTGCAATCTGGTTGTGAGCTTAAACGTGTGCGTCGTTCGAGGAACTGGCTGATAATAGGTTCGGCGATTCAGGTGCAATCATTTTCAATGCGATTAAAAACAGAGCAGGCTGAGGCGTTTGGTTATTTAATCCAAAAAATTGATACAGGCTTACTAGGTCATGCTGACAAGTTAGAATCGTTAGAAAACAAGCTTAAACGTTTAATCATCCAAAGCCCCAATATCACCTTAAGTGAATTAATGCAGATCACCGATTGCACTGTAGCTGAAGCAAGAGTTGCCCGTTTTAATGCTGATTTATATTAAGTTTTCTCTGGAAACACATAATCTAACGCTAACTTTGTTATTCTAAAGTAATAACTTCAGCGCGATTAAGGGGAAAACGCTAGCCTAAAGCTGCAGTGTTAGTCATCAATCACTAACGGCTTAGCTGCCCTTGGCCCGTATAATTGAAAGCACCATGATTGTCTATAACAGCAGGTGCTTGGATTGGTTCTTCAGTAGATGTTTTTGGGGTTTGTGCGACAGAAATATTCTGCCATTTGTTAACCACCTTTGCTAATGCCCCGCGGTTTGATAGGGTTGAGATGGCATTGTTTATTTCCTGTAATAAGCCAGAGCTTTTTGTTTGTTTACTTAACATGAAATGAATTTTATTGCTGTCTACAAGAAGAGGTAATGGTTCTAGTGCAAGATTCTCTGATTGATTCGCTATGTAAGGTAAAGAAATGGAGTCGCCGATCAGAATATCGCCTCTTTTATAGGCGAGCATCCTTACCGATTGTGCCGCATCCTGGCTAATAACTAATAAGCCCTGATTTTGTAATTCTGCTTTTGACTGTAAATAGTCTTTCCCATACCAGCCATAGGTAGGCACTAACAGCGTTAACTTCTGACTAAAAATATCCTGCCATTTTTCTATACTAATTTGAGGTAAGGTATCTGCCTTGGTAAACAATCTTATTTCTTCATCTCTGTATGATTGGCTAAAAAAGGCATACTTCTCTCGCTCTTTTGTGTAGCTGGCTCCCATCATCATGTCTAAGGTGCCAGCCTTTAACATTTGGTGAGCACGCTTAATCGGCATGTGGATAAAGTTTACTTGGCAGCCAAGATTATTAGCAACAAGAGTAAGCATGTCGATATCGAGTCCGACAGCATTACCTGAGGCATCAACCCAAGAGTAGGGTGCCCAATCATTAAAGCCGACTTTTATCGGTTCAGAACAAATTGATTCTGCATTTTGCCCCCAAACAATGTAAGACTGGCAACAGAATAGCAGAGTAAATAACAATGTATTTTTCAATATCATATTGGCCACTGTTTTGCTTTGGTATTGAGCGTGGAATGTAGAAATTAATATTTTACTAAACTTACTTCATCCTAGCCTGCTATCCCGCTCATCGCTAGCGCCAAAGATGATTAAATTAGAATAATATTGATTTGCTGAGAAATTATTTTTAAGAGTTAGCTCACGTCAAAAAATAGAGAGAAGTTAAGTCATCATATGCGGCTAAGGCTAAATTAAGTGGAGTAGAACAACTCCACTAGTGAACAGTAAAGCACCATGAACATTTTATATCATCGATTCTACAAACTAGTCTTGATCAGAATTTGCGTCTACAATTCGCTGTAAACGTTCTTGTTCTTCTTCCCTAGCAGCATTAATTTCCTCAAGAATGGCACCCACATCGGCAATATGCTCACTTTCTTGGAATTCGCCGGTCAGTTTCGAAAGAGGAGTTAACTCTCCCGCTTCAAATAATGCCCACATTTCTTTGGCATACTTAGTCACGGCAAGCTCTGGAGCGAATTGACTATAGTAGTTGGTCATGTTGTTTACATCGCGGGCAAACATCCATTCTGCATTGTTATTGGCGGCCGCATCAACAGCTTGAGGTAAGTCAATAATGACAGGTCCGTTACTATCTACCAGTACATTAAATTCAGATAAATCACCATGAACTAAACCAGCACATAACATTAACTTAGTATATTCAATCATGCTGGCATGATCACGAATAGCATCCTCGGTTGTCATTTCAACGTCGTTTAGGCGCGGTGCTACCATACCGTCATCATCTGTGACCAATTCCATCAACAATACGCCTGAATAGCAGCCATAAGGTTTAGGCACACGTACGCCTGCATCCGCTAGCTTATACAGTGCATCGACCTCGGCATTCTGCCAGGCTTCTTCTTGTTGGTCGCGGCCAAATTTCGATCCCTTTTCCATCGCTCTAGCGCGGCGACTATTGCGAACTTTACGGCCTTCTTGATATTGCACCGCTTGTTTAAAGCTTCGCTTGTCTACATCTTTATAAACTTTGGCGCAGCGAATATCCTCGCCGCAACGCACGACATAAACAGTAGCTTCTTTGCCACTCATTAATTGACTGAGGACTTCGTCCACCAAGCCTTCTTCAACCAGAGGTTGGATTCTTTTTGGGATTTTCATTGCGTCCTTATACCGTAAATATGCGTAGGATGGAATGCCCAAACGAAGGTTTTTCTACATCAAAGTAAATGTGACGTTTATTTATACTAAAAGATATGTTTATGATGTACCTCAAATGCCATGTTTTTTGTCCTATGTAGATATTATATTTATCCTTGCTGTCATTTGTACATTTTTAATCTAAGATTGCATAAATGCCGTCATCACTAAAGAGTTGGACTGAAGTATGAAAGAAGTTGATTTTCGTAGTATTGATAAAATATTTATTAAAATGTCTATTAATGACAAATTTTGGGTCATATTTGGTGTCTTTGCACTTGCAATAATCAGCCTAGCGACTTTTCGTTATCAAGACAATATCAACCTAATAGAGCAGCAGTCACAATTTATGCTTGAAAGCCAATTAAAAGGTATTTTGCAAGCGACTGATGGTGCTGAACAAACAGATAAGTTAGATAAATTAAATATTCAAACCACAGGCTTATCTCAGTCAAGCCGTAACCGAGACTCCATCACTGCTGTTATGCGTGCAACATCTGGTGAGAATTACGCTTTGACTGAAGCTGTTGCCAATCAAGAAGCCGCAGCTAAAAGTGATGCGTTAACGAGTGCGTTTTTAACCCTGTTATGGCTATTGCCTTTCGGGTTAATTACTTACTGGAATGCTACCTTTATTGGCGGGGCGCTTTGGGTGCTTTGGAATACGACCGAAAACATTGGCAAGGGTAATCTTACCTCTCGATTAGGTTTCCATCCTGGCAGGGATGAGTTTGGTACCATTGGTTGTGCACTTGATAAAGCCATGGATACATTAAGTGAACTGGTCACTACAGTTAAAGCGAATGCTAAAACATTAAACAGTACTTCAAATTCGTTTGCCAATGTAAACCATGAAAGCGAATTGCAAATTGATCACCAGTATTCATCTCTTGATTCGGTTGCTACGGCAATGGAGGAAATGACAGCTTCTGCTGCCGAGGTGTCTAGCATCTCGCAGAAATCAGTCAGTCAAGTTGAGCAAAACTCAAAATCTATTAGTCAAAGCTTTGAGCGAGTCCAAAAAGCGATTAGTGAGATTGAGCAATTATCAGTGCTTATTGAGCAAACCTCTGAGTCAGTTAATACGCTAAAAACAAACGCGGTTAATATTAATGATGTCATCACTACTATTAATGCTATTTCCCAGCAAACTAATTTATTGGCGTTAAATGCTGCTATTGAAGCTGCGCGCGCAGGCGAAATGGGGCGTGGTTTTGCGGTAGTGGCCGATGAAGTCCGTACCCTAGCCAGTAGAACTCAGGCTGCAACGGTAGAAATTCATACTATGATTGAAAACTTACAATCAGAAACCAACAATATGGACCGTATTACTCAGAATACTGTTAAACAAGCACAAACCAGTAGCGAGCTTGTGAGTCTTATTGGTACCGATGTCAGTTCAATTAACGAATCTTCTCAAGTCGTCATCGATATGAGCTTCCAGATTGCAGCGTCATCACAGCAGCAAAGTGCAGTCGCAAATGATATTGCATCGGAGCTAAGTGATATCCGTCAAAAAGCCAATACAATTAAAGACCTGGCAAAGCAGTCGTCAAATAGTGTTAAAGATTTATCTAAAGCATCAGAAAGTTTAGGTAAAATTTTAGAGCATTACCACACAGCATAGGCATCTTGTGGGTCGCTTAATATGACGTGTTAATCAGATAATGGTTTTATTCATGTGAGTGCAAATAGCTTAGGTTTTATATCTAAGCTATTTTTATATTAGCGGTTCGCTTAGATAAGGATGATTTATTTGCTATCATAGGCGTATTCGGCGGCTCATATTGAATAGATTGATATTGATACCGTTGTCGTTTTTGCTACAAAAAAACCGAAAATTCGGTTATTGGAACTCTTTATGATTGAATTACAACAGAATAACCCACTACATGGTTTAAAATTAGAAACCATGGTGACAGAGCTAGTCGACTTTTACGATTGGAAAATCCTATACGCAGCACTGCGTTTAGAGTGTTTTCATACCAACCCAAGTATGGAAGCCGCTGTGAAGTTTTTAAAAAAGACTGAATGGGCTAGGGAACGCGTAGAAAACTTTTACCTTTATCGTTTTAAGCGTATGCCCAAAGGTAGTGCGGCGCAGTTTGAGTTAAAACCTCGGGAACGCGGATTTTTTGATGGCATTATGCCGCGTAAGCCTCAAGAGCTAACCGTGGAGTTAGTTGCTGAGATGCGTGACAAAGCGACATCAGATTATCAAGAGATGAAGCGTAATAATAGCCGCCCTCAATATGGTAAAGATAAGCCAAAAACTCAAGATGCCTATGCGCAAAATAAACGCACTAGTAGCAATCGACCTGCGCCATCGCAAGACCCTAAAAATCCCTGGGGTAATTAGTCGTTTAGCTTACTCAAGCTTAATTAGCAGACTTAACTCAATACACTAAAACATATTAGCGCCTTTTTTAAGGCGCTAATTTTTTATCCCATCATCAGCACTTTATATTCGATAGCTCTAGTAACAATATTTAACCTCAACTCGGGTTAAGAGGTGAATAAACGGTATTGAAACAGTAAAAGCTCAAGTGTTTACTTTCAAACTTGAGCTTTGCGCTGTTAACAAGGCGAATTTATGCATCAATAGCTAATCTATTGTAAGTCTTCTTGGGTAAATAATAACGAAGTTAGCGGTGCAAAGTGCTGTTTGATATGCATTTATTATCCCGATCTGAGGTTACTTATCCAGAAAACAGGTTTTGCTATCCGTTAGTATGAGTATGTGATCCCCTTATCTGCGATGTTAACCATTATTACTGAATACTCTGTTCTAGTTAGTTTAGGTTCAAGGACCAGTAATCATTGTATTAGCAGGAGTTTGATTACATTATCTTAAAAATAAAGATGGTGTATTTTAAAATGTGGGCTAATTAAGTCTTTACAATAATCCTAACTGAGGTATTATATAGCCTGCTCTGGCAAACAGAGTTATTAATGAGTATTAAGTAAAAGAAAAGCTTTAGATCTCTTCGTTTTATCGTTGTTATCCACAGTGTTTCCCTTAGCTTTATAGTCACATTCAATAATTCAAGCTTCAGTGCATCGCATTTTCGCGATAGATTTATTAATTTATTATATAAGGGACACAAAATGTCTAAAACAACTGGTTTAGTAAAATGGTTTAACGAAGATAAAGGTTTTGGCTTTATTACTCCTGATAACGGCGGCGCGGACGTTTTCGTTCATTTCCGTTCAATCACTTCAGATGGTTTCAAAACTTTAGCTGAAGGCCAAAAAGTATCTTTCGAAGTAGAACAAGGCCAAAAAGGTCCTCAAGCAGCTAACGTTACTGCTGAGTAAGTTCTTACTTTAGTAAGATAGCGCGAATAGTCTCACGACTGTTTGCGCTTTTTTTTGCCTAAAAATTACCTAGTGCAGCTTATATTTAATCATACTATTTTCAGCAGTCGCGATAGCCTCGCTGCTATTACCACTCTTCTTTTCCCGATTTTTCCTCAATGTACGTGTCGTGACGAGATAAACCAATGCGTTCACTCATCGAACTCAAATCTTTAACCCTGACAAACTTAGCTTAAACCTCAAAGGTAGATGAGATCTAGCTTCAATATCCCCATTAATGTGTATTCAGGCTTAGGCAAGGCATCTAAAAATTGATAAACTCAGCAGCGACATTACGCCTTGTATTTATAGACTATTGATGTTTTTTATTACACCGTTAAAATCATGACCACCTTGAACGACAAATTTTACCCATAGGAATTCTAAAGTGACAGATTCAGCAATCCGCCTAAATAAATACATCAGCGAAAGTGGCATTTGCTCAAGACGTGATGCCGACCGTTATATTGAGCAAGGTAATGTATTTATTAACGGTAAGCGTGCCCAGGTAGGCGATCATGTTACCGCTGGCGATAAAGTTAAGGTTAATGGTCACGATATCGAACCTAAGGATGCTGAAGACTTGGTATTTATTGCGCTGAATAAACCAGTGGGCATTGTTAGTACTACAGAAGGAACTGAACGCGACAATATTGTTGATTTTGTTAATCATTCAACACGTATTTTTCCTATTGGTCGGTTAGATAAAGACTCGCAAGGGTTAATCTTTTTGACGAACAACGGTGACTTAGTTAATAAAATCCTCCGGGCAGGCAATAATCACGACAAAGAGTATGTGGTTACGGTTAATAAACCGATTACCGATAGCTTTATTAAAGGTATGGCTGCAGGTGTACCTATTCTTGGTGTAGTAACGAAAAAGTGTAAAGTTGAACAAGTTGCACCTTATGCTTTTAAAATTGTACTTGTACAGGGATTAAATCGCCAAATTCGACGCATGTGTGAGCATTTTGGTTTTGAAGTGACTAAGCTTGAACGCCAACAAATCATGAATGTTAGCCTTAAAGGGTTACCCATTGGTGAGTGGCGCGATTTAGATAAGCAAGAACTCGATGTGTTGTTTGAGATGATAAAAGACTCCTCATCAGAAGATAAAAAGTCTGTGGCCAAGAAAAAGCCAAAACCTAAGCCTAAAACTGAATCATTGCGCGATAAAATTGAAGGGCCAGAACACTTCATGCAGCATAATCGCAGCACAAAACATAAAGGTCAGGCAAAAGGAGCGCCAAGGGGGCAAACTAAAGGCCAGGCACAAAACGGTAACGGTAAACCTAGCCCGTCTAGAAAGCCTAAGCGTTAATCGCTCAAATTGAATACTTTAAAGGCCATCAACTAATATTGATGGCCTTTTTTAATGAGCGGATTAACGCAGCCTTGGATAGATAATAATTTTCAGCACATTAATCAATAGAAACTGACATCATATAGACTCACAAGACTAAACTTTTTTTTAATTTAGCTCGTACAACAATCATGTTTCACTGACATTGTGAGTATGACTTGTCTTTATATCGCGGCTTGTTTTGTTTTACCAACGACTTAAGATTAAAAGATAACCTTGCTTTGAGTGCCTTGATCCGTCAAAGCACTGAAATCGCTTTTGTGTATGTGTTTGACCCTATGTTATTGAAAGCGAATAACTACCAGCAAACTTCTATCGGCCTGCATCGACTTGATTTTATACTGCAGTCGCTTGACGATCTCCGCAGTCAACTTAGCCTTTTGGGTCATCAACTGCATGTTTGTTATGGCAAACCTGATGTGGTGATTTCTCATATTGTGCAATCAAACAAAATTAACTTAGTCGGTTATTCAGATAATGTGGGCTGGAATGAAATCAAACTTTGGCAGCGACTAAAGCAAAAGCTAACACAAGTGAAGTTTGTGTCAGAGTGGAGTGATAGCTTATTCAGTTATGAGCAAATGAATGAATTTGATACTGAGTTTTCGAGTTTCTCGCAGTTCAGGCGCAAGATAGAAAAATACCGTCTTGAAGTGTCTCAATGTTGCCAAACCTGGTTAGATACACTGCCCAATCCATTCGTTATTGACACCGCTTTGTTTGATCAACACCAAGTAGGATTGCCTTTAGTTTTGGCAAGTCAGCATCAACAAAAGTCATTGATGTTAGGTGGCGAGCTAAGTGCGCTCAAGCATTTGCATCACTACTTCAGTAGCGATTTACCCAGCACATATAAAGTGACTCGTAATGAGCTGGATGGTTTTGATAACTCGACTAAATTTAGCCCTTTTTTAGCCCATGGTAATCTTTCTGCTCGCCAAGTTTGGACTGCTGTGCGGCAATATGAAGCTCAACATGGTGCTAATGATTCTACCTATTGGATAGGCTTTGAATTACTTTGGCGAGAATATTTCCATTGGTTAGCCTTGAGGCTAGCAACGCAATTATTTAACTTCAAAGGAGGCAAGCAAACCGCGCCATTAACCAGTTACTTTCCTGAACGTTTTCAAAAGTGGTGCCATGGCACAACACCGTATCCGTTAGTGAATGCCTGTATGAAGCAACTCAATGCCACTGGATATATGTCCAACCGGGGAAGGCAAATTGTCGCCAGTTGTCTGGTCAACGAGTTAGGCGTTGATTGGCGCTATGGCGCGGCATATTTTGAAAAACAACTTATCGATTATGATGTCGCTTCAAACTGGGGTAATTGGCAATACATTGCCGGCGTGGGCGCAGACCCAAGAGGTGGTCGTCATTTTAATATCGCCAAACAAAGTAAAACATATGATCCGGACAATGTATTTATTCAAAAATGGCAGGGCGAGCAGGGTGTGTGTCATTTAGATTCAGTTGATGCTGCAGATTGGCCAATATCTGCTGAAATGTCTTCAGAGGAAAGTTAATGTCTATAGCCGTTGTATGGTTAAAACGAGATTTAAGACTATCTGATCATCAGCCTTTAGTTAATGCAATTAATAGCGGCTTACCGGTGCTGTTGGTTTATTGCTTTGAGCCAATTTTAGTTAATGACCCACATTATTCGGCAAGGCACTGGCAATTTATTATTGAATCTCTGACTGATATGCAAACTAAGTTGCCCCAGGGCAGTTTACTGTGCAGTGCAGATCCAGCCATACAAACTTTGTCTGATTTGCACCATAAGTATGGTATTACGCAGTTATTTTCCCATCAAGAAGTGGGTCTAAAGGTGACCTTTGATCGTGATATTGATATTAAACATTGGTGCGATATAGAAGATATTGCGTGGTATGAAACGCCCTATGCGGCTGTTATTCGCGGTTTACCTAATCGTCAACATTGGGATAAGTACTGGCAACAGGTGATGCGTTATCAATTTGAGTCGATAAACTTAACCACAGTAAAATGGCTAATAGAGCCGCTTGCTTGCCATTCGCTGGCTGATGTTGCGCAACACTTTAACCAGGACAAAGGTGACTTTCAACTTGGGGGCGAAAACATGGCATGGCAAACGCTTGAATCATTTTTTCAAGGTCGTGGTCAGTCTTATGCCTATAGTTTGTCTAGCCCAGAACTGAGCCAGCAGCATTGCTCACGTTTATCCAGTTATCTGGCCTGGGGTAATATCAGTCTGCGTCAAGTTTATCAGCATCTGCTTAGTCATTGGCATACCAAAGGCTGGCGGCGAAGCTTAGTGGCACTGAGTTCGAGATTACATTGGCATTGTCATTTTATTCAGAAGTTTGAAAGTGAATCTGAGATGGAATTTCGTCCAGTAAATCGAGGTTATACCAACCTACCACGTGCTCACGGTGATGATGCTGATAATAAGCTGCTTGCATGGGAGCAAGGTCAAACTGGCGTGCCTATGGTTGATGCTTGTATGCGCTGCTTGCATCATACCGGTTATATTAATTTTAGAATGCGCGCCATGTTAGTCAGTTTTTTAACTCATCACCTGCAAATAGATTGGCGTTTAGGGGTTAAACATTTAGCGCGGTTATTCTTAGATTTCGAGCCAGGTATACATTACAGCCAATTTCAGATGCAAGCAGGGGTGACCGGTATTAATACTATTCGGATTTATAGTCCTGTTAAGCAAGGGCTGGAAAAAGATCCTCAAGGTGAATTTGTTAAACGTTGGGTGCCAGAACTTGCCGAAATACCTGCACCTTTAATTCATTCACCTTGGCAGTTATCTGCCATGGAGCAAATGATGTATCAAGTTAACATAGGTACAGATTATCCTGCACCGATAGTCGACTTAGGTGAAACCTATAAAGCGGCCCAAAGTTTACTTTGGCAGTGGCGCACTAAGCCTGAGGTTAAGCGGGAAGCTTATCGACTTTTGCAACGTCATGTGAGGCCAGATTAGATGAAAAAATCCCAGCTTCCGTCTAAGATATGTTTGGTGTGCTTACGTCCATTTAACTGGCGTAAAAAATGGCAAAAGGATTGGCAAAACGTTAAATATTGTTCTAAACGCTGCGCTGGTGAACGTAAAGCTATACTCCCAAACCCATCTGAGGGTAGCGATGTTGAACATGCTAATTTGCGCCCCGATAAGCTCAGTAGTATTAATACCAGCATAGATCAAATAATGGCCATTCAGACAGTGAACCGGAGTAAGAGATGAAGTCAGCAAAAAGGTTGCGGTTAATTTTAGGCGACCAACTTAATGCATCGCATTCTTGGTTTCGTGAAAAAGATCAACATACTTTATATGTTATTGCCGAGCTGCACCAGGAAGCCAGTTATACCCAGCATCATGCCCAAAAAATATCAGCCTTTTTTGCTGCTATGTCACAATTTGCCAGTGCACTTGAACAGGCGGGCCATTGTGTATTGCACCTAACCTTAGATGACACTGCGCAATATCAAGACTTACCAGCATTACTGACGGCCTTATTTCAGCGTTACAGTGTTACTGAGTTTGAATATCAACTTGCTGATGAATACCGCTTACGCAAGCAACTTGATACTTTTACTCAAGGGTTAACTATCACAGCAACATCTTATGAGAGCGAGCATTTTTATTTAACGGATGCTGAGTTGTCTGACTATTTTCAACAGGATAAAAGACATCGGCTAGAACACTTTTACCGTAAAATGCGGCTACGATTTAATGTGATGATGCAAGGGACTGAACCTGCTGGAGGCCAATGGAATTTCGATCAGCAAAATCGTCAAAAATTAAAACCCAAAGACTTTGCTTCTGTACCTGAACCCTTGTTATTTAGTAATGATGTCACATCAATATGGGAACGAATTCAACGGCATAACATCCATACCCTAGGTGAAGTGAATACCACCCTGTTGTGGCCAGTGAACCGGCAACAAGCATTATCACTTTTAGATCATTTTTGCCGCTTTTGTTTAGTCAGATTCGGACAGTTTCAAGATGCAATGACGGCTAAATTAGATACATTGGGTGAATCTAAGCAGTGGACCCTTTATCATTCACGGTTGTCCTTCGCCCTTAATACTAAAATGATCAGTCCCCAATGCGTTGTTAATACTGCTATTGCACATTTTGAGTCGTCTAATGGCGAAATAACCCTAGCGCAAATAGAGGGGTTTGTGAGGCAAATAATCGGTTGGCGCGAGTTTGTGAGGGGGATTTACTGGGCCAATATGCCGAACTATTCCAAGCTAAATGCACTTGGCGCATCAAGGGCGCTACCTGATTGGTTTTGGACCGGCAATACTAAAATGAACTGCCAGCACCATGCAATTAAGCAATCGCTTGAATATGCCCATGCACATCATATTCAACGGCTGATGGTAACAGGCAACTTTTGTTTAATCGCCGGCATTCAACCCGATGAGGTCGATGCCTGGTATTTAGGCATTTATATCGATGCTATTGAGTGGGTTGAAATGCCCAATACCAGAGGCATGAGTCAATTTGCTGACGGCGGTATTGTAGGCTCCAAAGCCTATGCGGCCAGTGGTAACTACATTAATAAAATGAGTGATTACTGCGGTGACTGTGTCTATCAAGTCACGAAGGCGCACGGCGCCAATGCTTGTCCGCTGAACTCATTATATTGGCACTTTATGAGCCGGCATCAAAATGACTTTAGCGCAAATCCACGCACTAAAATGGTCTATGCCAATTGGTTAAAAAAACCAGCGGAAGATCGCCAGATTATTTTAGACCATGCGGAACACTTATTGGCTAATTTATCAGCGCTATAAGACATAATAGATACTATCTGCCTGTTAATTTTAGGATAAACCATTAATGAAACACTTAACTTCTGAAGATATAATCGCGCTAGAACCACGTTTTAGAGCACGTTTTATTAACAGCTTATCGGGCTTTAAGAGTGCCAATTTAGTAGGCACTCAAGACGCAAAGGGCATAACTAATTTATCTATGATTAGCTCAGCGTTTCATATTGGTGCAGATCCCGCATTAATGGGAATGATTATCCGCCCCGATGGTGTGCCCAGAGATACCTTAGACAACATTAAACAAACTGGGGTTTATACTATTAATCAGGTTTCGGCACAGATTTATAAGCAGGCTCATCAAACTTCCGCCCGTTATGATGTTGGTGTGTCTGAATTTGAACAGGTGGGCTTAACCGCTGAATACATTAACGATGTAGCTGCACCATTTGTGGCACAAAGTCGGCTGAAGTTTTCTTTGCAAGTGCGTGAGATTATCCCGCTCGCCATTAATAACACCATTTTAGTGATTGGTGAAATCAGCCACGTTTTATTTGTTGAACAAGCATTAAAAGCCGATGGCTATCTTGATATAGAGTCACTTGAAACCGTTGCGGTATCCGGGCTTAATGGCTATCACACTACCAAGCGATTAAGTCGTTTAAGTTATGCCAAACCCGATCAAGATTTATCCCAGTTATCCGTTGATGGTGATTAGCAATTAGTTAGAAATATAAAATAAGGTAAAACGTAAGTACTTATTGATACTTGCATGATTTGAATCACAGTGACATTAACCATTTAAGGGCAGTATATTAGTTATACGTAATCCTCGAAATTAAGAGATAAAAAGTGACTGACGCCAGGCTTATCTTGTTACTAAAAACCAGTATAACGATAGGGATTAGCTTAATTCTGACGGGCATTTATTTGCACAACTTTAATGAAACCGTTGAAGCCATGGGCGTAAAAGGCATTATTATCAGCGCCATGTGCGTTGCCTTTGGCATGGTGCTGTCATTGCCCACTAAAATGTATCTGACATTTCTTTTGGTGACGCGGGAGTCAGAAAAGCAAAAATAAAAGTATTAACGTCCCATAGTATGTTGCAGTTCTATTTTGATCTTTCCCATTATGCTTTGCTGTTATCTGCTTAATTCAGACTTTTTGTTGAATAAACCCAAGACTATTGGGCCAAAAACACCGATAATTCACCTTAATTAGATAATTTGGCCGTTTGGCCGTGAATGACTGTAGGCGTATTCAATGGAAATCAAAGTAAATTTTCTCGACAATTTAAGACTAGAAGCCAAGTTCGATGACTTTACCGTCACGGCTGATCAACCTATTCGCTACAAGGGTGATGGTTCTGCGCCGAGTCCCTTTGATTACTTCCTAGCTTCGTCTGCCTTATGTGCCGCCTATTTTATTAAGGTCTACTGTAAAGCGCGTGATATATCGACTGAAAATATCAGATTGTCGCAAAACAATATTGTTGATCCTGAAGATCGCTATAACCAAATTTTCCAAATTCAAGTAGAGCTACCTGCTGATATTTCTGATAAAGATCGCGAAGGGATTTTGCGTTCAATCGATCGCTGTACCGTGAAGAAAGTGGTGCAAACAGGTCCTGAATTTAAAGTTGAAACCGTTGAAAATCTCGATGCCGATGCCAATGCAATGTTGATGGGGCAAGTTGAAGGCGATTCCAGTACCTTTATTTTAGGTAAAGATTTACCCCTTGAACAAACCATTCAAAACATGACCACCATGTTGGCCGATCTTGGGATGAAAATTGAAATTTCATCGTGGCGTAACATAGTGCCAAATGTATGGTCTTTGCATATTCGTGATGCAGCATCGCCTATGTGTTTTACCAATGGTAAAGGCGCGACCAAAGAAAGTGCACTGTGCTCAGCCTTGGGCGAGTTTATTGAGCGTTTAAACAATAACTTTTTCTACAATGATCAATTCTATGGTGTTGAGATCGCCAATAGCGAATTTGTCCATTATCCGAATGAGAAATGGTTTGCTTTAGAAGAGGACGACTCACTACCAACTGGCCTATTAGATGAGTATTGTTTAGATATTTATAATCCAGATGAAGAGCTAAATGGCTCGCACCTAATTGATACTAACTCAGGCAATATTGCTCGCGGTATTTGTGCTATTCCTTATACGCGTCAGTCTGATGGTGAAACGGTATATTTCCCGTCTAATCTAATCGAAAATTTGTTTTTAAGTAATGGCATGAGCGCCGGTAATAACCTACAAGAAGCCCATGTGCAGTGTTTATCTGAAATTTTTGAGCGTGCAGTAAAGCGTCAAATCATTGAACAAGAAATAGTGCTGCCAGATGTGCCAATGTCGGTACTTGAAAAGTACCCTAGTATTCTAGCGGGCATTAAAGGCTTGGAAGAACAAGGCTTCCCTATTGTAGTGAAAGATGCGTCATTAGGTGGCCAATTCCCGGTGATGTGTGTGACCTTAATGAATCCAAGAACTGGCGGCGTATTCGCCTCGTTTGGAGCACACCCAAGCTTTGAAGTGGCGCTAGAACGCAGTTTAACTGAGCTGTTACAAGGGCGCAGTTTTGAAGGCTTAAACGATGTGCCAAAACCAACATTTAATAGCATGGCAGTGACCGAACCTGAAAACTTTGTTGAGCACTTTATTGACTCAACAGGGGTAATATCTTGGCGCTTCTTTAGCAGTAAGTATGACTATGAGTTCTGTGAATGGGATTTCTCCGGCACCAGTGAAGAAGAAGCGAGTGGGCTGTTCGGTATTTTAGAAGCTATGGGTAAAGAAGTGTATATCGCTGAATTTACTGAATTAGGTGCTTCAGCTTGCCGTATATTAGTGCCGGAATATTCCGAAGTTTACCCAGTGGATGACTTAATATGGGACAACACCAATAAGTCGCTTGCTTATCGGGAGGATATTTTAAACCTGCACTCGTTAAGCACTAAAGCCCTAGGCAAGTTAGTTAATCGTTTAGAAGAAAGCCAGCTTGATAACCAGACCGATATTGGTACCTTAATTGGCATCGTATTTGATGAGAATACGGTTTGGGGGCAGCTGACCATTATTGAACTCAAAATAATGATTTACTTGGCACTAGGACAGCATGAAGATGCCCTGGAATTAGTCGAGGAGTTTTTGCAGTTTAATGACAACACTGTGCAACGCCGCTTGTTCTATCAAGCAGCCAATGCCGTGCTTGAAGTGACCTTAGATGAAGACTTAGCGCTAGAACACTTTATCGGTAACTTTAATAGAATGTTTGGTGCTGAGGTAATGGACAATGTGGTTGGGTCTGTCTCGGGTAAGGTACGTTTTTATGGTTTAACTAAAACCAGTATCAATTTAGAAGGGATCGAGCCGCATTTAAGGCTGATTGAAAGCTACAAGAAGCTTCATCAAGCGCGTCAGCAAAAGTCATAAGCATGAAAAAATAATTAAACATAATAAAAAATGCCAGCGATAACGTTTAAGTTACCGCTGGCATTTTTTTAGCTTATCTTAACCGTGTAAATATCGCCGCCTGACCCTAAAATATTGACAGGCCTAAAACTCGGCAACCACTTTTACTGTGTCATTCACTGAGCCGCTGTCTATATAACCAATCATACTTGGGTTTGAAGAGATCAATTTGATCATGTCCTCGGTACTGGATACTTCTTTGGGTGGTGTCCCTTTACCAGTAAACATTTTCTTCGACCAATAAGCTTTTAGCTGACTTGCTGACTTACTTAATACAGCAGAGTCAAATGTCTCTTTAGCCGTTTGTGACGCATCCATATTAATTGGTACAACTTGCTCTCCACTGGGGAACGACTTTACCTTACCAAGATATATGTTTTCGATATATTTTTGATCGATACTGTCAGCGTTACTCGGGTGAACAATAACCGCAATTGCCGCGGATGCTTGCAGTGATATTAAGCTCAACAGGATTGAGCATAGTAATTTATTCATATCTCTCTCCTAGAATACTAAGTCAATACCAACAGAAACCGCTTTAGCATCACCGGCAACTTTCAAGCCCGGTCCGCCATTATCTTCTACGTCATCATATTGCACTTTAAGAGCGGCAGAAGGATGAAAATCCCAACGAACGCCAAATGATGTCGTATTATGAACTTCGCCACCAACACCGTCATTAAAGTCTGAATAGGAAACGTAAGGGGTAAAATCGCTAATTCTGTAACCAAGGGTGATTAAGTAAGTATCTAGATCATCACCCTGCAGAGCGAGGCGATTTAATTCAGTTAATAGGATAAAGTTTTCATAATCAATATTGACTGATAAGCCATAAAACTTACCTGTTCGTTCGGTACTGCCGTCCCATTCTTGTTGTACATCGCCGATATATCTTTCATTGGTATATTGCATATGAGTTAAGCGAATATCCAACCAATCACGATTAAATTGAACAACGATACCGCCTATATCTTTCCAAATTTCACGGGTGCTTTCTAAAAAGAAGAATTCAGATAACAGTTTATTTGGGTCACTTTCTTCAAGACCATAATAAACTTGGCCAGACACAGTCCAATCGCCTACAAGATAGCTGTAGAGCGCGCTTACTCCTGTATAGTTAAATATTTGCCAAGTATAGTTATCTGCTGGTGGTCTGATCCAGGTGTAAGCATAACCAACGTCAAAGAAGTCACTGTAATAATAAAGAGGTAGACGCTTTTTACCCCCTTGGAATGTCCAGTTGTCGTTGAGTTCATATGACACATAAGCCCATTCAAAATCGGCAGAAAAGTCATTAGCACCTCGAGAAACGACTTGAGCCGTTGCTGATAAACCTTCCATTAAGTCAGCACTAAATTGAATACCGAAAAGTGTATCGGGTTTAAAACTGATTTCTTCTTCATAGACACCCACTAAAGGGTAATCTGCTAGAAATGAGGGACCTAAATCAAATTCTTCAACGCCGGAGCCTTCTAGTACTTGACCGCCGACAATAGAAGCAAAACCTGAAATATTCACTTCAGCTAAAGCTGGCGATGCCAGAAATAGTGAACTGATGACAATTGCTATCTTCTTTTTCATAGAAAAACCTTAACAGTGAGGTTATATTCACTATTAAGGTTAGGACAGTTTTTTATTAGTGCAACTTTGAGTTAACTTTTTTGCAACTTATTTGATGTATTATGGTCTAAAGCTTTTTCTTTGCTTGTAAGCACTGTTTTTAATAAGCATTACTTAGATATTGTTAAGGACGCTGAAATATATTTCTCTAAGCTCCCATTCTATATTTGTCGACTCGTTTAATGGCAAATAACATCCATATCGTCAGTACCACGCCGCAACTCGCGAGTGAAATCCATACACCGAAAACACCGAATGCCCATGCAAAAAGGTAAATTACCGCGGCAATTAATATTAATTTTAACCCCGTTAAAATAGCAGACTCTTTGGTAGCACCAATAGCTTGGAAAAAACTCGCTCCAACAAGTAATAATCCTTCCATAGGCAGTCCCCAAAAATACCATCGTAACCCTTCAATCGCCACAGGGGTTAATTCAGGGTTATTCCCGGCAAAAAGATACACCATCCACTGTGGGCGAGTGTAAATTAAAATAAACCCAATAACGGCGACCAGTAAAGTCATACTAAATGCAATGTGGCGAGCCTCTTTGACCCTGTCGTAGCGACCTGCGCCAGCATTAAAGCTAAAGATAGGCTGGGTGCCAAAAGCAATCCCTTCAAAAACCAAATAGAAGATTGCCTCGGTATAACTAATGACGCCATAAACCGCAACATGTAAAGGTGCGCCTACCCAGAGTAAGGCGGTATTGTGAAGAGTGAGTACTATCGATAAGTACAAATTCATTAAAAAGCTCGGGAAACCCGTCTTAGTAATATCGATGCAATGCTCTGCTCGAAGCCGCATTTGCGACCAATTGATTTTTAATTGCGTTTTAGTGCCAAAAAAATGCTGTAAGCACAATAAGCCAGTTACGGCTTGACTTAACATTGTGGCTATCGCAGCACCTGCTAGGCCAAAGGGATATACCACTATAAATAACCAATCTAAAAAGGTATTTAATATGCCACCAGTAATAAGTACACAGGTGACAAAATGCGGCCTACCATCGTTACGTAATAGTGCTGTAAAAGCTAAAGACATAATAGGAAAATGGCTCAGGGCAAAGTACCAGAATAAATAATCATGGGCACTGCGTAATACCTCCCCCTCAGCCCCGAGTGCAATCAAGATGTCCTTAGCAAACAGGCTCCCACAAACGGCAAAAAATAATCCAGCCAGTAAACATAAACTGAATGCATTACCCAAAATATGCCGAGCCTTGATAATATTACCCTTACCAAGGTTCATTGATACAAGGGCAGCGCTGCCCATTCCTATTAAGGCCCCTACAGCATATAAAATGGCACCGACAGGGTAAGCTAACATCATGCCTGCTAATCCTGTCTCCCCCAAATAGTGGCCAACAAACATACCATCGATGGCAACATAAATACCGGTAATTAACATTGACGCTATAGTCGGTATTGAATAGCGCCAAAAAAGTTTTGCAACAGGCTGCTCTAACAAGCTTAAATCTTGTTGAGCTGGCTGTAATGATGTACCTGTTGACGACATAGACATGACTCAAATAATAAAAAATGATGTTAACCAAAGTGTTTATCTGAAAACACTGAAGTGATATGCAAATTGATGTGTTAGCTGAAAGTATGACCTATGGTAATCCCCCATAAAAATAGATTTTAACGGGTTCTCTTGACCGATGACTATTTTATTATTAATCGCTACAATAGGACACGTCTTGGCTATTACATTTTAAGCGTTTTTCAGAGGTTTTGTATGACCGATACAATTAATCAAGCCTATTTTTGGCCTTGTAATATATACAATTGTCAGAGTAATGATGTTGATCTATTTAGCGCTAAACTCGCAACTGAAATAGCGCGTTTACGCTTTAATCAAATGACTTTAGGATCGGTTGATGATTTGCCTATTAGTCTGTATCAATCAAGCACGCAAAAGAATGATTTACCTTCAGTGTTAATTTGCGCAGGCTTTCATGGCGAAGAGGCCGCTGGCCCATGGGGAATGCTCCACTTTTTACAGCAACTTCCCGATGACATCTTAGAACACCTTAACTTAAGTTTGTTACCTTTAGTTAACCCAAGCGGATTTCGTAACGGACAAAGGTTCAATCTATTTGGTGAAAATCCCAACAGGGGATTTTTGCTTGAACAGCAGCAACCCAAATCGAATCAATATACCTCTGTAGAAGGTAAATTATTACTTCAGCATGCTGATTTATTAGCAAAGTTAAGTCGAGACGGTGTGCTGACATGTCACGAAGATGTGTTGCTTAGTGCTACTTATTTATATTCATTTGAATCAAATTGCTCGCCTGGAACTTTCAGTTTTAGTTTACGAGATGCGCTAGCACAATATTTTGCGCTAGCACAAGATGGTGATATTGATGATTGTCCCGTAAGAAATGGGGTGATATTTAATCATTTTGATTCATCATTTGAGTCTTTTTTAGTCAAGCTTGGGGCCAAACTTGGTGCATGTACTGAAACACCAGGTCAGCAAAATTTTGATCAAAGAGTATTAGCTAACAGCGCCGCAATGAGGGCTTTTATTGGATTATATAAAGCAGATTATTAATGTTTTTAGCAGCAGTTTTATTGTTGCTTGCTGGTGTAGTCGCTAACTAACTGCTGTAATCGTTGCAAATTTTCAGGTTCGGCCAATTCTTGATTAAGTCATTCGACGATATCTCTACTTCAATTCAAATTAGGGTTAAACGCAAGGTAAAACGGAGAATCACTTAAGGTGCCAGCAAAGCGAATGTGAGTAGATTTTTTATACATGTATTGCTGTAAATTAAAAACTTATTTTTATCTGAATTCAAGTGATGCTTATTTTATATTTGTTGGTTTTGGAACGTCACCAACGAAATTGAATTTAAAACACAATTATTTAGGTTATTCTGAAAGCTGAAGTTGCCAAATGTTACTTTGACTTAACTCTATTTGGTCACATGCAAAAAAATGGTGCTTATAAGCCATATTGCAGTTATTAGGCATGCGTCCTGTAAATTCAAAAAGTATTTGTGTCTCTGAATTTTTCAGATTTAATTCCTTATACTTTTTATCTAGCAAATAATAAATTTTACTATCACGTAATTGCCAATGTCTCCACCCAGCAATCGGAAAGTCATTAATTAATAGTGTTTCACTACCTGTGTGTAAATCTAATTGATATAACCCTGAATGATTGAATTTAGTGAAGTACAACTGCTGCCCATTACTTTGGGCGCTATAACCTCCTTTTGTCGTGAGTTGAGAAATTTCACCCGTTTCAGACGAAAGCTGCCAGATATTCCATTGGTTATTAACTTCAGCACTAAATAATATTGACTGCTGTGAATAGGCTACGTGGTGTACCTGTGAAAATTGCTTAGCGAGTTGTTGCCAATTTCGGTTTTTTACAGAATAGCGATATAAGTGATTATTGATACTGGCAATCAGGTCCTGATCATTAACTGACCAAGCCATTGCGCTAATATGTTCTATATCGTCATCAAACTCGGCAGTATAAGCCGCTTGGTTTTCCGATTGAATATAGACTTTTTCTTTACCGGTACGATTAGATTTAAATGCTAGGATGTTACTTTTATTACCTAAAGTGGGCTGCTGACTGATCCATGAGCTTGCGGTTAGTGCAACGGATGACGAGTCTTGCAGTGAATGTCTGAAGATGTTAATCGTTGTCTGGCTTCTTTCTGTAATAATTGAACTTAAATCATCTCCGGCAGCCAGCCTTCCAAATTGATCACTTTTTTCTACCGTGGTTAATATTGATGTGTTGATATCAAACTCAAACAACCCTTCACTATTAGATGCCAGCAAATGATGGTCTGATCGCCAAACTAAGCCATATACATTATCGATAAAGGGAACCTTGGCAATAATACTATTATCGTTAAGATCTATTAACTTAAGATTATCGGCACCATTATCGCTGTACTCAACTACCGCCAAAATTTGATTTTTTGTAGACAAGGAGAACAAATAGTCTCCTAAATTATTGCCTATTTGTTTTGGGTGGGTTAGTTGTTGCTTTCTGCCTGTATCTAATTGATATGCATAAATGGCATAAGGCTCAGATATGCTTGGGCGATATTGATAAATTAGTCTTTTGCTATGTTGATCAAAAGCTAATTGAGTGACGACTCTTTGACCACAATTTAATACTAAATCTAACTGTTTGGTGGCTGGATCCAATTTAACAATTTCACATTCCCTTTGTTGTAAATTATTTAACCGGGATGCATAGATAAAACCATCGGCAGCATAGATTACATCAGTGTAGTAATAGCTATCATGGGTCATTGTTATCGGTGGGCTGTCGGCTTGTTGCATAAACAGTTGGGCATAATCGTCAGCACTGGCTCTATATAGAAAAACCAAACCTTGAGTGTGCGGATCAAATGATGGATTAAAGGCGCTACCCTGAAGGGCTGTTTTCGGTTGCCTATCTAGAATTTTAAGTAATGGTTGTTGGATGCTTGATTGACTAGATTGATAAAAACTTACCCCTACGATGACAAGTAAGATGATAATGCCTAATGCCGTTAAATTGAATGCAGAAAATAATGTGGCAGATTTATTAATTTTAATGTCAGTTGCTTTAGGCTGAGGGAGTATTTGAGCCTGATTACTTGAGTCTGTGTTGGTATTTACTGCGTCACTTAAATTATGGGGTGCTAATAAGGTAGGACACGCGGTGAATATATAACCGACTTTACTGACCGTTTTTAGCCATATTGGAGATGAAGGAGTGTCTTCGATGAGCTTTCGAAGTTCACCAATCGCACGATTTACCGCTGCATCACTGACAACTCTTCCGCCCCAAACCTGTGTAATTAGTTGTTCTCTGGATATGGCTTCTTGAGGATGGTTGCAAAAAAATACTAGCAATTCAAAAATGCGTGGTTCGCAAACTACGTGAACGTTATTTTTTTGTATTTCTACTTTTTCAAGGTCAACGGTAATACTACCAAATGCATAATGCATCTATATCCTTATTATTTAGCTGATCATTATCAATTCATTATCAAACCATTCTTACTTCTTTATTTTTCCTAATCAAGGTAGTGGCACACTTAAACCACAAAAACGATGAAAGGATTATCATGAAGAATATATCGAATAGCATTAAGTATCATACCCAAAAAATGAGTTTTTCACGACATTTGGCCCAATCAATAATGACGTTACCTGCAGCGTGCTTAGCAATATTGAGTTTATTAGTAGGATGTGGAGGCGGCAGTGACAGTCCTGATATTCCAGAAGTTAAGCCACCACAAGCAACTACTTGTGCCGGTACATCATTACCAATCGATGCTAGTTGTATGACGGTCAATAATCGTGATGTCGTTATTTATAAACCTAATGCTGAAATAAAAGGTATCGCCTTATTCCTACATGGTGCGCCGGGAACACCACAGAAAGTGGCGGGCATTTTTGATGCAAAGAGTTTAACAAATGAAAGGCAATTATTATCAGTATCTCCCCAAGGTAGTCATAAGTTTTGGGGATGGGATAGCGAAAACAGTGACAGTGGCGGAGCTATAGATACAGATTTTATCAGTAGCTTACTTGTCCAACTTCGAGCAGAGAATAATATCACAAGCGATAAAGTGTATATTTTTGGTTATTCGGCAGGTGGGTTTATGGCTTATAAGCTTGCATGTGCAATACCTGAGCAAATAACGGCGGTTGTTTCGCTGGCAGGTCAATTTAGGGGATACTTTGACCAATGTACAACATCTACAGCAGTTACGCTGCATCACTTTCATAGCCCGCAGGATTCTGATGTACCCATTTCGGGGCGAACTAATGGTGATATTCAATCTGTAACGGATACATTAGCCCATTGGCGACAAATAAATGGTTGCAATGATGTCGTTACTTCAATCGAACATCCAGCAGTTAATAATACGAGCAGTGGCACCGAAACTTCTGTTTGGCAAGCCTGTTTAAAACCTGTTAGTTTTTCGCAAATCAATAATGTACCGCATGAAGCCGTTTATGATTCTGAAGTGTTAAAGCAAATTTACGCCCCAATATTTAATTAACTATTTATATACTTAATAACATATTTGATTTTTACGGAGACACTATGTACTCAAAAACTGTTTTTCCTATATACATTGCGATTATTTTATTTATAAGTTTATCTGCATGTGATGGTGCATCGTCTTATATTGCTAATGTCTCGGACAATAATCAGCAAAAGGGTGATCTTGGGTCACCAAAGAGTAATTTACCTGTCCCTGATAATCGTTTTTCAAATGAATATAAAATCCTATTATTTGGCAATAGTCATGTGTCAAATCAAGCGGATTTGATCAACAAAATTATCAAGGCTGGCAATAATAAAGCACAAGTTACAGTTGTTAATGCTGGGGGAGGTTTTTTAGATGATAAGGGAAGCCAACTGAGGCGCAATGACTTATTAACAACGCAACGGTGGACGCACCTTATTTTACAGGGGCAAAAATACTCACAATCAGGAACGGTGAGTTACTCAACTTTAGAAACTCAGATTTGGATTGAAAAAGCAAAAAATGAATCAATTACCCCAATTCTTTTTCCTGAACATCCGCAACTAGGACGGAGCAAAGAAGGTAGACAGGTTCACCAGCTTCATTCCAGCATAGCCGCAGTACAAAAATCTTGTGTTGCCCCTATAGGACTAGCTTGGGATAGAGTATTGATGATATCGCCAAGCCTTAGATTACATAGTTCAGATGGTAACCACGCGTCATTAATGGGCAATTTATTTACAGCGTTAGTTTTCTATGAGGTGATAACTGGAAACTCAGCAGACCTATTGCCTTACATTGCTGATATAGACGTTGATGAACCGACTCAACAATTACTCGGCCAAATCGCATCTGAAACCATTCAAGCTAATACACCTTGCTTTTTTGGCTGATAATTAGAAACCATGTTCAGTTTTGACGTAATTCATAATAGTAGAGTAGGTATCAACCCATAGCCTATCTTTGTTTTCTGCTAAATATTGCAGTAATTCATTATGGGCTTTATCACTTACCGTTAAATAGTCGCCTTCAATACCATGAAACACAATGTTAGCTAGCCCCCCTTGGGATTGGACTTCATTAACGAATGCGATCAGGGTTTCACCACTGACATTTTCTGGCATCAGTAATAGATCAAACTTGGGGTCGTATTGAGGGTTATATCCTTTAATCGCGATAAAAGAGTCTCTAATCGCGTTAATATAATTGCCATCAGATACATTAAAATCACCACATGGTGGAGTGAAAGTGCGACTGTTTTTATTATCGATAGCGTGAAGCAGCGTATTGGCTAACAGCACTTCTTGACGTATGTGACTGATTACCTTGGTATCTAAATCATGATATGGCATCACCCAATCTCGCCCTGATATGGATTTACTACAAGTATGGTACAGGGTGTGATTTCCCAGTTCATGACCATTGGTAGCGACTTGACGCCATTGTTCGATGTTGGTGGTCAAGTTTGGGGTTGAAAGAGTAAGGTAGAATGACGCTTTAAAGCCATATTTATCTAGCGCAGGGACTGCATTTATTAACTGGCTATTCAACGCATCATCATATGAAAGGCTCACGGCAGCTTTATATTGTTTCGGCCATTTAAAAACGGCTACTGCTTCATCGGCAAAAACATCAGTAATGACTGTAAGTGTCACTAATCCATAAATAACAAATTTAATGTTCACGCATTAGGTCCTTTATAACAGGATTAAACCACGCCATATTTCAATGGATTTTCATATTAGGTTATGTTTTTTAACATTGATATTTTATGTGATTATCTATAAATTTGTTCTTTAACATTAAGAAAAATTTTTACTAATACTTCAAATATTTAATCGTTATCGATATTTAAACGCACTACATATTAGGTCTAATTTCAGTAAAAGGTCATACTTTAAAATGGAATAGTTGATCTAAAAACACTCTCAAGGATGATTTATGTTTAAACCACTACGCTATGCAATTTTGTCCACATGCCTGTCTAATATCGCGTTCGCAAGCGAGCTGCCTGCTATTCTTGATTACTTTCCCAAGTGTGAACCGATCATTTTAAGTGAATATCATCAGCAGTTAACTTTTATAAATGATGAAAATGATGATGTAACTACTAAGCTAAATGCTGATGATTTTAGAGAGCAATCAATAAAAAATGCATTGTTAGTGGCTCAGCAAAATGGCAAAAAATCAGGTGCTGAAGCCATTATTATTGAGCAACTATTCACCTTAGATTTTGTTAAAAAAGTGGCCGATAATAGTGATGAAGATAAATATGACAATTATAAAATCAACGTCAATATAGAAGCAAAAAACATTACACTTTGTGATAACAAGGAGCTTACGACTAAGCGGACTCCCTTTGGTAGTAATGGTATGAGAGTTCTATTATCCGATACTTCAGTAGTGTTGGCTGTACCAAATAGTAAATCTTTAATGATCAGCGCCGATAAACATAAGCCGCCTAGCGCAAGCGTGTCTGTCAATGGTGCTTATGGCGTTATGTTAGGCGATCCGCTATCTATATTAAAAGCTCAAATGGGGCCTGAAAGTATTAGATTATTAGACCAAGATGGTACCCAAATATTGGGTTATGGCAGAAGTCTATGGTTTTATGTAAAGAGTAATAAAGTGATAGGTATTGCTAAAAATGAGGCTATTCTAAATAGCCATGGCACAAATCTCATCGCGTTTAGTGAAAACTATGATATTGATAATTGGTTTATTAACGATGTCAATTATAGAGACACATATCAAAGTGTTAACCAAAATCTCGATTTGGTTCAGCACGGTGATGAGACCATTGTGTATAGCGACACATCCCAACTATTTTTAGACTTTGAAAGCTTTAAAGTCGATCTATATAAGGACGCTGAGCTTCTATTGAATGGTTTTACAATATTGCCATCAGGTGATAAAAAAAAGTCTGCAAATATTAATTTTACCGCGACAGACTCTATTGAAGTTAGCCATTTTTTTACTATGAATACCGAAGATATGTACCAGCTAGACGATCAACAGCGGAGTAACCAAGTTAACTTAAATGCTGACGGTGTTTGGGTTATTGCTAATGAAAATCTACTTTTTGGTGTCAATGATAAGGGGATTGTTAACAGAATCAGAGTGACGGAATCTATTATTAAAGAGCAAAGTAAACAGGATTTTAACCTTGTGCTTGCACGTTATAACATTCCAGTTTTGAAGTCTGATTTTTTAAAGTTTTATCCAAATGCAGAAGATAATTTTGACAGCGTGATGGTAACTGAAGGCACAAAATTGCTATTTGCGACCTTTGACTCGGATGAAGATAATGCACAATTAATCGATATTATGATTGAGCTTTAGATCAGAGAGTTGACCACGAAGCGACTAAATATTTGTCAGTATGGTTTCAAGCCTGTAATGCATAAAGTTATTTTTGCGACGATTGCTATAAATACAGGCAATGAGATTTTTAATTAATAGTCACTAAGTTGGTCTGAAGATTTCAATATTAGCCATTTAGACTATATTTTACTGACATAGAGTGTATTTTAGGCTAAACATCAAGGATGTAATATGCGTGACAATCAACCTGTAACACAAAAACTGCACGTTTTTAAGCCTCATTTTAGATTGATTTCTGGTACAGATGCCCGAGGCCATATTACCTATTGTAATGATGAATTTGTTGAAGTAAGCGGTTTTACACGTGAAGAGTTGATTGGAAAACCGCATAATCTTATTCGACACCCCGATATGCCTAGTGCGGTGTTTAAAGAAATGTGGTCCTGCATTTCTAGTGGGAAAGTGTGGATGGGGCTGGTAAAAAATAGACGTAAGAATGGTGATCATTATTGGGTCAGTGCGTTTGTAACACCTGTGTTCGAGAACAATAAAGTCGTTGGGTATGAATCAGTCAGAGTGAGCGCTCTTCCATCTGAAATTGCACGCGCAGAGACCATGTATGCCAGATTAAGAAATAATTTACCTCCCAGAAAGATTATTGCCAATGCGTTTCAACTGATTAAGTCTTTAACATCTGTTTGGTTACCATTAATGCTATTGAGTGTTGTTGCGGCTGTAATGGGAGGTGGGATTGAATGTATTTTAATTCTAGTGACTATGCTGATATCGTGTATTTGGACTTATTATCGTAATGAGTCCGATTGGCGTGAACTTTATACCTTAAGTCCAGATTCATTTAACGACTTACTCGTAGCGATGACTTTTTTTGATGACATAGGGGGAAAGGCAAGAGCAAAGCTTGCGTTAGGTTCTGAAATCGCCCGTTGTAGAACCGCACTCACTCGAATTGAAGATTCGGCTCGTTCTTTAGATGTTATTGCAGATAAAACACAAGCGCAGGCTAAAACCACCGCAAAAGCCGTGGCGTTACAAAGTCATTCAACTCAACAAATTGCTTCGGCAATTACTCAAATGTCTACCGCAATTCAAGAAGTTGCGGGGAATGTCGAGCGCAATGCATCAAGTGCAAAACAAGCTCAGGTCACGGTTCAAGAAGGTGCTGAGTTAGCCAACTCCGCTAAAGCATCGATAGATAATTTAAATATATCCGTTACAGACATTGCTAAAACGGTTAAAGAGCTTGTTGATTCAACTAATGAAATTAGCCAAGCCGCGAGCTTAATTTCTAATATTGCTGATCAAACTAATTTACTTGCCTTAAACGCAGCGATTGAAGCGGCTAGAGCTGGAGAACAAGGCCGAGGGTTCAGTGTAGTAGCTGATGAAGTACGCGCATTAGCTTCAAAAACCCGTGAATCTACAGATAAAATTCACGATATTGTAAAAATACTTTCTCAACGAGCTGAAAATGCACTTGAAGTTTCAGGTAAAGGTGAACAAGCCGCTGCCCAAGGCGTTGAAATTGTTGAAAAAACAAGGTTAAAGCTGATTTCTACCAGTGATTCTGTTGAGCTAATTACTCAATTATCAATGGATATGTCTGCAGCAGTTGAGGAGCAAAGTGCGGTAGCGGAGCATATTAATCAGCAAATTATTGAAATAGCTGATGCTTCAGAAGCGACCAAGGAGTCATCGGAAACATCTTTACAAATGAGTCATGATTTACATGATTCCGTTACAGCAGTTCGTTCAATTATCAGGCGCTTTGCTGTAAATACTTTAGGTGACAAATAAGGCACTACATTCCAATTTCAGATGCGATTTCGTACTAGTTTTCAAGTGATATGGACATTTTATTAAGGTATAAATTGTCCATTAATATTGGATTTAACGGTACTAAAAAACCAGTGTTAAATCCTTTATTATTCTCCTCATTGACCTAGCACTATGAGGAAATCATCCATGTCTCACCCAATTATTCAAGATTTAGAACGTCGTTATACCGTAAAAAAATACGATTCAAATAAACGTATCTCTGCTGAAAATATTGCAGTGCTACAACAAGCTATGCGTTTATCCGCGTCTTCAATTAACTCGCAGCCTTGGAAGTTCATTATTATTGAAAGTGATGCGGCAAAGCAGCGTTTGCATAATACTTTTGCAAACAAGTATCAATTCAATCAGCCGCATGCAACTGAAGCTTCACATATTATTCTATTTGCACATAATCCTGCTTATACCAAAGATGATTACCGCAAGGTTGTTGATGTTGAAGTGTCCTCAGGTCATTTGCCGGCAGACATGTATGACAATATGCTTAATGGTGCCTTTGCCTTTGCTGAAGCTAATACTAATGACGCTGGCTTTAATGGCGAATGGACTAAGGCTCAAACCTATATTGCCTTAGGCAATACTCTGCATGTATTAGGGCGTTTAGGGATAGATTCAACTCCTATGGAGGGTGTTGACTCTGAGCTTATTGGTGAAGAGTTTAAGCAAGAATTAAACGGTTATGTGGTTGAGGTGGCATTAGCCATTGGATATCACAAAGAGGGCGAGGATTATAATCATGGTCTGCCTAAATCACGTTTACCGATAAAAGATATCTTTACCGTATTGTAATTAGCATAACCTGACACGGACTAAAAAAGCTTATTTAGTCCGTGTTTTATTGTGGTGGGTCAGATGCGCTAAGTTGGTGAGTGGTGTTGAGTCATTAAATCTGCTATCAAATTGTTGACCTTAAGCGAGGAATTGTATTGCTAATCACATTCAGAATATTTATGTCTGGTATTTAATGAGACGATCGGTCTATTATTGGTGATGAACATAGAAACAGTAAAGCCTCGTCGTGGTCGCCCTCCAAAAGCCAACCGTGACAACCAAGATACTAAAGCGGCATTAATCCGCAGCGGCCTAGAGCAATTAACTGAAACCGGTTTTGCTGGTTCGGGTATTGATCTTATTTTAAAAAGAGTGGGCGTGCCCAAGGGGTCGTTCTATCACTATTTTTCCAGCAAAGAAGTTTTCGGCCAAATTGTGATTGAAAACTACGCCGCCTATTTTATGTATCAGTTAGATAAGTGTTTGTCCGATGAGTCTTTACCCGCACTCCACCGGCTCAGTTTATTTGTTGATAAAGCTAAGCTTGGTATGGAAAAGTACCATTTTAAGCGTGGGTGTTTGATTGGCAATTTAGGTCAAGAAGTCGATTTACTACCAGAGAGCTATCGTCGGCAATTGATTACTGTTTTTGCAAGTTGGCAGCAGCGATTGTCCCTGTGTTTTGCCCTCGCACAAGTTAATAATGAGATTAGTCAGTCTATTAATTGCGACAAGTTAGCTGAAATTTTTTGGGTCGGTTGGGAAGGTGCAGTCAGCCGAGCCAAGCTAGTCCAAAATACACAACCCTTACAAGATTATTATGATTTTTTTATGAAAAGTTTCCATTAAATACACTTATCTAGACTTGCTTGTCATGAGCCGTAAATAGGTAGTATTAATAGAAGCATGAATTGGTTTTATAAATTTTTTACATTTAAATAGACGATCGGTCTAATTGGAGGTTTTATGTTTCGTGGCATGTTAATTGAGGAAGACGAGCAAGGTTATCGCGCAGCAGTAAAAGATATTGATGAGTCAGTTTTACCAGAAGGTGATGTTACGGTTAACGTCCAATACAGCACATTGAACTACAAAGATGGTTTAGCGATTACGGGTAAAGGCCCAGTTGTAAGACAGTTTCCTATGGTGCCAGGGATTGATTTAGTCGGCGTAGTGGAACAATCTGATAGTAATAAGTTTGTCGTCGGCGATACCGTGTTATTAAATGGTTTTGGTGTGGGTGAAGTACATTGTGGTGGACTTGCCCAAAAAGCGCGATTAAAAAGTGACTGGCTTATTAAGCTGCCTAAAGCGTTTTCTGCTCGCCAAACAATGGCCATTGGCACAGCGGGATATACCGCCATGTTATGTGTCATAGCATTAGAAAAAAATGGTGTGACTCCTGATAAAGGTGAAATATTAGTTAGCGGCGCTAATGGCGGCGTCGGCAGTTTTGCCATCGCTATTTTAGCCAAGCTAGGTTACCAGGTAGTTGCGTCCACAGGGCGTGCTGATCAAGTTGATTATCTAAAAGGCTTAGGGGCTAAAGAGGTTATTGATCGTCAATTACTCTCTGAACCAGGGCGTCCCTTAGCCAAAGAGCGTTGGGCGGGAGCGGTTGATTCTGTTGGTAGTCACACTCTGGCCAATATTTGCGCGAGCATTAAATATGGTGGCACAGTTGCTGCCTGTGGTTTAGCTCAAGGTATGGATCTGCCCGCAACCGTTATGCCATTTATTCTACGGGGGGTGACATTGGCTGGTATTGACAGTGTTATGCGCCCTATTAGTGATAGAGAAGAAGCCTGGCAGCGTTTAGGTGAGATTTTCGCTAATCCAAGTGAACAGGCTATGTTTGATAATATTTCAACAGAGATAAATCTGAACGGAGTAATACAAGCAGCCGAAGATTTAATGGCGGGTAAAATCAGAGGTAGAATTGTGGTTGACGTCAATGGATAACATCTAAAGTTTAATTTCTACCTTAGAAGCTGTTATTGATGTATATAAAAAAATGCCAGTCAACTCGCTGACTGGCATTTTAATTATGTTGCTACTGATTAGTTGAATACTTTAACAAGCGGGCACGAAACTATGCCAACCTATACCCATATCCACTACCAAATACGTACGCGTTGATCTTCAGGTAAATATAGCTTGTCGCCAGGTTTAACATCAAACGCTTTGTACCAAGCATCGTGGTTACGAGGCGCTAATGCACGGTAATGGCCCGGTGCATGGGTGCCAGCTTTCAGTTGGCTTAACATGCTTTGTTCGGTACGCTTTTCTTTCCACACTTGTGCCCATGCAAGGAAGAAACGTTGATCGCCCGTGACGCCATTAATAACCGGCGCCTCTTTACCATTTAAGCTTAACTGGTAAGCGTGGTAAGCCATTGCCAAGCCACCTACATCGCCAATGTTTTCACCTAGGCTATTGCGACCATTGACAAAATGACCCGTAATTGGCTCGTATAGACTGTATTGTGCGGCGAGTTGATCAGCTTTTGCTTCAAATGCAGCGCGATCAGAATCTGTCCACCAGTTACGTTGAATACCATTGGCATCTGATTTAGAGCCTTGGTCATCAAACCCGTGGCCCATCTCATGACCTATCACCGCACCAATACTGCCATAGTTAACTGCTGGGTCTGCATTAGGGTCAAAAAATGGCGGTTGTAAAATAGCGGCAGGGAACACAATTTCATTAAATGAACTGTTGTAGTAAGCATTAACATATTGCGGTGTCATACCCCAACGATTGCGGTCTGTTTTTTCAAGTTCGGTCGCTACGCTGTCAGCATGAAAATATTGACGTAGTTTATGGATATTACCTACTAAATCTTGGTTTGAAAGGGTTAAACCATCAAATGTTTGCCATACATCCGGATAGCCAATTTTAGGCTTAAATGCCGCCAGTTTAGCGTGGGCATTGACTTTTGTGTCGCCACTCATCCAATCTAAACCATCAATACGTTGCCCTAGCGCTGTACGAAGGTTTTCAACTAAATCGGCCATCTTTGCTTTTGATGATTCAGGGAAATACCGTTCAACATACACTTTACCAATAGCGAACCCCAGTGATTCAGTGGCTGACATTTCATCAACGGCACGTTTCCAGCGTGGACGAGGCTCTTCTTGGCCATCTAGCTCTTTGCCATAAAAAGCAAAGTTAGCGTTAAACACCTCTTCAGCTAGCAAACCTGCGTTATTGCTTAGGGTATGGTAGGTTAAATAATCCTGCCACACATTAATTGGCTGCTGATTGATTAATACAATCATAGCCTTAATGGGCTCTGGCTGAGCCACATTTAGTTGTGGAATACTGTAACCCGTCTGTTCAAAGAAAAGATCCCAATTAAAGTCTGGATACTCTTTTGCTAAATCAGCACGTTTGATTTGATTAAGTGTCAGATCACGATCGCGACGTTTTTCACGTGGCCACTGACCTTGTGCAATTTGGATTTCAAGCGCCAAAATAGCTTCAGCACGGGCCTGGCCATCTTTGATACCTGCAAATGCAAGCATTTCAGCAATATGACTCACATAAGCACTGCGAATGTGACTAAAGCGTTCAGTGTCTTCTAAATAATATGAGCGGTCGGGAAGTCCTAAACCGCTTGCGCCAATAGTGAATTCATATTGATCAGGGTCAAGTCTATTAAACCACATGCCGCCAGATATAGGTGAGTCAGCATCGCTAAGCCAAGCATTACCAAACACTTTTGTTAAATCATCAGTGTTTTTAATGGCATTAATTTGATCAAGCGTTGCCTGGATAGGTGATACGCCAAGTTTATTGATGGTGTCTGTATCCATGTAAGCATTGTAAAAATTGGCAATTAATTGCTCTTCAGGGGTTAAATTTTGTCGACTGGTAATGTCATCGATAATCGCTTTAACCTGATCTTCACTGCGTTCTGCCAATAGGCTGAATGCGCCATAGCGGGTTTTATCTGCAGGCATTTCGAAGTTGTCATACCAAGTGCCACTGGCATACATAAAAAAGTCATCGCCTGGCTTAATCGCTTCGTTACGGGCGGTTAAATCAATACCAAATTCACCTAACTCTGCCTTTGCTGCAGGTGTGGCTTTTACAATAGCGCTGTTAGTTTGCTTAGGGTCTGATGTGCCACATGCAGTTAAAAATGTACCTGCTAATGCGATGGCAATTAAGGATTTTCTCATTGTTATCGTCTTCCTTTCTGGGCTTTTTATCATAGAATTGTCGTTATAAATTCTGCTTGATTTTCTAAGACTGACCCAAAATGTCAACTTATCAATTGTTAGCAAAGTTTATAATGTAGACCTTGTCTATTAATTTGAGCTTAAGAATACTTGCAAGAGGGAAAATGAGGGGCACAAGGGTGGCAATATATTATTAACTTACCATTGATAAATTAATATTGAATATTAAAACGCGCAAAACGCGTCAGGGCACGGATCATCGGTGCTTTACTTCGCTGGTCAATAAAAAACTGTTTTTGAGTAGAAAACTTTTTGAAGTGGCGAATATCATCGACAATATGTACCGGACGGCATTCAAACTGACTTGATAGGTTAAGTAATGTTTCAGCATTAAAAGAGAATGACTGTAGCATTTTATTTGAAATATCGTTTTTTCTAGCAACGGTGAGCGCTGACCTGCGATTAATTTGACCATTAACTCTGTCTTTCAAACGTTTTTTATGTTTTTTCCAGATGTCTTTGTCAGTTAAAGAATGTATATCTTCAATAATTTGGTTGGGATCACAATCAAACTTCCTCGCAATATTTGCAATTATCTCCATAGAAGTAACATTGACTCCTTTAATAGTGAGATAAACAATATAGTCGCGGCGATCATTGGCTTTTTGAATTTCTTCATGGGTTGGGTTTAATGCGGCGTTGGCAAGGTTTTCAGTTTGTTCTACAGATGCAAGCAAGCTCTCGAGTGAAAGCGTTTCAGCTTCTACATCAGCTTGTGAATGTTGATATTCATTTTGTTTCTTCATCTTTAGTCGCTACTTTTGGTTACTCAGTTTGGGTATTTGCTTTGTTTGTTGCTAATGCTATTCAGTATGCAATCAAGTAACTTTGGCTATTAGGCAAATACTACGTGAAGTCCCTTGTTGTGGAAATATAAAATCGATAATAGTTTATGTTTTTCAATTTTGAATATTCAGTTACGTTATTTTTGCTATTTGCGTTATCGAGTTGGTTTTAGATTGTTTTGAGTCTTGTTGGTTTGTTATTGATAGTCGGTTGAGTCAATTATAGCGATATAACACTCTGTTACTTTTTAAATGACATAAATTGCATAAAATCCAGCAAGCTAACTTATTGCGTGTTAACTTACCGTTAACATTTGGTGCTCATCATAGTTGTGATGATAACCATAACAATATTTGTATGTGATATTTCAAAAGGCAGGGATATGATTAAAAAGTCATTAAAATGGATTGGTGTAGGGACTTTAGGTCTGGCGACATTGGGCGGAGGATTTGCTGCACATGAATGGTATGCAGAAAAACCGTTTTTGTTTAGAGCTTATTTAGACCGTGCAATGGTTAAAATGGCCTTTGAAAACCCTGAAACATTAACCTCCTTAGGCTTTCTCGAATCCGTTGGTATAACAGGTCATAACGCTCATTTAGATAATGTCGACCCTGCTAAAGATCAAGCCATGTTTGATGAGTTAGCCGAATTTCGTAAAGGATTGATGCGATACCAAGATGCTGATTTAGATGAGAATCAACAGATATCTAAACAAGTGGCTTTATATTTACTGGATATGTTGGATGAGTTTGAACAGTATCAATATCATAATTACCCAGCTAACCAGATGTTTGGTATTCAAAGTGGTTTCCCCAGTTTTATGGAGTCGACTCATCAAGTTAATACCCTAGAAGATGCGCAAAATTACTTATCGCGATTAGGCGAAGTTAATCGTAAATTTGGCCAGTATTTAATTGGCCTTAAAAAACGTGAACAAATGGGGATTATTCCACCCAGATTTGTGATTGACCGCGTGTTAGATGAGATGCGTGGTTTTGTTGCAACGCCTGCGACAGAGAATATTTTGTATACCTCATTACAAACTAAAATGGATAAAGCTGAGGCGTTTAGCGAACAAGACAAACAAACTATTCTAACGCAAACTGATGTTGCTATTCGTGATTCAGTTTACCCAGCCTATGGCTTGTTTATTGATTACTTTGATGACTTAAAAACTAAAGCGGGCACTGATGATGGTTACTGGCGCTTACCGGATGGAGATAAAGCCTATAATTTGGCATTGCGATTTTTTACCACAACAGACTACAGCGCTGACTATATCCATGACTTAGGTTTGTCTGAAGTGGCGCGCATTCATCTCGAAATGATGACTATTTTTGAAGGCGAAGGCGTTGATGTTTCCAATGGCTATTTGGCCGCAATGAATGAGTTTTCTGCCCGACCTGAGTTTTATTATGAAGACTCAGATGAAGGCCGTGCGCAAATTCTAAAAGACTATCAAACCATTTTAGATGAAATTGACCAGGGGCTAGGCGATACATTTAACATTCGTCCTAAAGCGGGTATGGAAGTAGTGCGTATTCCTGAATTTAAAGAGAAAACAGCACCAGGTGCGTATTATCAAGGTCCATCTTTAGATGGATCTCGCCCAGGACGCTTCTTCGCTAACTTGTATGATGTCAAAACGACACCTAAATACGGTATGAGAACTTTGGCTTACCATGAAGGTATCCCGGGGCATCATTTTCAAGTAGCGATAGCGATGGAACTAGAAGGTATGCCGCTTATTCGCCGCTTTGCTCCTTTTACCGCCTATATTGAAGGTTGGGCACTGTATGCTGAACGTTTAGCCTATGAGCAAGGTTTTCAAAAAACACCTGCGGATAATATTGGCCGTTTAACCGATGAGTTACTGCGAGCGGTAAGGCTAGTTGTCGATACCGGATTACACGCTAAAAAGTGGACCC
The DNA here is from genome assembly GCF_020511155.1 of Shewanella glacialimarina. NCBI lineage: Bacteria > Pseudomonadati > Pseudomonadota > Gammaproteobacteria > Alteromonadales > Shewanellaceae > Shewanella > Shewanella glacialimarina. The sequence continues at coordinate 3,648,914 of NZ_CP041216.1, read as the reverse complement.
GTGAGCAGGCTATTGAATATATGGCTAATAATACCGGCCGCGCCGAACGCGATGTGGTGTCTGAAATTGAGCGCTATATTGTCATGCCGGGGCAGGCGACGTCTTACAAAGTGGGTATGATGAAAATTCTCGAACTGCGTCAAAAGTCGAAAGACAGCTTAGGGGATAAATTTGACCTACGTGAGTTTCATGATGCAGTGTTAAAGAATGGCGCTATGCCACTGGATTTACTTGAGCGAGTCATTGACACTTATATTGCCGCCAAGCTAGCGGAAACTAAGTAGGTGAATTTAGCGATAGCTTAGCTAGAATAATCAATTAACGATAATTATCATAATAGTGACTTGATTAGCGTGTTAAAAACCAGTTGAATAACAACTGGTTTTTTTATGTTTTTATTTGCGTGATGGTAGATTTTTTCATCCCTTAATCTCACCCACTTATTATTGTAGGCGGTTAAATGGCTTCATTAACTAAAAGGCTTGGGTTATTTTTAGATGTAGTGCAGCAAGGCTCGTTTAGTAAGGCCGCATCCCTTCATGATATGGACAATTCGTTACTGTCTAAGCAAATCAAAAAGCTGGAAGCGGACTTAGGGGTACAGTTACTTAATCGCTCAACTCGGTCATTTTCATTAACATCGGCAGGGGAAGATATACTTGAACAAGCTCAGGTACTCATGGAGACATTAACTCAAATTCAAAATATTGCCGACTCCTATCAATCTGAACCTAGGGGCAATATTCGTATTACCTCGTCGATCAACTTTGGTCAGCAATATCTGCAACCGGTGATCAGTCAATTTATGAAGCAATATCCAAACGTAAAAGTGACTTTGTCCTTAGATGACAAACGAGCCGATATTATTTCTGAACACTTCGATGTGGCATTTCGGTTAGGTAAGTTAACCGATTCTAATCTGGTTGCTAAAAAAATCGCTAAAACGCACTTTGCCATTGTGGCCTCAGAAGCTTTTATTGCAGAGCACGGACAACCAGCAACACCAGAGGCTTTAATTCGCTTGCCTGCGGTTATTTATAACAATGGTAATGTGTGCTTGGATCAACTGTTACTTAGTACGCCGCCTGATAGTGATAGCTATAAGGTGTATACGATGCAAGGAAATTATCATGTCAGCGATGTACGTTCATTAATCAATGCCGTCACTGATGGATTAGGGTATGCGATGATTGATTTATTTAATTTAGATAAACCAATAATTGAATCTAAATTGGTGCCACTTCTTACAGAATATGGCTTATCTACAGTAGATACTGGCATTTATGCTATATATCCACATCGTAAACCGACTATGCTAATTAGTGAGTTTATTAAGGCCGTACAAGAGCATATAGGTACGCCGCCATTTTGGCTCGAATATATGCCTAATTATCAGAAAATGTATAAAGGCAATTGATAAAATCAGGGGGTTAGTGTGTATTTTGCATAGGGCATTTAGCATTGTGCATGGGTTAAATTTTACTTAACTTGAGTTGATTATAATCACTCACTTGGAAACAATATGTGGAACACGTTTCGTGCTTATCAATCTTCAATAATATTATTAACCGCTTTGATGATGGGTGGCGCACTAGGGTTATGGCTGCCTGATTTTGCACTGAAATTAAAACCTATTGGGCAAATTTTTCTTAATTTACTATTTATGATCATAGTGCCGCTGGTGGCGGTAAGTGTGATGTCTTCTATTGCGCGCATGACGGATTTAAAAAAGTTAGGCGCAATTCTGATTTCTATTATGGCTGTTTCCATTGTGATGGCGATGATCCCCGCAATCGGTATCATTCTACTTGCCTCTGCATTTGATCCCGCACAAGGGGTGACATTAGCATTAGCTGAAACAGTAGATAATACTGGCGGCAGTATGGACTTTGTCAGCCTATTAACAACCAATGACTTTGTTGGCTTGTTGTCTAAATCCAATATATTGGCGCTCATCATTATGTCGGTTATCAGTGGTATTGCCATAGGGCAGTCAGGCGAGGATGGCCGTAAAGTGGCTGACTTACTAGATAACCTTAATACGGTCATCATGAAGATTATTGCGATCATTATGTACGCCGCCCCGATAGGGTTAGGGGCGTACTTTGCGGCAACGATGGCAAGCCAAGATGCAGCATTAATGGGCACATTTGCACGTGCTGTTGGACTGTTTTTTATTGCGACAGCTTTCTATTTAACCGTGGGCTCTACGTTTTATGCATGGCTGGGTGGCGGTGTTGAAGGCATAAAGCGCTTTTGGCAGAACATGTTAGAACCCGCAGTCACTGCGTTAGGTACCAGTTCATCGTTAGCGACCTTGCCTGTGACAATTCGCAGTGCAAATAAGATGGGTTTGAATGAGCAGATAGCTGAAATTAGTTTGCCTTTATTAGTTAATTTAAATAAAGGCGGTGCAGCTATGATCACCGCATTAAAGATAGTGTTTATTTATTCATTGTTGGGCTTAGATTTCAGTGCCGATGTCTTTATGATTACCGTTTTGATTGCTGTTTTGTCGGCATTTATTATTGGTGGCGTACCTGGTGGAGCATTTTTAGGTGAAATTTTTATTGTGACTACTTTAGGTCTACCACTTGAAGTTATCCCTATTTTAGTGGTGCTTGGGGCGATTACCGATGCCGCGTCGACGGTGATTAATGTGGTACATGATTTAACGGCAACCCAAATTATTGAGCGACTTAACGGTAAGCATTACCAAACGAAAGCATAATAGGTTGCATGAGTATAAAATCTAATATTGCCGAACCTATCGCCACACATACACAGGCCAGTATTACACGGCTGAGTGCTGTATTGGCGGCGTTAAGGATATTGATGTGAAAAGCGCGGGATCTAGCAAGGTAAAGTCTGACAATCATTGGCCTGCCATTATTGTGGTTGTTATATTATTTATTGCAGCTTCAGTGGCTGTGGTGAGTATTAACCAAAGCCATCAGCAAACAAGCCCTGAAACTTGGACCGCTTTTATCTATAAAAATGGTTACCAATCTGCTAAATATCAAATGGAAGATGGCTTTGCTGATTATCAAATGTGTAAAGACTATGCTTTGCATCAATCGGAAAAATTTGACAATGCACCTTGGCAGTGTGGACTTCGTTGCCGTTTTGATTCTATGCGTCAAGGATATCAATGTGAAAATATGGAGAATCATTAGCAGGTTACTTGCCTTAGTGAGCAGCAATGTACCGAGAAGCGAGTGTTTTGGTCTTTTAAAATACCAATAATGCAGCCTAACGTTACCGCATAAACTAAAAAGCATAAGCGCGAGCTTATGCTTTTTATGTTTAAACATACTTGTCGTTTAAAGCTTGGTATTCGACGCGGGTGCAGCGGCACTTTTGGTTAAACTACAAGGTGATTCGCCAGGGCCAACAAGTAGTGATGGGTCTATATTGGCATTACACTTCCAGTTAATTAATCCACCATCATTAGTAATGCTTGGGGTAAAAATAAGCTGTGAATCTTCGCCATAATATTTCGCCAGTTTTACAACAACATCACTTTGCTCTGATAGATAAATATCCCTTATTAACGGATGTGCTTTAAGGTCATTAATAGGTAAGTCAATGTTATCTGATGGTTTTGGTAGTCTTGATTTGTAACTATAAAACTGTGATACCGACATTTTAGCCAGCTGGCTTAAATCAACAATAGAGTTTAACTGTAGCTTAAGATTGAGGCCATTATAGTTACTTTGTGCGTCCTGCTTAGTTGCCACAAACCTAGCATCTGTATTTATCTCAGGTGCTACTGTTATAGGTGCTTTAGTTATAGGTGCTTTAGTAGCAGTTGATACCGTCTGTACCGCTATCTCATCAGTTTTTGATGCGGCTTGCTCAGATACCACTGATTTAGATTGTGCCGTTAGGGCCGCCATTTCGGCGTTATTTGCCTTAGGTTGGGCTATCTGCGTAACTGCTTGCTGGGTTATCGCATTTATATTTGAAGGCGCTTGTTGAGCTGCAATTAATTTTTGTGTCACTTCTTCTATCGCTTCATCAGCACCTAATGTTACCCGTAACACTTTTGATGCCTTATTTGATGGTGTGTTTTGGGCTATTTCAGTTGTAGCATTGTCATCGACTGATTCTATATCTGCGTCTGCTAGGGCTAGTTGAGTAACCTCTGGCTCTGTCGATATAGGTTTTTCGTTCAAAGTTGATACCGCAGGGCTTGGATTAACGGATGTTAGAGCAAGGTTTGTTTGAGATTCTTCAACGAGCTGTTTTTTATCGGAAACAACGTTTGTTGGCTCAGGGGATTTTGCTTCTGCGACAAGCTCAACTGGCACCGCTGAGGTCACTTGTGAGTCATTCATTACTTGAGTATCTATTTCCTTAGAATCTAAAGCCTTAGAATCTATAGCCTTAGTATCTATTGCTTTTATGTCTTTAGGTTGCTCAATAAGCGCTAAAGTCTCTTGGGTGATTAATTGGGTCTCACTCGGTAATATACTATTAGCTACTTCTGACTGTGTTGTTGCTTTTTCAGGTTCGGTAGCTGTCTGCTCGTCAGCAACAGTTGTCTGCTCATCTATGGTAGAGATGTTAGCTGCTGCAATATTAACTTTGCCAGTGGCGACACTATTTGTATCGGCGATATCAAGACTTTCAGCATCAGCATCAGCAGCTTTAGAATCAGTAATCGCTTCAATGTTTGTTGCTTTGATGGCGAGTTCAGGCCGAGGTGGTGCCTTAATGTTGCTAAGTTGAGTAAAAGCCTGATCTAATGCTTTCATTAGCCTTGTGTCAGCCATTACGATAGGCATAGTTGCCATGGCTTCAGTTGCTAATGTCTCTATATCTTCAGCTTCGACATTTGTAGCATCAATACTGATGTCGTTCTGTGCTATTTCCGTTGCATCGGTCGCTTCTACAGTATTAGTCGCTACTTTCTGCTCTTTGCTTATAGTTTCTACTTTATCACCACTTTCAACTTTTGAGGCTAAAGCGAGTGCTTCATCTGCTTTGTCTGATGTGTCTGTAATATTAGCAATAACGTCAACTTCAGTGTTATTGCCGTTAGCGGTAATACTTTTGGCAACAGAATTATCTACAGGAGGCTTTTCTTCAATAGATTGTTCTATAATAGGCTGTTGTATCACTGGTTTTTCGGTTGCTATGACACTGGCTATTTCCGCAGTGAACGGCGCATTAGTAACGTCTTCTATGGCTGTTGTTATTTGTGTAACAGCGCCAGTATTAGTACTAGCATTGATGCTGTCGATATTCGATAAAGCCGCTTTTTCTAGCTCTTCTTCAACAGTTGTTCCCTTGGTCATAGCATTTTCAATGACTTTATTAGTCACTTTTAACGCCGCTAGCGCTACGTCCTGTTCCTTTTTAATAGCAGCTTCAGCTATAGCGGCTTGTGCTATAGCAAGAGTGGCTTTACTTGACGTTATAGATGTTGAATTTGAGTCTGATTTTGTATCAGATGCCGCATCAATACTATTGTTAGCGACAAGGTTTTCTGGTTTTTCTGATTCTTTTGTTTCTGAAGCTCTTGTTTCTGAAACAGGGGCCGCTTCATTAAGGTTTTGCTCTGCAATAATTATTTCATCTTCAGCTTGTACGACTTGATCGTTATTTGCTGTTTGAATATCTTCTTGGGGTAATAAATCCTTTGCTGATTGTAAAATAGAAGAAAATGTTTGTGATGCTGACTCTTCAATTGCAGCCAAGTCGATATCTTCAATACTGAAAGGGATATCAGGTAAGTCTTCTGCACTAGGGAGTAATGCTTGCGCGTAATCAATCATGCTACTAAAGGTGTTTGTCGCCTCTTGTTGTAAGGCACTAAAATCAGTAGAAGCTATTGTGGTGGCGAAGGTTTTTTCACTAGGATCTTTCGGGCTGCCATCATTTAAAAACACCACTTTCACTGTGACGCTGATGATGAGTAATAAAGAAATGTTAATTAACCATTGATTAAGATCACGCTGTTTATTTTTCTGTCTTTTTTGAGGCTGCACACGGGTGATATTTTTATGCTTAGCGATGACATCGCGAGCGATATCTTCAATTTCCTCACGATCGATTGAAGTTACTTCATCTAAGGCTTCAATATAATCGAGTGGTAATTCGATATTTTCAGGGTGTTGTGTCCCATGACGAAGTGCGTCTACTTCTAAAACGCGATTTTTAATTTCTTCGATCAGGGGGTTCTGTTGGCTAGGTTGACTAGCTTCGTTCATGGGTCTTCATCCTTGCAAATCTTCAATCGATAATGATAGTTTTTTTATTGTTATTATATTTATCGTTATATTCGTTAACATATGTTGCTATTTTATTTGTCGATAACAAAGATGCCAGCAATAGTGTTTTCAGAAGTGTGTTTTGCACATAAGGAAAAGAAAAATAAGTATAAATTATTTAATTACAATGAATTACTGTATTAATATATTCCGTGACATTTCTATGTAGACACTTTTTCCAAATGCTTGAGGCAAAATGAGCGCATACACACTTCTTTCGCAGCGCACAAGATAACCTAACTAGGCTCATTAATTCAAATTTTTTAACAAATTATTATCATTTGTTGCAGTGAAAGTGTCATAAAGACGTCTATAGTTATTTATGACCATTGAATTATCAATAAAGACAGTGGTTTAATTGCGAGCAGTTGAGCGTCATTATTTTGTTCGATTAAGTAAGCTCTGGTCAAATTATCACTCAATTGGTATCTGTAATAGGTTGATGTTGATTGAAGGCGTTTAACAATCCTCCCCATGGCAAGTATTTAGCTTGTCCTGTTGTTGCTTGTCTTTAGCCAGCACTTGACGTAAATCTTCGCTGCGTTGTTTAACTGCGACGCCATAACTGTGGTCATCACCCCATAAGTCAGCGAGTAGGGTTAATGATTCATTATCGTGTTTAGAAAATAACTGCCCAGCGCGTTCTGAATCAGCCTGGCTGTGACCTAGCAGTGTTAAAGCATCGACACCTAAATTTAATGCAGAGTCAAAGGTTTCCCGTTTAAAGTGGCTAACGCCGATGCGAATAAGTTCATAGGCGTGACGCCTATCTACTGCGCGGGCAACAATTTTTAAATGAGGATAATGTTTACGTGCAAGTGTGGCTATTTCAATAATTTTATCGGCATTATCCACCGCAATAACTAACATTCTGGCATTTTTTGCCCCAGAAGCTTCAAGCAAGTCCTGTCTTGCGGCATCACCATAAAATACCTTATTGCCAAATCGTCTTAATACTTCTATTTGGCTTGGGCTGTGGTCTAGTACTGAAATATGATAACCCTGTGCTGACAGTAAACGTCCGACAATTTGTCCAAAACGACCATAGCCTGCGATGATAACGTGTTGGGTTGCTTCTATATCGGTTGGTTTATCAAAATCAGCAAGTGCTGTTGTATCTTGTTTATTAAGGACTTTATCATAAAAAATCAATAATAAAGGGGCCATCAGCATAGAGATAGCAACGACTAAGGTGGTCATTTCGCCCTGCTCAGGAGATAGAATGTGCAGTGAGTTTGTCAGTGATAACAATACAAAGGCAAACTCGCCACCTTGAGCTAAGGCTAAGGCAAATAACCACTTTTGCTTGGTTTGCATCTTAAACAGTTTGGCTAACATAAATAGCACACTGGCTTTAATGGTTATCAAACCTATGACTAACATCAATACCAAAGCCAACTGTTCAAACAACAATGGGAAGTTTATTGATGCGCCCACCGTAATAAAAAACAACCCTAGCAATAAGCCTTTAAAGGGTTCTATATCCGCTTCTAATTCATGTCTAAACTCGCTTTCAGCTAATACCACTCCCGCCAAAAATGTACCCAGTGCAGGTGAAAGGCCAATACTTTGCATAATAAAGGCAATTGAGATAACCAGAAATAGTGCAAATACTGTGAATAACTCCCGTAATCGGGTGTCTGCAATGTATCTAAACAATGGCGCAGATATGTACTTACCCGCCAAAATAATCCCGATAATCACAGTAATGGATACCGCCACTTGCAGGTAAGCAGGCAAGCTGGCAGTGAGGTTATTATGTGCTGTTGTGGTGGGAAAGTCGGTAAATGCCAGTAAGGGTAATAGCGCAAGAATAGGGATAACCGCGATATCTTGAAACAGTAATACAGAGAAACTATTTTGGCCTGCTTCCTGCTGTATCCAGCCTTTTTCGGATAAGGTTTGTAACACTATCGCGGTCGAGGACAATGCCAGCATTAAGCCGATTGCCAATGCGCTTTGCCAGGGTAATTCAAAGACAAACAAGCAAACACTAAAAATAATCATAGTGGTGATGCTGACCTGTAAGCCCCCTAGACCCAATATTGAGTGTCTTAATTTCCAAAGTCTTGATGGCTGTAATTCTAAGCCGACTAAAAATAGCATCATCACTACACCAAACTCAGCAAAGTGCATAACGTCTGTTTGGTCACCGACTAAGCCGAGTAAATAAGGTCCGATAAGCATTCCAGCAATAAGGTAACCCAGCACAGAACCTAACCCGACCCGCTTAGCGATAGTGACTGAAAACAAAGCTGCAGCTAAATAAATTAAGGCAATCTCTAACATATGAATCTCCATATTACTCGACGTACTACTATAGACTTTATTTTATAGTAGTTGGCCAATTTCTCGTTAAGCGCAATAAATAGCAGATGATTGATTGCATTTAACGAGGCGAGTAACAGTTTCTTAATTAAATTGACGTACAATAGCACTCTATTTGTTGTTGGAGATGTGTGTGTTCATCAAAATCATTATTACGTTACTGATTATTATAGGAGCGTCTTTTTATCTGCGCCGCGGGAAATCATCTATCAGTAAAACCACCCAGGCAGTAACGGAGCATTCACCGCACCCTATATTTAATAAAATGGTTATGTACGGTTTGATCACGGTTTGTATGTTGTCGACTGCGGCATTCTGGGGCTGGGGTTGGTATGACGATAATCAAATTGTAACGGTACAAATATCTTCACCTATTGAGGCAATGTCCACCCAGTACCAAGTGCGCAAAAAAGACATTCATGCCCGTAAAATTACCACGATAGAAGGGATAGAGGTACGGTTGTCTAATCAAGAAAGAGTTACGATTTCAACATCAACATCAACATCAACATCAACATCAATATCTAAATCTACAGATAAATAATGAGTTGTGGCTAAACGGCAGATATAAAAATAGAGGCCAATAAGCCTCCATTTTCATATCGATTCTTTACTGATAGCTAATCAATGGCTCTTTAACTGCTCATCAAGTGCGTTAACTCAGTATCAATCTTTTGTTTGGAACTTAATCTTAGCATTAGCATAAGGATCAACTTTACTGGTTGATGCAGGGCTAGATTTAGGTTCGCTAGGCTTAGTTTGTCTAGGCTGCGATTGCGGCTTAGGTTGACTTGCTTTAGCTGTCGCTTTGCGCTCGCCTGAGTCATTGTCACTTGGTTTAGGTGTTTGTGCTCGGTTAGCAAATTTAGCCCCTAAATCAACTAATGGCTTTTGGCGTCTAGGCGGACGATTCTTTGCAGCTGCGCCGTTTGCAGAAGTACCATCAGAACTTTTCTTCTGCTCATTATTACCCTGACGTCTTTGGTGGATTTTTTTATCCTGTCCTGAACTCGAGGTTTTAGTACGACTCGCGCTAGATTTTTGCCCTGTTGAAGAACCCGTTAATTGGGTTTCAGGTAAGGTAAAATTCGCTTCAAAGCCGATTAGCACCTTACGGGGAAGTTGGCGTTGAATCAGTTTTTCGATATCACGTAATAATTTACCTTCTTCATCACTGACCAAAGACACAGCTTCGCCTGATGCACCAGCACGGCCAGTACGACCAATACGGTGAACATAGTCTTCAGGCACTTGCGGTAAGTCAAAATTCACTACAAAAGGCAGTTGGTCGATATCAATACCACGGGCAGCAATGTCAGTTGCAACCATAACTTGGGCAGCACCACGCTTAAAGTCCGCTAAGGCTTTAGTACGTGCGGTTTGGCTTTTATTACCGTGAATCGCCACAGCTGAAATATTCGCTGACTCTAAGCTTTTAGCTAAACGGTTCGCGCCGTGCTTAGTGCGAGAAAATACCAATACCTGATTCCAGTTATTGATTTTGATCAGTTCGATTAACGCTGCTGACTTACGCGTTTTATCGACAGTGTAAATGCTTTGCTCAACGCTATTTGCAGTACTGTTACGTGGGGTAACAGAAATTTCAACAGGGTTGTTTACTAAGCCTTTTGCTAGCTCGCGGATCTCGACAGAGAATGTCGCTGAAAACATTAAGTTTTGTCTTTTAGCTGGCAAGAATGACAAAATTTTACGAATGTCACGAATAAAGCCCATGTCTAACATGCGATCTGCTTCATCAAGGACTAAAATCTCAAGGTGATCAAAGTTGATCGCGCGTTGCTGATATAAGTCTAATAAACGCCCTGGTGTTGCTACTAGAATATCAACACCATTTTTAAGTGATGCCAGTTGTGGCTGAATAGACACGCCACCAAACACTACAGCCGATTTAAGCGGTAAGTGTTTACCATAAGTCGCGACACTGTCTTGAACCTGCGCAGCAAGTTCACGGGTAGGCGTTAATATTAAAGTACGCACATGACCGCGTTTAACTGGCGTTCCTTGGGATAATAATTCTAGAATAGGAAGAGTAAATCCCGCTGTTTTACCTGTACCTGTTTGCGCTGCAGCCATAACATCTAGACCGTTTAATACTGCAGGAATGGCTTGGGCTTGAATAGGGGATGGGGTGTCATAACCTTGTTTGGCAACCGCTTTTAAAATAGCAGCACTTAGTCCTAGGTTTTCAAAACTCATAGATTACATCTCAGTTAACAGCCAAGGCGGTTAAATATATTAAGGTAGCCAATATCGGCGGGCGTGCATCTTACCTGAAAAGCCATATGAGTGCTATCTAAACACGTCTAGCAGAATCGTGAAAAAGTCTTAATCTTCAGTGCCAAATAAAGAAATATTGCATACAATGAATTGCTTGGTGCATTGTATAACGGTTATTAGCTATATCACTATCACCCTTGATTTAGCTTTTATGCTAATTTGTCGTTAGTTTATACCTACTTTTCGTCTTCATTTTTGTCTTATAAGGCAGTTCATGACCCCAAAACAGGCCGCATTATCACACATTGACAAGATTGCCTTAGTGTTACGCGATCCCGCCCATGCGTTGATCAAAAATGTACTGTTGATGTCAAATATCTCTATGGTTTCACTGCAACTTGCAATGCGAAAACTAAATCAGCATGGCCGAGTTGCGTTGCATTTTCACCCTGATAGAGTCGATAGCCGTGGCTTAAGAGTGGTTGAAGGCCTGATAAAAGACGGTGTTTATAAAAGCCAGTTTGAAACCCATATCTCTAATGGTCAATTATCGCCAGAGTTAGGTGGGCCACGTGACTATTGGGAAAACCAGTTATTTGGTCAATGTTATTCCGGCATCAAACATCGGCCTAAGTATGGCGCACTAGACTTAGGGTTGTGCTCATTGGGGCCTGCACCACGCTTTGGTAGTTGCTACTTTCTGACCACCCCACAAGTGTTAACACGCAGTACATTTAGCTATATGGACTCTTATCGATTGCCAAAAGAGAAGGGCACCATAAACTGTTTTGATGGCGTGTTAGCGGCATTATTAAGTGAAAGTTTTGAGCGCCATTACGCGTTAGGTATTCAAGGGCTTAAGCCCGCTAAATTGATTGACTATTTAACCACAGATTTAGCTCATGCCATCCAAGGGCGATTTACACGCACGCCAAGTTGTAATCTTGATCATTACATTGAGGCACAAATCCACGGTGACGTATCTCTAGATAATGATATCGAGATTTTAGTCGCCGACCCCAGCTTTAAAGATTCACACGTGGGTGATTTGCTACAAACCTTATGTGATGGGCATGATATTCAACTGTTATGGCATGGCGGATATCAGTTATCGGTAGAAGAGGTACCCAGTGACTTTCGCGGCGTGAATATGCCTATGTTGGCGCAAAATATTGCCCAAGATAATATGATTGATGCCGCTATTTTGGGACAAGCCGCCTATACATTATGCAAGCAACCTACAAGTTGGAGTGAACGTTCAAGCCATGCTAAAAAAGTGCAAGAATTGAAACTGCTTTGGCATGTGTTGGTCAGGTATGGCGCCATTAATCCTCAATATTGACGCCATTTACCTAGCCTGATCCCGCTCATCAATCACTAAACTGTGCGGCAGTTAACATTATC